>CAZGNL010000182.1:0-10424 GCA_964527475.1 uncultured Syntrophaceae bacterium
AACGACCCCCCTTTAGCAAAGGGGGGCAGGGGGGATTTCTCCCTTCCGGACTTGACCCATATGTTCCCTCTTTGAAAGCGCATTGGTATAAGAGACAGAACGGGGGGTGAAGCGGAATAGCTGCCCCGAAGGGGCAGACCACGAATAGCCGTGGGTTTCAACCCACGGTAAAGGGGAACCCCATAAACGGGTCCGGACCCTGAAGGGGTCCACCAATGATGCGACGAGGCGCATCATTTATTGAAGCCGGTGTGGAATTTGAGGAACACTCCTGATATCGAGTGGCTGCTCCGCGCAGGGCGATATGGCCACCTTGAGGTCTGGTTCCATCTGCTCGAAGCACGGATACATCGTGCAGGCTCATTGGCCCCACGCAGAGTGGATACTGATTGGTCGACCCCTTCGGGGTCGTTCGCGATAATTGGATGGGCGTCGCTCTCCACGGGTTGAAGAGCCTGTCGCAAAACCCGGAAAGACGTACCAATCGTGCCACGATCTGTGCATGGCGGAGCCATGCGTAGGGGCGCCGCATGCTGCGCCCTCTTAATTTCAATGTGTTACAAACTGTCCTCCGTGAAAGGCCTCATTTGGGTAGCACGATCAGTGTGCGAGATTGAGTTTTGCAACAGCCTCTGAAACCCGCGGCTATTCACAGTGCGCCCCTGCGGGGCGCTGCTTGGTCAGTGCTTCCCATTGGCGGGCCAATTGGCATAATGCTGCCACGGTGTCCAGCAAAAAGATTGGGACATGCTCAGGGCTCTGCCTGGGAATGCATAACGGGAGGCTCCGCCTCCCCTACTTGGGGCCGGCGCGTTCGCGAACTTGGAGGACGTTTGCATGAAAATGTCCTTTTTCTTGGAATGTCGTGCCTTCCCCATCGGGCGACCGCCGGTCGCCCCTACAAAGGATGCCCCTTTGTACCGCCGGCATTTCCATACTTCGTTGTGCCTTTGTTTCTGGGCATCTACGTTGGTATTGGAGCCTCATTTGCGGGTCAAGAGGACGATCTCTCTCTCCAACTGAGGTTGCTCGTTTCCTCGGTCCCTTATGAACCTGGTGAGCACAGGAGGAAAGAGACGGACCGACCTGCGAAAGTCTCTCAGGAAAAGACCCCAGCGCAGCGTCTCCAGCATCATGCTCGGGATTCGCCCCGGGGTGCGCCAGGATCTCCTCAGACTTTTCGGATCCGGTAATGGAGGGGAATCAAGATCGTCGGAAATTACTCGAAACGCGGTGAAGGGGATCCCCAGTTTGTGAGCCTCCAATCCCATTGCGTGGCTCTCCATGTCAACTGCCAAAGCATCGGCAATCCCATGCAGGCGTTCGCGGTCCTCGCGACGCCAAACCGGCGCCCTGACGGTGACCAAGCGGCCCACAGTGCATCCGAATCCTTCCTTCCGGCACGCTTCCGTAATCGCGTCCACGAGGGGGCGCGAGCACAGAACAACCCTATTGGGATCATCACCCGAAACAGTCTCCGCGGAAACAATAAAGTCTCGTACTTTCAAGGTTGGCGCAAGCGCGCCTGCCGACCCAACTGCGATAATCGCGGCGGGACTGACACCAAGGTTTCGGATAGCCGCGGCGGCCCGGTCCGGTCCGATACCGCTCCTTACCACCAGAAGGCTTTGGCCTTCGAAAAACGCCTCCATGTACGTGGCTTTGCCCTTTCTCCAACGCCGCCTCACCTCGACCCGATGCAGAAAAGGCCGGGCTTCCATGCCAAAGGCAAAGACCAGGCAAAGAGGGTTTTTCCTGTTCACAAGGTTCATGGGAGTATATAGTAAGCCAACAATGCTTTTGAGGCTACAAATATGTCCAGGATAGAATTCGACACGGTTGACAGAAGAATACTATTGGCGCTTCAAGGAGATCTGGATGATTCCCTGGAGCCGTATGCGGTCATGGCACGGAATCTGAACGTGTCCGAAGACGAGGTGCTCGGGCGCATCAGGAGAATGAGGGATGAAGGCGTCATAAGAAGAATGGGAGCAATGATCCGACACATCGAGGCGGGCATCGGATTCAACGGCATGGTGGTGTGGAAAGTGGAGCCTCAAAGGACCCGGGAGGTGGGCACACTTCTCGCCTCGTTCCCGCAGGTTACCCACTGTTATGAGCGGCCTCCTTTCGGAGAAAAAGGGGGAACCCTTTTCACTATGGTCCACGAGTCATCCGAAGAAGGATGCCTCGACATTGTCCGGAAAATGTCCGAGGCTTCGGGAGCGTTGGATTACGAGATTCTGTACTCCGAAAAGGAGCTGAAAAAGGTCAGCATGACCTATTTCGAAGAAGAAGACGTGTGAAAGCTGAAGAGGTATCGAGCATTGAAGATTAACAAGACATCCGAATCCCTTTTTGAGCAGGCAATGGAGATCATCCCCGGTGGGGTGAATTCCCCAGTGCGTGCCTTCAAGTCGGTAGGACTCCCCCCCCGATTTATCCGTTCAGGAGAAGGATCCAAGATCTACGATGAAGACGGGAATGAGTTCATCGATTATGTGTGTTCCTGGGGACCTCTCATACTGGGTCACGCGTTCCCGGAGGTGCTGGAAGCGCTTGACCGGACCATGCAACACGGAACTTCCTTCGGCGCTCCGACTCGAGCTGAGGTGGAGATGGCCGAAACCATTGTGGAATTGGTCCCTTCCGTTGAGATGGTAAGACTGGTGAACTCGGGAACCGAAGCAACAATGACCGCGATTCGCGTGGCACGGGGCGTTACGCGAAGAGATAAGATCATCAAATTCTCCGGATGCTACCACGGCCACAGTGACGGCCTACTGGCTCGCGCGGGATCAGGAGCGGCCACCCTGTCGGTTCCCGATTCTCTTGGGGTTCCCGGGAGCATAGTTGAGCAGACGGTGGTCGTTCCATACAACGATCTGAACGCTCTGGACAGTGAGATCGAGAAGGCGCCGGAATCTGTGGCCGCGGTCGTGGTGGAGCCGGTTGCGGGAAACATGGGGGTCGTTCCGCCCCACGAGGGCTTCCTGGGAAGACTCAGGGAACTGTGCGATGACAGTGGGGCCCTCCTTATCTTCGACGAGGTGATAACCGGCTTCCGTGTGGCTCCCGGGGGAGCGCAGCAACTCTACGGCGTCAAACCGGATCTTACTTGCCTTGGCAAGGTCATAGGCGGCGGATTGCCGGTGGGTGCGTTCGGCGGTTCGCGGTCGATCATGGAATCTCTGGCGCCTGTAGGGGGCGTCTATCAGGCCGGGACCCTCTCGGGTAATCCCTTGGCTGTGGCCGCGGGGCTCGCCACACTCAAGATCCTCAAGAGAGACGATCCGTACCCGGACCTTGAAAGCCGATCCAGCCGGTTGGCCGAGGGCATCAAAGAGATTCTGGGCCGGAAGGGGATTCCTCACACGGTGAACAGAGTCGGATCCATGTTCTCGCTGTTCTTCCATCCTGGCCCGGTCACATGCTACGAGGAAGCGGCCAAGGCCGACCGGGAAGCGTTCACCGCGTTTTTCGGCCGCATGCTCGAGCACGGAATATACCTTGCGCCGTCTCCGTTTGAGGCATGGTTTGTGAGCGCGGCGCACTCGGAGGAAGACATTGCACACACCCTGGAAGCGGTGAGGCAGAGCGTCTGAGGTCCGGGGGACAGCGGGGAGTCTTGCACGTATGAGGATTGTTGGGCTCTCGGTGCGTAGCACGCTTGGCGAAAACGTAGCAACCTGGAATTCCTGACTATTTTACCTTGCTTTTCATGTCCGCCTGAATTAGTCTACTTCCTTTAAATGGGAAGTAACACTGAAAAAGTTCTCGAATTTGACGGGCTATCCACACAGAAGTTTCTACCCTGACTAGATAGGGCGTAGGGGCTCTGTGCCAGGGTCGGCATTTGTTTGCCGGCATTCAGGTTTACAGGTTGAGTTTTTTTTTGGGGTTTATGTCCACAAAGTCCATGCAAGGAGGTTAAGATGGACAAATTTATTGATGTCCCCGAACGGCTAAAAAAGAAAGGCGTTTCCCGACGGGACTTCATGAAGTTTTGTGGCTTTATGGCCACTGTTTTGGGACTGCCTATGTCCTTCGCTCCGAAGATAGCGGAGGCCGCTGCGAAGAAGCGCCCCACCGTGGTGTGGTTGCACTTCGCGGAATGCACGGGATGCACCGAGTCCTTCATTCGGACCACCTATCCGTGGGCCGCTGACATCATCCTTGATGTCCTGGACGTCGCGTATCACGAAACCATTATGGCGGCCGCGGGCCACCAGGCGGAAGAGATCCTCGAAGGTATCGTCAAGAAGATGCCGAAGAAGTACATCTGCGTGGTTGAAGGCGCGATTCCCACAAAGGACGACGGCGTGTACTGCAAGATCGCGGGCAAGACCGCTCTTGAGGTCGCCAATCACGTAGTGAAGAACGCGGCAGCCACTATCTGCGTAGGCAACTGCTCTTCCTTCGGCGGCGTTCAGGCTGCCAAGCCGAACCCGACCGGGGCCAAGGGCATCAAGGATGCCACCGGTGTGACTACCGTAAACATCTCCGGCTGTCCGCCAAATGCCGACAACATTGTGGCCACTGTGGTTCACTATCTGCTGCTCGGCAAGCTCCCGGCTCTGGATGACCTGGGTCGGCCGTTGTTCGCTTACGGGTACCTCATCCACGACAATTGTCCGAGAAGAGGTCACTTCGAGAACGAAGAATTCGTCAAGGAATTCGGAGACGCTGGGGCCGCCAAGGGCTGGTGTCTGTACAAGGTTGGCTGTGCTGGACCCGCCACGTACAACAACTGCCCGAAGATCAGGTGGAACCAGGGCGAGAACTGGCCTATCGGCGCGGGTCACCCCTGCATCGGATGCAGCGAACCCAAATTCTGGGACGAGATGGCCCCCTTCTACGTGGAAAAATAAGCGTTGGAAGGCTCGGACAGGAATTCGATCCCTTGAAGAAATCTTTCTAAAAGGAGCGATACAATGGCAAGAGTCGTAGTTGACCCGATTCCAAGAATCGAGGGTCACCTTCGCATAGAAGTTGAAATATCGAACGGAAAGGTCAAAGACGCCTGGAGCAGTGGCACGCTGTTCAGGGGTCTGGAAATCATCCTGCAGGGCCGGGATCCCAGGGACGCACATCTGATTACTCAGCGTTCATGCGGTGTCTGTACCCTGACGCACTCCTTGGCTTCGGTTAGGGCGGTTGAAGATGCTCTGAAGATCAAGATTCCCCCCAATGCCAGGATGATCCGTAACCTTACCCATGCAGCACAAAACATGCACGACCATACGGTGCACTTTTATCAGCTGTGCGCGCTTGACTGGGTGGACGTTGTCTCCGCGCTGAGCGCAGATCCTAAGAAGACAGCGGATCTGTCGGCAGCCCTGAGCGGCAGACCCAACACCAAGAAGTACTACGAAGGCTTGAAAGGCAAACTGAAGGCTTTCGTGGGTTCCGGTCAGCTGGGTCCCTTTGCAAACGCATACTGGGGCCATCCTGATTACAAGCTCCCGCCTGAGGCCAACCTTATGGCGGTGGGTCACTATCTGGACAACCTTCGTCAACAGGTGTTCGCGGCACAGATTACCGCCATTTGGGGCGCCAAGAACCCCCATCTTCAGGGACATCTGCCCGGTGGAGTGACCGTCGCGGAGCAGCTCAACGCGGATCGTATCTCCCAGTACCTGTTCAAGATCCGTGAGCAGATCAAGTTCATAGAGGAAGTCTATATTCCTGATATTCTTGCGGTGGCGCCCTTCTACAAACACTGGGCCGCGATCGGCGGAAACAAGAACTTCCTCGCATACGGTGACTTCCCCGAAGGCGACAAAGAGCCCGACAGCTTCTACTTCCCCAGAGGCATGGTCATGAACGGGAAACTGAAGCTCGTGAACATGGACGAAAAGAAGATCACCGAGGAAGTCTCTCATTCCTGGTATAAGGACGGCAAACCCCTGCATCCGTCGGTGGGTGTTACCGAGCCGCTGAGCGGCAAGGAGTTGGGCGGCGCGGTTCCAGACACCAAGGGCAAGTATACCTGGCTCAAGGCCCCGCGTTACGACGGCAACCCCATGGAAGTGGGTCCCTTGGCTCAGTGCCTCGTTTCGTACGTTGGCGGCAACAAAGAGGTCAAGGGAGTCGTGGACGGCGTGCTCAAGAAGCTGGAAGTCGGTCCGGAGGCCCTGTTCTCCACTCTCGGACGCATCGCGGCCCGCGGCATCAAATGCCTGGTCAATGCCAAGAGGGCTGAGAAATGGACCATGGATCTCCTCGAGAACGTCAAGAAGGGTGACACCAAGACCTTCACCCCGTACAAGCTTGACGAGAGCACCAATGGCCAGGGCTTCGGCCTCAACGATGTGGCCCGTGGCTCACTGGGACACTGGGTCAACATTGAAAAGGGCAAGATCAAGAACTACCAGCAGGTAGTCCCCTCCACATGGAACCTCGGTCCCGCAGACAGCAAGGGCAAGAAGGGTCCTGTTGAGAACGCCCTTATCGGCACTCCTGTTGCGGATCCCAAGAAACCTCTTGAGATTCTCAGGACTGTCCATTCATTCGATCCTTGCATCGCTTGCGCAGTGCATGTGATTGATCCTGACACCAACGAGGTTTACAAGTTCAGGGTCTCCTAGAGCCCCACTTGTTGCGAATCAACGGGCGGCCTTCGGGTCGCCCGTTTTTTTTTGCATGATGCCGCTGAATATTTTGGGGCATACTGGGGGGGGCAATCAAACGATGAGGGGAGGCTGTTGTTTTCCTCTTACGATCTTGTCTCCTACCGAGGTTCCGCAGCGCGCGCAGACATATTCGTACTTTTCCCCTTCGGGCAAAACCAACAGGAGCCGCTCCCGAACGGGCATGGCCTGCTTGCAGTAGGGGCAATACAGTTCAGTTGCCTGAAGGTGCTCGAATTGCTTGTTCCCTTCTCTGTTTCGCCGACGCTGTGCCGGCCCAGATCCTCGCTTTGTGAAGTGCTGCATGTTCGCTCCCGGGCTTGTGGGTCAATTCGGTCGGATATCCGCGTTTTTTCGGCATTCTATCGTTTGCTTCCGACGATGTTATACCATTTCGCGAATATTATTGTAATCCGGGTTTGCCGCGAGAGAGGTCTGTGTCAACAAGCGTAGCCGTTCACGGTTTGGGGGAAGAGGGCGTACACACAGGCGCGCCCCTACACCTGCACACCGGAGGCTTCTTCCCGTACGGGCGGACCTATGTGTCTGCCCCTCGTAAGTGAAGGATTACGCTGTTTGCTAATGCATTGGTTGACATTACCGTCCTTTGCATATTATAATACACGCGATTATAATACCTGCAGCGAGCGGTTCATCCGCTCAGCAGAGACAATTCGGGGAGCAGGCAATGAAACGGTTCGTCTTTGTCCTTACCTTCTTGATCATAGCATCTGCCACGGTAATCTTCGTTGACAAAGCTGACGCACAGTTTTCCCTCGGTCTGCATCGTGATGCAGCGATCCTGACCATGGGCCAGGCGCCTCCATGTTTGTTCCCGTGCGCGGCCAATCCTTGCGCGGCGCCATGCCGCCCTCCCGGTCTCAGGATACCCTCGGTTCCGTCCCCTTACGAAACCGCCTGCCCTTCGAAGAAGGTACCTTACTATGGGGTCCGGTACGGAAACAATCCATATCCGCTGTTCCGTTAGGAGCCAGCCGGCAGCAAAAGAGCGCGCAAATACTTAGTGTCATTGGAGAATGGATTTGGCTGCTCCTGCAAGATCAGGCGGACTGGAAGGTCCGGCCCACATTTCAAACTGTGAGTATGACGCAGGCTGTCCAGCCTCTGATTGCGTCTCCAGCCTGCGCTTCTGATGATCCGACGATCCTGACGGCAAGCTCACGTTTGCCGGGATTGCTTCGCTGCGCTCGCAATGACATCTTGCGAGAGATCCCCGCGAAACAGAATGGTCACTCCATGAGCTAATCATTCAGTTTCGGGGGACTTCGAAATCGTGAGGGCAGACACATAGGTCTGCCCCTACGTCTGTGCCCAGACCCGTCGTGGGGCAGAGTGTAGGGGCGCACCTGTGTGTGTGCCCGCTTGCCATCCGATAAACGCTGAAACGCGGTTGTTCCGGTCGCCCCCCCGAATGACTGAATGGTCACTCCATGAGCCTCTTTTTACTTGACTTTTTCCTGTACTCGCCTTATTGTAACAAATAGGGGAGTATTGCTTTCACTTCCCGGGTCATGAGACCCACCCTTTAATACTTTTTCTTGGATTGGTTTTCGATCATGCGGTCTTTCTTAAGTGTCACCTTGGGTTTGGGATTATTCGTCTTTCTTGCCGTCGCTCCCTGGAGCGGGGTTCCCGCGGCTCGGGCCTCGGACAGAGCGGTCCAGGGACTTGTAGTGAGTCTTGCTCATCCACCCGGACTTGCCCTTGAAGAAACCGTAACACAAGGAACTGTCGACAGAGTATTGGCAATTCCCTTTGATAGGTACGCACATGGGGACTATCGATTGTCGTTGAGGGTCCCGTGGGTCCCGTTCACGGAAGACTACCTGGGCTCGATGAAGAATGATGCCCTGGAGATGATGGAATTCCCGGGTCCTAAATGGTTCTACCCGGGCAGAAGCCTCTCTTTGGGTCAGGACAATTGGGTCAAGCTTGCCTCTTTAGGGCCCTATATCCCGTCCTTGGCCAGGAAGCGCGTTGGAAGCATGCTCGATTCGGACATACGAGACATGTCCCCCGGGCATTTGGCAAGGCATCCGGGAAAGCTTTTTTACGGCTTTGAAATCATGATAGATCATTCCCAATACACACTTGAACTGTTCGGAGTTGCGCGGGACAACTCAAGGAAACTGTTGTACACCACCCGGGTAGGGCTCGGTTCCAGGGAATATCCTACTCCGACAGGTTCCTACTGGTTGGTGCGGATTTTCGACAAGAACCCGCTCTGGATTCCCCCCAATAGAATGTGGGCATGGGGTCAATCGCCGAGCCGGAGCGTGTATGGCGGACACATGATGCCGCTTTTCGTAAAGAGGCCGTTAAAAGGCTCCAGAAATCGTGCGGTGCCGGATCAGGGCCTCGACAGGGTAGCCCCGAAGATGAAAGTGATCGACTCGCAGGGTTATCGAGTTCACGGAACCAGCTCGCCGTGGAGTGTCGGCGGCAACCAATCGCACGGTTGCGTGAGGATGCTGAACAGCACGGTCAAACAGCTGGCGGATACCCTGAAGCTCTACGCGGGAACGACCACTCGAAGCGAAAACGCGAACGGTGAGTATGTCAACCTGGCCCGACCGGTGCGGCTTTTTCTCAGGCGCTAACCGCCATCCATAACTGTGTGGGGGACCTGTAGCGGGAGTGTCTTCGTACTATTCCCTTGGGCCGACCGCTATTCGCATGAAGTCCCGTGGAAAAACCATCCCTTTACGGGTCAACGTATGCGGTGATTTGGAGGGGCGCGCAGTACGCGTGGGGCGATTGAGCGGGCCCCGGACCATTGAACAACGGAAGGGATTTTCATACTTCGTTGTCGCTTTCTTGCGATGGTAGTTGGTTGATCCAGGCCCTGCAAGACGCTGACGTCGATGTTTGGCAAGAATTCGGGTAAGTTGCCGCGCGGGCTTCAGGGCTGGGTTGACTCGCCGTCACATATCGGTTATGTCTGTCGTTTGGGCTTCCCCAGGTGGCCGAAGCCTACGGATGTCAGTGAAGAGAGGTAAAAGCGTGGCCCCAAAGAGAGTAACCCGAAAAGAGCTTCTCAAGGAACCCGACGAATTCCTGACCACCAGCGGCATAGTGGTACAGTATTTCAGGGACAACCCTCGGATGGGCACTCTTGCAGGGGTGGGCGTCGCTGCAATCATGGCGGCGATCATTGGATGGTACGGGTACAGCCAACATGCCCGGAGCGCGGGCCATGAGATCTTCGAGAAGGCTTACCGGAGTTATCAGGCCGCCGCCCTGTCTGCCGAACCGGTTCCCCGGGAAAAGTGGGATCAAATCTTCAAGGAATTCGACGCCGTGGCTGAAGCTTATCCGAGTTGGCCGGCGGGTGAAACCGCGCTACTGTACACCGGTCACGTTCTCTACAAAATGCAGGATTTCGAGCGCGCCCTGAAGCGATACGACCGAATGAAGTCCACCAACCTGGTGAAACAGGGGCTGGACAGCCTCGTGATGTACAACCGTGCGATGACCCTTATTGCCCTGAAGGACTACGACAAGGCGCTCGTAATTCTCAACGACTTCTCCAAGAACACTGACTCCCCCTATCGCCGTGAGGCGTTCGCTTCCATTGCCAAGATCTACGAGTTCCAGGGCAAGAAAAAGGAGGCGGTTCAAGCGTACCGCCAGTACCTGAAGATATTTCCCCAGGCCCCCGATGCCGCGTTGGTCAAAGCGAGAATCGCCAATCTGGCGGCTCAAGGCTGACCTTAGTAACCATTCACTTACGGGGGGCAACGGGGAGGGCAGACACATAGAGCCTGCCCC
>CAZGNL010000183.1:0-10327 GCA_964527475.1 uncultured Syntrophaceae bacterium
ACTGATAGCACTGATGAATGGTCGAGGCCAAATCGCCGGTGGGCGGCGCTACTACCTCGCCTGAAGTCGATTGGGCTTGCTGCATATGTTTCTCCTTGTCCGGAGTGTAGTCTTGTCAGGACACTCATTGGCATGAAGCAATCCGATAGGCACGGTCAAGAAGCATCCGTGAGAAGCGCGTCGATTTCCTCAAACACCTGTTCATCCCGAAAGTGCGACAGTTCGATGGCATTACCGGGACACACTGCAGAGCATATCCCGCAACCCTGACACAGAGCAGGAACGATTTCGGCTGCGTGGTCTTCGTTGATTCGCGGGGCCCCGTACGGACAGAGCCTGATGCACGTCAGGCACACAGCGCACTTTGACGGGTCCACCTGGGATATGACCCCGGGCAAGGTCAATTCCTCGTGGCTCAGCAGTATCGAAGCCCTCTGCGCAGCCGCGGTGGCTTGAGCTATGGACTCATCGATGGGTTTCGGATAGTGAGCCAGTCCTGCCAGGAAAACACCCTCGGTGACGAAATCCACGGGACGCAGCTTCATGTGGGCTTCCACAAAATAGCCCGCCGCGTTGAGCGTCAACTTGAACAGACGCTGGGTTTCTGCGTTGCTCTCCGCTGGATCCACGGCAGTGGCCAGGGTGAGCACATCCGCGGGTATGGTGATGTCTTCGTTGAGAATCCTGTCACGGACAGTCACCTTGACCTGGTCCCCATCGGCCTCCACCGTAGGTTTGGCCTCCGGATCGTACTGAATGAATATGGTTCCGGACCGTCGGGACTGCTCATAGTATTTTTCCAGCAGACCGTATGTCCTCAAGTCCCTGTAAATGATGTAGTTTTGAACATCAGGATTGATCTCTTTGAGGCGGTCCGCCAGCCTGACCGAAGCGGAGCAGCAGATCTTGGAGCAATAAGGTCGCTCTTCGCACCGGGAACCCACGCACTGGATGAAAACCGCGCTCTTGATTTCCGCGAGACTCGGGTCCTCGAACATTATCCGCTCTTCCAAAGAATGCTGGGTCTCCACCGCGGAATGTTCCCCGAAGAGGTACTCCTGAGGTTTGGATTCCTGAGCGCCCGTAGCCACGATGGCCGCGCCGAACTCCACCTCTCGCGACGCGCCTTCGTGGGAGGCTATGGTCCCCTTGAAGTGACCCACATGACCGGAAAGATCGAAAAATGTCGAGTTCTTATAGACTTCGATCTTGGGGTGAGATCCTACCTTCTTTACAAGATCGGTCAGGAACGGCTTTACTTCCTCGCCGTGAATGGTCCGCTCTATGGAAAGGGCATTGCCTCCGAGCTTGTCGGACATTTCAACGAGGTAGACCTGGAAATCCTGGTCGGCCAGATTGACCGCGGCCGTGAGGCCTGAAACGCCTCCGCCGAGCACCAGAGCGTTTGACACAACGTGCATCTTGGACTTCTGCAATGGTCGGAGTTTGCGCGCTCTTGCAATGGCCATCCGCGACAGGTCCTTGGCTTTTTCCGTGGCTTCGTCCTTGTGGGTCGCGTGAACCCACGAGCACTGGTCGCGAATATTGGTCATGGTGAACAGGTACGGGTTGAGCCCGGCCTTTTCCATTGTCAGCTGAAACATGGGCTCGTGAGTCCGGGGACTGCACGCGGAGACCACAACCCGATTGAGGTTGTGCTCCTTAATGATGTCCAGAAAGGCCTCCTGGGTGTCCTGGGAACATGTGAAAAGCTTCTCATCAGCGAAGACCACATTGGGAAGATCCTTCACGTGCTCCACAACCGCGGGCACGTCAACCACGGCCGCAATGTTGATACCGCAACGGCATATGAACACACCGATGCGTGGCTCTTCATCGACCACATCCCGTTGAGGTGGGAATTCCTCCTGGGTGGTGAGCGTGTTGCGAGCAGACGCCAGCAGCCTTGAGGATGCGCCCGCGGCCGCGGATGCCTCCATGACCGTCTGGGGGATATCTTTGGGGCCCTGGAACATGCCGGCTACAAAGACACCGGGACGTGAAGTCTGGATAGGCTCAAAAGAGGTAGTGGAACAGAACTGGGATTCGTTGAGATCTACCGCCAATTTCGCGGCAAGAAGTTGGGACTCTGTCGACGCCTTCAATCCCACTGCAAGAACCACCATATCAAAGGTCTCGCTAATGAGCTGCTGATCCTCGTTCAAATAGGTTATCTCAAGATTATTGGTGACAGGGTCCTCAATGACCCGGCTCACCATTGACCGTACGAATCTTACTCCGCCCTCACTCTTGGCTCGTTCGTAATACGCGTCAAAGTCCTTTCCGTATGCTCGTATGTCCATGTAGAAGATCGTGGGTTCGATATCAGCGCTGTGCTCTTTGGCGATTACAGCCTCTTTGATCGATGCCATACAACATATGGAACTACAATGGGCCATACCCTTCTGCGGATCACGGGAGCCCACGCATTGGATCCAGGCCACCTTCTTGGGATGTTCGTTGTCGGAAGGCCGCTTCACTTCACCCTCATTGGGACCCGAAGCGCTGAGCATGCGCTCGAACTCCATGTTGGTCAGCACGTTGGGCGCCACGCCATACGAGAATTCCCCACGGAACTTCGAGGGGTCGATCATTTCATACCCCGTGGAGAGGATAATCGTGCCCACATCCACGTCCAGATATTCATCTTCCATCGAGTGTTCGATCGCCTCAGCCGGACAAGCCTTGACGCATTCCATGCACTCTGAGCAAACACCGCAGTTGAGGCAGCGATTCGCTTCTCTCAATGCCTCATCTTCGGAAAGAGCAAGCTCAACCTCGGCAAATTCTTTGCGTTCGGACACGGGAATTTCCGGATTGGTTGCTCTGGCTTCCGCCGGCATATCCGGGATGGGCGGATACTCTCGATGTTCCGGCCACTTGTCGCCCCGGCCCGCGGTAAGGTCTTCACCCTTCAGATATCGGGTGATAGAAATCGCGGCCTGCTTGCCCGCGGCCACTGCTTCCACCACGGTCGCGGGACCTGTGCCCGCGTCGCCGCCCGCGAAGATTCCCTCAACAGACGTGGCATGACTTACGGGGTCCACCTGAATCGTGTTCCACGGGCTCCTTTCAAGATCGGAGACTTTGTCCCAGAGATCCGGATCAACGACCTGACCGATGGCAGGCACAATCAGATCCGCCTCAATCACAAACTCCGTCCCTTCCACTGGTATGGGGCGTCTGCGGCCCGTCTGATCCGCGGGGCCCAGTTCCATCTTGATGCACTTGAGGCCGGAAGCCCGGCCATTGCCGGCCATCACCTCAGCAGGCGCGGCCAGGAACTGAATCTTGACTCCCTCGTCCAGGGCCGCTGCCACCTCTGCCTCGTAAGCGGGCATTTCTTCCCTGGACCGCCTGTACACTATGTTGACCTGCCGGGCGCCGGTCCGGACCAAGGTTCGAGCAGCGTCCACGGCAACATTGCCGCCTCCGATCACCACCGCGTTTTTCACGCCGCTCACCGGGTTGCCAAGCGCGGCATCCCGAAGAAAGTCAACTCCTTGGATCACTCCATCCGAGTCTTCTCCCGCAATGTTCAGGCTCGCGCCCTTTTGGCATCCTACGCCGAGATACACCGCGCCGAATCCTTGGGCTTTCAGGTCGTCAACGGAAAAATCAACTCCTAGCGCTGTGTTGGTCTTGGCCTCCACGCCCAGACCGAGTATGTGTTCGATCTCCTTTTCCAGCACATCACGCGGGAGTCGATACTCGGGGATGCCCACCCTCAGCCAGCCGCCAAGCACAGGAGCCGCCTCAAACATGGTGACCTTGTACCCTTCCAGCGCAAGGTAATAGGCGGCCGAAAGACCCGCAGGGCCTGACCCGACAATGGCAACCTTCTCCTCTTTCGGGGTGATCTCAGGGATCTTCAGTTCAGAATAGTCGATCTGATCTGCGGCAAAACGCTTCAGTTTGCAGATAGATACCGCGGCCTCCTTGTCGGCCCGCCGGCAAACCTTTTCGCAGCCGTGGGGACAAACTCTGCCCAAGACCCCGGGGAGCGGAAGTTGTTCATAGATTAGCTCAACAGCTTCCTTGAACTTGCCCTTGCTGATCAACGCAACGTATCCCTGAACATTGATGTGAGCCGGGCAAGCGATCACGCAGGGCGCACGATCTGCCTTGTCAATGACGAATGCCTGGGGAATTGTCTGGGGAAATAGTCGGTATGTTGCGGCCCGCTTTACGAGCCCCTCGTCGAACTCGTTGGGCACCAAGACCGGACAGACCGTTGCGCAATCGCCGCAGGCCTTGCACCGCTCTTTGAGTATGTATGGAGATTTCCGGCGAATCCTGACACCGAATCTGCCCACCTCGCCTTCCACACTATCCACCTCGCTGTAAGACAGGAGTTCGATATTGGGATTCTGGCCCACCGTCACCAGCTTGGGAGAGAAAATACAGGTGGAACAGTCATTGGTGGGGAATGTCTTGTCCAACTGGGCCATACGCCCGCCGATGCCGGTTTCACTCTCAACCAGGTAAACCTTGTAACCCGACTCGGCCAGGTCCAATGATGCCTGCACGCCGGCGATTCCGCCACCGACCACGAGAGCCGAGCCAACCACGTCCTTGGGCTGCGCCATAGTCTATTCACCTTCCGGATATGTTCGTCGATTTATTCCTGCAACAGAAGCATGTAATCTAGCAACCCAGCGGCCCAATGTCAATGCTCCCTATTCGTTCGCCGAAATCATTCAGTTTCGCCAGGCTGATCTTCTCATGGCGCATGTCATTGCGAGGGATGAAACGACGAAGCAATCCCCATGTTGGCGCCACAGGACATTACGTCGCTGCGCTCGCAATGCCATGTTCGGGGCGGACTTCCAGGCCCGCTAATCTGAATGATTACCGTTTATCAAAACCTGAATACTTGGTTTCCGCCCAGCGTCTTAGTTGACAACCCACAAAAATACCCGTAAACTATCCTTAAGATATATAATAGGCAGCACGACCAACGTTTGTTTGATCTTTCAGAAAAAAGGGGTGGGCTGCTTTTTTAGGGGCCGTCAAGGGTACATCACTCGACCTAAGAGAACAGTCGGGCTGGTTCTCGGCTAGCCCAGGCGCAACTGGAAGGACTGCTGCAACCAAGTAAGAATTTGGCCGGATTCAGAAGGCAATTCCATATGGTGACCCCGGAATGGGGAAAAATGCTTGATGATGAGTCAAGAACGGATTTGACCCCATAACCTTGCAGAAAGGAGAATCGTGATGAACAAAACGACTTATCTTCTGGTTTTGCTGTTGAGTCTTAGTCTACTGATGTTCGAAACGGCCGTCTCAGAACAGTGCTCCAAAACCACTGTCGGCTCTGGCCCCGAGCTTGCTGCCGTAGATCTCCGGCAGGATTTCTTTTTGCGTCATCCTTTGTTCGAGAAGAACTTTGACGTTAAGTATCCGCCGCGTGAAGCGATCCCGAAATCCGTGGATATCCAAAAGGCCCAGTTAGTACTGAAAGGCGGGCATTACCATTTCCGGATCTCCACCGCTGGAAAAGGGATAAGAAAGCTAATGGCGGACGGAAAGCGGTCAGTCCAATTCGGGGTCTTCGTCGACAGCGATTTCAACGGGCTAAGCGATCTTCTGCTGATAACCACAACCAACCCCAAGCGCGGCGCTATCTTCAAGCGCGATCTGGAACGCGCCAAGACTAATCTTCTTCTGACTGCTGATGACATCTCCGTCACGATGAGTGTTCCCGAAAGCGCCTTGGGCAAGCGTTTCGGGTGGGTGGCCTTCACAGGATATTCACCCCACGCGAATGCGTACTTCCGAACCAGATGGGATGACGTGCGCATTTTACCCGTTATAGACCTGGCCAATGTGTTAACCTACGTCAACACACTGGTATTTGTAGATATTTCCGGCCGAGGACAACAGTGCCAAGTCACCGATATGGGACTGTCTAGTTGCCCGCCTCCGGGCAATCCGCCTGGGAAACAGGCCATACCTACGCCATCAGGACCTCACCCCACGACGAAAGGGTGGATGTTCACGCGGAAGCAGTGTGGCGCCCGCAAAGTTGAGCTATGGTGTTACGGCGCCTTCGGCAGATGGGTAGAGGATGGCGCCAACAAAGGATGGATCGCCAGGTGCCCCTTCCTAGGGGGTCAGAACTTCTACACTGACTGGGATTATGACGGTGACGGGGCACCGGACGTGGTTCACCACTGGGTCCACAATGGGCCTTACTACGACGATGACCATGACAAGTGTCGGGACGAAATGGACTTTCTTTACCGTTTCCGGACCAATTTGGTGACTATCACAAACAGAGAATATGATTCAGCTGACAATGTTGTGGTAGAGCATCCAGATGTCCAGTCTCCCCATGCGCCTTTTGACGTTCCGGGGCTCGTGCCGGGTCCACAACATCAGGGGCCACCTACGCATCCTCCCGGCCAATGCCCTTGATGCCGGCAGCCAATGCGCTTGCAAGGGCCAAGGGCCGAAAACGAGATGAGTTGCAGAACCTTTGGAGTTTGGCGCTCACTTAAGTACCGGTTGTTTCCGGAAACGAACGAAGACGGGGTCAAGTTTTTTCTAGGCTCATCTCCTCTAGCGCTTAGTTGCTTGAAAGAATGCCATATCTGACAGGTATGACACCGCGGCATTCCCGGTTATTCCATCTCAGCGACTTGCGCTGAATTCTGCAACTAAGCGCTAGTACTGCACGGCGGAAATTCGCAGCCGGTTTACGCAGATGCCCCGGAACCGTCATCCGGTGAAAACCGGGCCCTGAATCCAGGCGCAGCAAGCGCGCTCCTAATACCAAGTTGCTTTCAGAAATGAACTATAGTGATGCGGATTGACGTTCGGTGCTAAGATCACCCTCCCCCAGCCCCCCGTCAAGGGCTTACTCTTACCCACACGTAACACCGTGGGTGGTGTAGAAGGGAGAGTCAGTCGTCCCTCCGGGACTTAAAGAAGGGAAATTATGGTGGTTTCTTTTACCCGGCCATAAATGACCGGGCTACTATCAGATGCCCCGACGGGGCATGAAGAGGTGTCCCGTAGGGACACTGGAAAGTAGCCCGGTGCTTCAGCGCCGGGTTCCTCAATCCACTCTAACCCTGTCTGAGAGTCCCGTAGGGACGACAGAATGCGAGCGGCGCCCGCGGTGTCACGTGTGTCCCAGTGTAAGCTCGAAAAGGGGGGGCAGGCGGGATTTCCTTAAGGAGGCTCTGGGAAGCAGATCCGAATATCAGTCATTCCTCCAAACCATCACTATGATCGGCTTTAGCAGCCAAAGCTGAATCAATTGATTCTCTTATTCGGTTGCGGGTTGCTCGCAGGAAATCCCAGTCCACATCCGGGTCAGCCGCGGGCAGGAGGGTGCAGTTGTGGAAAAGCGGCTCTTTGTCTATGGGATAACGGGTTGCTCCGAGCGCGGCCGGCCACATTGGAGTGCCGGGAATGGGGGAGTATTCCGCGAGCTTGGGTAAGGCGCCGGCTCGCAGGACCCGGTCCACATCATCTTCAATCCGGGCCCTGGTTTGCCCGGGGAGTCCTACGAGAAGATAGACTCCGATCCGATCGGACGTGAAACCAACCTCCTTCAGGTTGGTTACCGCAGACAGGAAGCCGGCCATGTCGGTCTTTCCACCGGTGGTCGAGTGGAATTGATCGGAGGAGCTTTCCAGACCGATCCTTATGGTATGGAATCCCGCGCTCTTCATGACCGACGCGGTCCCGGAATCGATCGCGGACGCGTGCAGACCATTGGGACTGTGCCACGTCAAGCCCGGGACCCGCTCAGCCGCAGTTTCAAGGATAGGAAGCGCATGCTCGTGCGCATCCACGAGAAACGCATCATCATACAGCGCGATGTCGCGGACCCCATACCGGGCCGCGGCTGCTTCGATTTCATCCACCACATCCTTTGGCCGGCGCCGGACAAAAGCCGGGGCCAACTTGCCTGAAGCGCAATACGCGCACCTGAACGGACAACCCCTGGAAGTGAGCAGAGGAAGGAATCGTACCTTGTTCATCAGATCCAGAGCGGGCGTGAATTCCAGGGGATCATGATCCAGGTCGGTCTGTGCGCTGATACCGGTGTGGCGAAAGAGCGCGGCCTCGAGTGTCTCTTCCCCGGGACCTGTCAACACCTCGTCCACCGCGCAATGCTCCCGCGCGTGATCCGGCATCAGGGAGGCGTAGATTCCTCCAAGCAACATAGGCGTACCGGGAAAGTATTCCTTCAGAATTTCAACCACTTCCCGAACACCCGGGTACCAGTAGGTCATGATTCCGGTCACAAGGATTGCAGCAGGCGCGGATATGGAAGAAAGCTCCTTGCGGATCAGTTCCGGTTCCACTCCGTACCGACTATAGGAACGGGCCACGTGTTGCAGGCATGCCGGCTTGGGGATCGCTGTCCTCGCAAAACGACCGTGCGCATGGGGCTTTCGCTTCAAGGCTTTCATGTCCGGGTGATCCACATCCAGACAGTCCAACAGGCGGGGTTCCCACCCAAGCCGTCTGAGCCTGGACGCAAGCACCAGGAGGCCCATCGGTTTGGCCCACATGTCGTACAACGCGAAATCGTGTACCCAAGGATTCACGAGTAATAGTTCGGGCCTCTTGGTCATTGTTTTATACTAACTTTCATATTTCGTTGTCGTTTTCTTGGGATGGTAGTTCCTATCAAAGTCCCCTTGACTTGAGCACGGCGCTCGGTGTTACGTATGGGGTGGTTTGGGGGGGAGCCACTGCGCGTGGGGCGATTGAGCGGGCCCCGGACAGCTTACGTGACATGACAACTGTCGGTAGCATGACGTTGAAATGCTTGCCCGGCTAGGGCCTCCCCTCCAAGTCCATGCGCAGCGTGCGCTTTTGGCGTACCCTGTCCGAGGCGAAGCCACGGACCAGTGAACAACGGAAAAAACTTTCATACTTCGTTGTGCCTTTGTTTCTAGGCATATAAGTTGCTATTATACCAACGATGCCGGGGAATCAAATCCGAACGCGGCCTTGACCCGCGACGCCCATGCTTGAGATTACGGTCTTCTCAGCCGCAAGATAGCATGCTCGTTCGGCCGGTTCTTCCCCTCATCCGAAAAAAGTATTTCACACCGGGAGGTTGACCCCGTGCTTGGTATTAAGGAATTAATGGAGCAGGCCCAGAACCTGCAATCCAAGGTCAGTGAGATCCAGGAACAGCTCGCGGACAAAATCGTAACCGGCAGCGCAGGCGGCGACATGGTTACGGTTGAGGCGAACGGCGCGCAGGAGATCATTTCCATCAACATAGAGGAAAGCCTCATGGCGTCAGGCGACACCGAGATGTTGCAGGACCTGGTCGCGGCCGCGGTCAATGAGGCGCTGCGAAGATCACGTGAGCTTGCGACCGAGGAGATGTCAAAGCTCACCGGTGGACTGCGAATCCCCGGATTGACCTGAGTCCCGACGCGCAGACGCGGCAAACGCGCCGCGCAGGCCCCCTGGAGGAAACCACGTGACATCTCTCCCGCCACCGCTGGAAGACCTTGTCAACGCGCTGAAAATTCTCCCCGGAGTCGGAGAGAAGACCGCAACCCGCTACGCGTTTCACATACTGGACGCGGATCCACAAGAGATTCAGGATCTGGTAAGCTCCATCGGAGACGTGCAGAAAAGGCTGCGCTTGTGTTCCACGTGCTTCCACCTTACTGACGTGGATACCTGTGAGATTTGCTCAGATCGCCGGAGAGATCCGAGCCGGATCTGCGTCGTGGAGACCCCTCTGGACCTGATGACCGTTGAAAAAACAGGCCATTTCAGAGGCTTGTATCACGTTCTGCACGGCTTGCTCGCTCCGCTGGAGGCCATCGGCCCGGAAGACATCCGCGTCTCCGAGCTGGTTGAGCGCGCCAACAGAGCAAAGACGATCGAACTGATACTGGCGCTGGATCCCAGTGTGGAAGGCGAGGCCACCGCGACTTTCATCCGTGACCAATTCAAAGATTCAGAAATAGTCGTCTCCCGCATAGCGTACGGAATCCCTGTGGGCGGCTCACTAGAGTACACGGATCCCCTCACCCTGACCCGATCGCTGGATAATAGAACAAAGCTGTAGGAGGAGAAGGGGACCTGACCGGCAGGCCTCAACCGGCCCGGCCCGTTTTATCTATACCAACTATCATCGCAAGAAAGCGACAACGAAGTATGAAAATCTTGGGGCAGCTTGTCCGTGGCTTCGCCCCGGATGAGGTAAGCGGTTCTGTAAATACTTTAAGAATCCAGTCATCTTTGGAGGGGAGGCCCTAGCCGGGCCGGCATTTCAACGTCATGTCACGCAAGCTGGCCGGGGCCCGCTCATTCGCCCCACGCGCAGTGGCTC
>CAZGNL010000184.1:0-10295 GCA_964527475.1 uncultured Syntrophaceae bacterium
TTCGACCAAGTAGGCCCATCCCTCGATATCCCCGTGTCCCCGTGCAAAGCATAAATCCAAAACCTTTCTCGAAGCCCCCACGTCCGGCGGGCCGCTACGGACTATAAATGAAGCTCCCACACCAACCGGCTCGCAAATTGGCCCTACGCCCAGTAGCACGTAGGATGGGATGACCGGAGGGAATCCCATCGGTCGAGGCTTTCACGCCACACCTCACCCGGACAATTCCCCGATCTATGGGGTTCGCTTCACTCACCCCATCCTACAATCTGTCACTCTTCAAGTGAAACTTGCGTACTATTTCCCGTTCAGTCTCATTTTCTTGGCCGACCTCTTCTCGGTGGGCCGCTGTGCGGGGCGCCGGGCGCATAAAGCAGGGCATCTTTGCGTACCTTGCCGATGAGTGGACGGTCTTTTTAGCTTGACAAGAGGTTTGACACTACCTTAGCCTGAATAGTAACGGCGGCATCACAGGAAGTGAGGTGTGGAAATGAAAAAGAAATCGAGTTCCGTGTCGACAATCCTACGTTGCGCTATCATCTTCGGTCTGTTGGCCTTTGTGTGTGTCGGTTCCGCGCTTGGGGAGGCGGAGGTCAAAGGAATCGACGGCACATCAAAGATCATCAAAGCCGGAGAGAGGGACAAAAAGCCACTTGGCAAGGGCGACGTCCTTGCCGTTGGTGATTCCATACTGACCGAAGCCGCCGGCAAGACATGGGTTCGTGGCATGGCGAACCGGGAGAATCATGTGTCCCTTGGGGAAGAGTCGGTCTTGCTGTACAATGATGAGAGCAAAGAGGGCGATTCCGAGTTTCTCCATCTCCATGTGCCGGAGGGCATTGTTCGGTTCATCCTGAATCTTCCCAGGACCGATCCCCTTTCCTCATACACGATTACTACTCCGAGCGGCATGATCGGCATTGAACCCATCGAAGAGACCGCTGATTTCGTGGTCCAGGTCATTAGTACGGCTCAGACCATGGTCACAGTCATTCGTGGGGCTGTACGGGTGAGCAATATAGACGATGAGCTTAACAAGGAAAGAATAGTTCTGTCCTGTCAGATGGTCTACGTAAATGAAGGAGAGGAAGCCTCGCGATCGTATTGGGCTTCCACGGAAACATTGAAGGACCTGATAAAACGGACCACAATTCCCGACACACTCCCCGACGAGGTCCCGGATTGCGAGGCCGCAAAGACCGGACCCCCCCCTGACTGGTTTGTGGATCCGGACGGGTCCGAATGGTACGTAGTTGATCCACCGTGGTTCCCGCCTTTGCCCCCTCTGCCCTGGACATGCCCCTGTCCCTGGGGTGAGGCCCTGGATCCCGTGGACGGGCAGTGTAAACCCTGCGCTTTTGCGGGAGGCGCCTTCTACAATCCCCTCACTTGTTCCTGCGAATGTTGTCCCGGCGGAGGTTTTTTCAATCCGATCACCGGGACATGTGTGCCCGACTGTCCGGGCCAAGCCGGTTTCAGAGAAGTTCCCTGGCCGAATTCATTTCCCAATGCGCTGCCGCATGAAGGATGCCGCCGGTGCGGTTGCTGCGAGGACGGCGCGCCGGGCTGCGTACAGAGCACTCCTCAGGATGCTTCGTGCCCGGGACAACCTCCGGGTGTGCGCTGCGGACAATGCCCACCGGGGCAAGCCGTGCCGCCCGCGCCAGGCGCCGTGTACCCCTGCGCATTATGCTGTGCTTGCGATGTGGACGGACCTGCAGGCGTCTGTGCCCTCAATTTCGCGGGATATCCCAAGGCCGACGTTGTCACATGTCCGGGGGCAAATTGTATTACCTTGAACGATTGTCTCGCGAACGGGGGCTGGTTCGTGCAATCTTCCGGAGTCCCGGGTTGGCCATGTTGGATCTGTCAACCGGATTTCCCGATGTCGCCGTTCATGGGTGATTTCCCGTTCAAGAACAGGCAGATCAAGAGCCTCAACGTGTGCGGCCCGTGTCAGAAGACCACATTCAAGAAAGGCAAAAGAAAATGTGTTCCGATCGCGGACAAAACCGAGTGCTCTGCAAACGGTAAGTGCGGCCGGTGCAAGAAAGGCAAGTGCGTGGAGCTACCGCCTTGCCCAAAGGGTCAGGTACGCAATGCACGGTGTAAATGCGAAAAGGCCGCGGTCAAGCCTCCCAAGTGCACTTCCAATTCAGAGTGCCGAAAGGCCACTGCCGGGGCCAGGCCCTGCTGCGAACGCGGTAAATGTGTCAAGCTGCGTAGATGCCCTGACGGGAAATTGCGCTGCAAGTGCAAAGAAGATGTCGCGTGCGGGGCTTGCGAAGTCCAGAGAGGGGACAAGTGTCTCCGATGCGAAGAACTGGGCATGGTGTGTAGAGACGGCAGATGTTACACGGACGTGGTTGAACCATGCCCGCCCTGCTCCGTCCGGAGGGGCAATAGTTGCATCCCTTGCCAGGATCTGGGCATGGAGTGCAGAGGTGGAGCATGTTACAGGCCCTCCCCCATAGTTGAACCCTGCCCGCGCTGCACCATCGAGAGGCACGGACGATGTATCCCCTGTGGACAACTTGGAATGAGGTGCAATCGACGTGGACAGTGCAAACCCATTGGTCCTTGCCCTCGCTGCACTGTCAAGCAAGGCAACAGATGCGTGAGTTGCCGGGACCTGGGTATGGTATGCGACAGGCGAGGACGCTGTAAGAGGCAGGAAGTGAAGTGCCCGAGGTGTACTATCAAGAAGGGCAATAGATGCGTGAGTTGTCAGGAACTCGGTATGGCCTGCGATAGGCGAGGGCGCTGTAAGAAACAGGATGTGAAGTGCCCGAGGTGTACTATCAAGAAGGGCAATAGATGCGTGAGTTGTCAGGAACTCGGTATGGCCTGCGACAGACGAGGACGCTGCAAAAGGCAGGATGTGAAGTGCCCGCGGTGTACTATCAAAAAGGGCAATAGATGTGTGAGTTGTAAGGAACTCGGTATGGCCTGCGACAGGCGAGGACGCTGCAGCAGGCAGATTGCGAAGTGCCCGCGGTGCAGTATCAAGAAGGGCAATAGATGCGTCAGCTGTCAGGAACTCGGTATGGCTTGCAATAGGCGCGGATTGTGCGTGGCAAGGCAGCCAAAGGCAGATCCGTGTAAGCAGTGCTATGCTAAAGGCATGAATTGCGTCAATGGTAAGTGCGTTCCCAAGGAGAAGCGCAAAGATCTGGACCGGATCAGGCCGGACAGGCTAAAGCAGCAACAACTCCGTCTGAAACAGGGAAGACAGGTCCGTCCTGTACAGCCGAAACAACTGGAGATAAAATAGCTTGTGACCAGGCTCCTGGAGTACCGTCCTTGAAAGGCTCATTCGGATGCGCCTTTCAAGGACTACTTCGCGAACAATAGACGCTTAGCTGTGGTCTTCATTCGGGATGAGAGTTCAGCGCCCGGGGCCTCTTTCACGCTGTGCTTTGCGACTATCTTGCCGGTTCGGGTCTCCACCAGTTCGCCCTCGATTCCGAATGCGACGCCGACTGGTGTCAACGTCAAGGCGACAACTCGGGACACATTGAGTTCATGGGAGAGCCCCTGGAGAATATTGTTTATTGTATCGATCTTGATCTTTCCCCTGGTAACCGCTTCCTTCACATCGGCAGGGGACACAAAATCGAAGTGTTCATCCATCTCCCGTGTCGGCGCCAGAGAGCCATAGAGTGAATCGATTCGCTCTTCCTTGAAGGGTTGCTTGAAACCCTTGAGGAATATGATGGTTGCCACCCGCTCCTGTTTCACGGGCCGCGCGCCCATCAGGTTCAAGGGCACATTCCAACGGATTGAACTCATAAGCGGCGCCGGCCCGGTCCCGCCGGTCGGATACAGCAGCGCCACGGCCAGCAATACCGCTACCGCCACCGTGGCAAACGCGGGAACGGGCGCTCGAAACAGCTCGAGAAACGTTTCCGTCAGATCCGCAAACCATCTGTTCAGAGAATCAGACAGTCGGCTTGCAACCGGCGCCCGGAATCGAGGCGCCATGACTGCCCAGAGATCCCTCGGCATTCTCTCCTCCCGGGAAACGGCCTTCAGGGATTGAGCCTCCTGGGCGCAGGAATCGCATGTTTCCATGTGGCGTTCCAATGCCTTGGGAACTTGTTCACCACTCCGGACGTGTTCGTAGATCTCCCAGGCATCGGGACACAGCGCTTCCTTGTCTTCCTTGAGTTTTGCGACCCATCGGCTCATTTCCTTGAGTTCCCCGGAACAATCAGGGCACGATTTCAGGTGTTCATCGAACTCTGCTCTTTCTTTGGGGGCGAGCAAATCCTCCAGATAGAGGTACTGAAGATCGCGAAAACGCTCTTCGGTTATGGGATCGTTAGTGTGTTTCATGTCAATGATCCTTTCTGCTCAAGGGCGCCGTGCAGGGCCCGGAGCTCATCCAGGCAGCGTCTTGTCTGAACAGCCAATGTGTTCGCCTTTGTCCCGAGACGCGCGCCGATCTCGTTGAGCGACAATTCCTCATAGAACCGGAGCCTGAGCAGTTGTCGGCATTTGTCTCCGAGGCCGGCAAAGGACCGCTTCAACAATTGAATATCTTCGGCCTTTGACAACTGCCTTTCCTGGCTGTCGGTGGATGAAGGCGCCATCTGAGAGCCTTCATCACCGTCGTCGTGGTGATCGACGGGCACCGTGGTTCCGGTCCTCTTGCCGGCCTTGGATTTCCTGTATTCATCCGTGCAGACCCGCTCAGTGACAACACAAACGAACCTGGACAAGGGATACTGCGAGTCGTATGTCCGAAGCGCTGTGATAAGCGAGACAAACACATCCTGTTCGATGTCGTGACGGTCCGCGCCCTGAAACCGGGAATGTCTTACAACAACACTGCGGATGAGTCTTATGAACCGAGCGTGAAATTCGTCCCAGGCCGTCCTGGAACCCGAAAGACACTGTTCCACCAGAATTCGATCTCCGTTGTCTCGCCGGCTCATCATCCGATTGCACCCTTGGGATCTTGTACGAAACGAGTACCGCCATTCCGACTTTAACAGACTTGCTTTTGCAATGTCCACAGCATCTTTTCCCAGGGCCAAACATGCGTTTGCCATCGTGCTTCACCGCCTTCTGAATAACCTATTCGGGGGAGCGCTGCGGATATGACACGGACCGGTCATTTTCTCTGAGGCTACCGGACAGAAATGTGCTCCGGGTCGTAGCCGACTGTGGGACACACCCAACACCACCGGATTGGTTTCAACCGCATCCAGCCGTGGTTGTCTGAGTAGGGGCGTAGCATGCTACGCCCTCTTTGCCTGTATGGTCACGTTGCCCGGTCATATTCAGTGGGCTGGGGTCAGGCTTGACATATATGGATTTGAGGGTGAAAACTGCCAAGAACGGCACGGAGAGCACACATTCACTATCCGGGAGTTGTCTATCATGTGATGCTACGTAGGGACGGTGGCCGGGACAATTTTCTTTGACCAGCCGGTCCGGATTCGTTTCTACGATCTGTCGGAGCAAGGAGTCAAGCGGTCAATCGTCTGCGCAAACGTGCGGAAACGAATGCCAGTCTGGCCGCAGAACTTGAGAGGGTAAGAGAAGACTTGGCGCCAAATACACATATGTCAAACCTGACCCCGACACATATCGCAAATCTTCCACATTTTCTTGAGAGAATCCATCTCCAGATCGAGAAAGGCTTTGTTTTTGAAGATGCCTATGGTCGGTTCCCCGAAAACGGGAATGGCAATGCAGAACACCAGTAGGCAAATGATAGTCAGTCTAGTCTTGCTGGCATCCAGGAGCGCTTTTGCGCTGATCTTGCGTGGCATGATAAACCCCCGATATCGGTCGAAGTCCGTACACGATAGCACGGAGCGAATGATCCGCCAACGTGTCTTTTTTCATCAAGCGGTCGGAAAAAATGGTTGTCGGCACGTCTGTCTTTCTGCTAGAGTACGGTTGATTCTTTTAACCCAATTGGTGATTCGTGCCATATTTCGTGTCGGGAGTCTCAGACCGGATGGCTTGAATCACGGAAAGCGGGGCGCGGTGGGAACGACAATCAGCATCGTCAACTTCAAAGGGGGTGTGGGCAAGACCACACTGTCGGTCAACCTGGCGGCGTGCTTGGCCCTGGAACACCGGAAGAAGGTCCTGTTGATCGACCTTGATCCGCAATCCAATTCCAGTGTTTGGATGCTGGGCCGCCAAAAGTGGCAGAGCGTCAACACCAGAGATAATCTCAAGAAGACGGCGTACTCGCTGTTCTTTGGAACCTTCCGAGAAGATTACCTGCTCCAGCCGTACGATGATCCGATGAAAAAAGGCTTCATCCCGGGCTTACGCCTACTGCCGGCGAGCTTCCACATGATTCGGCTGGAAGAGTCAATGATGAAGAAGACGACCATGCAGCTAATCGCCGGGAAGTACAAGAAAGGGGATGAATATCTTTTCCTGGACAAGAAGATTCCGAAGATTGCCAAGAAATTCGATTACGTCATCTTGGACTGTGCCCCAAATCTCTACGGCGCCACCAAGAACGCTATCTGGAATTCGGATCATATTCTGATTCCGTGTGTCCCTGATTCGCTCTCCACAATGGGACTGAAGCAGCTGATTCACCAGTTGGACGACATCGCCATGGACCTCAAGGAGAGGACCGGGCAGAACAAGACACCTGAACTCCTCGGGGTGGCTGTCATCCGAATGAAGCCCAGCGTGAATGAGCATAAAAGTGGGTTAGCTCAGATGACCAAAACAGTGACGACCCTGAGAAACGGCAAATCACGTATTGTGACAAAAAAGAGCGCGGTCTTCGCTGACTATCCATTGAGGGATCTTGTGAAACACTCGGAAGCTGTTGAGGAATCCAAACCCCTGTGTCTGTATGCGCCGACCAGCCAAGCCTATGGTGACGTGAAGGCATTGACACAGGCAATCAAAGACGCTGCTGTCTAAGGACCACAAGAATGGCTACATACAAATCATTGCAGGATAAGGTGAGGGATCTGTCAAAGCTGCTGGCGCGCAAGCCCCAGCCGAAGGGCATTCCCCAGTCCGTGCTAAATGCAGGCGCTCTAGCAGTGGACAAGATCCACAAGAACCTGAAGCCGCTGTTTCCGCCGCCCCCCGCTGAAAAGCGAGAGGCAAAGCAGCACTCCATCAGCGCTCAAATAGTCAATTTCACGACCATGCCGGCAGAGCGCAAGAAGTTCTTCAGCGCAGAGTATTTCAAACGGAAATTCAAGGAACTACCTGCTGACAAGAAACGCCTCGGCGGGGCTGCGCCCAAGACGCCGGCCGCGATCAGAGACGCCATCATCATTTATTACTTTTGGATCAGCAAAGGAGCGGGGCCCAAGAAACTGAAAACGTTTCTGACCGAGATCCAGGACGATTACCGGAATGATCCTGAAGCCAAACGGCTCCAGGACTTCAAGGATCTGCATCAGGAGTTGATGGGGTACGATGATGTCGAGAAGGTGGTCGCTGTCCTGACACAGAACTTCCCAAGTTCCACTGATGTGAAGGCATTCGCAGCAGGCATCACCCTGCGAATGCCGGTCCAGAAACGCGGCCAGACGTTGACCGTTCATGAAAGATTTGCCAAGAAGATCCATTCGCAGGGTGAGATCGCACGGATGGACCTGGATGAATAAGCTTGAGACCCATCTGGAAGAGATGGTCAGGAATTTCCCGAACCTGATTGCCAGCGAGCTGCGATGGATGCCGGCCGGGGTGATGGGACAATTGAACGTGTGCATCCAGCAGCCACGTCTTCCCCCGCACGGAATCCCCGATCTGGTCTTCGTGACTCAAAAAAAGATCTACCTGGTGGAACTGAAAAAACGCATTGTCAATGAAGCGACCTTGCATCAGCTTCGTGGATACATCCCACCGATCAAGGAGACCTATCCAGATCACGAAATCCTCGGGTTCCTCGTGGGCACTGACTGCCCGACTCGAACGGCCGTCGAAGCACAGATCGGCAACGATGCAATCCGGATTATGCTCTTCGGGGAAGAAATGCCTCGCCGGAACAATATCATGGCGTGCCCCGACTGCTACGCGGGCATGGCGTGCGATGAGCCGTGCCGGTATTGTAGCGACTAGCGGATCGAGCCTGCGGATCTGTCGGGGGTCAGGATAGAATCGTCCAGCACGAGGTAACCCTCGAATCTGGGCTGTACCTTGATACGCCCGTTTCATCAGTTTTCAAGGGCAGGAGACCCCCGGCTTTTCCTTCGGTCCCTACCCGGGAACATCCGAAAATACTCCACAGCGCAAAATTTTTGTTTTTGGGGTCATTTTTGTTTTTGGGGTCAGGCTTGACATATATGGATTTGAGGGTGTAAACTGCCAAGAATGGCACGGAGAGCACGCATTCACTATCCGGGCGCTGTCTATCATGTGATGCTACGTAGGAACGGTGGCCAGGACAATTTTCTTTGACCAGCCGGACCGGATTCGTTTCTACGATCTGTCGGAGGAAGGAGTCAGGCGGTCAATCGTCTGCGCAAACGTGCGGAAACGAATGCCCGTCTGACGGCAGAACTTGAGAGGGTAAGAGAAGACTTGGCACAAACACACATATGTCAAGCCTGACCCCGCCACATGGAAATACTCGCGTGTGTTGAAGAACGCGGTGAATGTGAAGCGAGGGTAGGAAGGAATGTCCACTATTGCTGAACTCATAGCGTCACTTGACTCTGCCCCAAGTTCGTCGTAAGTTTTGACTTGTCGCGATTTGAAACCACTGATTCGGAAGAGGTGTGATATGCGTTCTTCAATACTCTGTTTCTCGCTCATCTGTTGCCTAGCGATCCCGTTATCGCTTGAGGCTCAGTCGTGGGATTGGCGTGATCTGGTTCGGAAAGCCGAAAAACTGCACAAGGAGCATGAGATCAAGGCAGCCGCAAGAGTGGCGGAGAAAGCTGTCAAGGCCGCCGAACGAGCACCTGGCGGAGACGACGAAGCAGTTGACAAGTGCAAGTCCTTGCTAATGAGGATTCTGGGCGACCTGATTCAAGGATATGAACATGAGGGCAATTACAAGGAGGCCGAGCGCCTACGCGAGCAAGTGCTGGCGAGAATTGAAGAGACGACAAAGCCAGAGTATTTTGCTGTAGCGGATTACCTGCTGGAACTTGCTCGTAAGCGCAAAGATGGGAAGCGATACGGCGAGGCGGAAAAGTTCTACAAGAGAGCTCTAAAGAATGTGGAAAAACCATTGGAGAACAAACTCGCAGAACCATTCAGGAAGTTTTTTCTCAAACGAGCCTTTAGAGATCTTGCGATCCTTTACAAAATGCAAGGCAAGGACGCTCAGGCCGAGGAACTATCGAAAAGAGCCTTGCAAGTAATGAGCAAGTGAAGGGCATCGGAGGGTACTATGTGCCACATTGATCGGATTCTGGCGGTATTTGGGGTTTTCATTGTGCTGCTGATCGGTTCCTGTGGAAATCAACGTGAGGCAGTCAACGAGCAGCCGAAACTAGTGATTGAACAGCAAAAGGCACAGTCTCAGTGCCGCAGTGGGGTCAGTAACAATCCTCGAATTGGCTTCATGACGGTTGGAGTATGCAGCTTTCTGATACGCGCAATCGTTCGGAACACTGGAACCGATAAGGCTCAAGCCGTTTTCGTAACGGCCGAATGCCCCGCGTGCGCTAAGCGGGATAAGATGGATACGGAGGAGTGGTCTATTCTAGTAGACGACACAATCGTCCACGGTCTGAAGCCAGGAGAGGCGAGAGAAGTTTTAGTACCAGTCCAGGTGACATTCAAGTATCCCGAGAACATACAACCCGAGTGGTCTGTAGAAACACGGATAAAATCATTTGAAGTGAGCGAAGTCTCTCAAGGCAAGTACTCGGAAACCGAATCCAATCTCAAGAAGATGTTGGCAAGACTTGAGAACGCCTCCAAGAAAGAGGAACAAGCCCCTTCACAAGGAACAGGCGGATCGGACTGGTTGAAGGTTAAACTGAACGCAGCCTTGCACAACTTGGGAGAGCTCTACATGAGCCAGCGCAGATGGGCAGACGCAGAACAAGTCTTGAACCGATACCTGAAAATCAGTCCGCTTGACGAGCATAGACCCGATCAATTCTCCCTTGTTGCCGAAGTATACATCAAGCAAGGAAAGCAAGCTCAAGCGCGACTACTGTTGGAACGGGCACTACCAAAATTGAAAGGCGATAGGTCGGGAACCGATGCAAGTAAGCTGTTGCACCTTGTGAACGTGTTTACGACTCTCGCTCAGCTCGACAACGATTCGGGGAAGGTGTAGGTTTTCACATTGTACGATCAGAGATCTGCTGTTTTTTTCAGAATAGATT
>CAZGNL010000185.1:0-10167 GCA_964527475.1 uncultured Syntrophaceae bacterium
CAGGCGGACTGGAAAGTCCGCCCCACGTTTGAACCTGTGGCGCAGGATTTCCCAGCGCATTCATTTCATAGGGTCTAGGACTCTTCTATCAATTTGACAAGGTCCGGATGAACCGCGTACCCAAGGCTACGGGCTTTCTCCAGGTATTCCCGGGCCTTTTGAGCGTCTCCCTTGTGATGGAACGCCACAGCAAGGTTGTTGTGGGCCATGCCGAAGTTCGGATCAATGCTCACCACTCTTGTGTTGTGTTCGATGCTCTTGTCGAAATCACCCACCGCCAGGTACGCGTTTCCAAGGTTTACGTGGGCCGGTACTGAGTCGGGGCTGATTTCAAGACACTTTTGGAAGCTCTCTATGGCCTGTTCCGGCATACTCTTGTTCATGAAAGCTATGCCGATGTTTATGCAGCCTTCCGGGAAGTCGGGACGGTATTGGAGCGCTTTTAGACTTTCCTCAATGCAGCCGTCGAAATCTCCCTTTTGAAGGAGTACGCCGGATATGTTGATCCTGGCTTCCAGAAGACCGGGACGAAGTTTGAGAGCGGCCCGAAATTCGTCAAGACTCCGATCCAATTCATCTATCTGGGCCAGTTTCAGGCCGAGGTTGTAATGCGCGGCCGCATTGTCGGGCATGGCCGCGGCGATCCTTTCAAGATGCTGCAATGATTCCCCTATTGGGGATTCCACGGTTGTCTTGCCGCCGGTGGGCTTTTCGGTCATTTTTCCTCCGGAAATGTCATAGCATTGTTAACGAAAATATATGCGGGAGGGCCTGGAGTCAACCACAAGTAGCGAGACTGTTCAGAGGAAGCCACGGAGCCTGATTGACTTCATGCCAACTATCGCCCCTGATAAGGGACAACGGTAATGGTTCACCGGGCTTGAAGCGGTTCTGCGCCCGGTGAGAATGGAGGGGGAGCTACTCGGCGTAGGCCCCGATATTTTACTTGTTAAATGGCGAAGCGGTATGAGAACAGTACGCTTCGCAGAACCCATCCACGGTCATGCCAAGGCTCGCTTATTCTGGTATGATAGATCGGGCCGTGGAACGGAACCCCCTCGCGTATTCGAGTCGCGGCTGTCTCGTTTAACCGTATGCCCAATGGTGTTCCTTCTTTGAGAAGGGCACAGGCATGAGGCGACACAATGAAGGATCAGTTGTTTCGAATCATCTTGAAAGGAACCGTCCGGGAAGGTTACGACCTGGAAAGCGTGCTGGAAAATCTCGCGCGACTTTTCCAAAGGGACAAAGAGAAGATAAGAGGTCTCCTGACCGGAAGCCCGATCTCAATAGGCGCTGCCGTAGACGAGGTCAAAGCTCGGAAATACAAGCTGGCCATAGAGAAATCAGGGGCCGCTTGCTCGATCGCCCCGGTCCCGCAAGAAGCGAAACCGGGGAAACCCGCGGGCGCGGCCGAGGGAGTTGAAGGGCAAACTCTGGAGGCCCCGGGGACCACTTGCCCGAAGTGCGGCTATGCCCCAAGTCGTGCCACTGATCTGTCAATAGTGCAGGGGGAGTGCCCCAAATGTGGTCATGTCGCGGGTAAGGCCGGCGGGCCGGCGAAAGCGGGAGAGAGCGCGGCTCCGGATTTCACTGATACTGTGACCCTCATGGTAGACGGTGTCGCGCAAGATCGTCCCCTGGCTTCGTGGGGCCGGAGGATGCTGGCCACTGCTCACACCTTTTCCTTGTTCATCATAGTTTACTCGGTTCTATTGGTCACGGTGGTTTTGTTGTTGGCGCCCCGTGACTATGTTCTGCGGATGTTGTTCAGAGAGTTCATTTTCACTGCAATGAATCTGTATCCCGCCGTCATTACGGTTCTCAGCATGATAATGGTCTGCACCATAGTGCCGCTCCTGAATGAGGGGCGAACGTTGGGTCAGAGTATTGTGGGGATCGATCTGCTGGACGTTCAGGGAGACCGACCAGGAGACATGTATCTGTCACTGACCCTCCGCACCGTGGCCGTGGGTTTTCTCACCTTCTTGCCCGGTCTCCTGCTGAATTGGATCGGATCCAATCTGGGGTTGGTGGGTTCCTATTGGGAAACTGTGCTCCTCATGGTCGGAATGGCCGGTGTCTCTTGGTTCGTATCCGGGATTGTTTCTCTCGCTTCCACAGAGGGGAGGGGACTCGTTGATCTATGTTCGCGGACCATTCAGACACATCAAGGGTCCCTGACCCAGAACACGGTCCTGACAGCCCTGGCCCCCTTTGTCGCCGTCCTGACGTTGTTCCTCGTGTTCGGGTTTGTTGTGCCGTTCCTTTGGATTCGGTAATGCCGTTGTTTTCTCGGCAATCGACGAATTCTATGGATCGGATTTGCAGCCCACCGCTGTAATTATCCCGTGACACTTGCACGATGTGGCAATCAAATATCGACCGTCAGTGATTTTGGCCGCGAGTTCCTTGAGATCTCCAAACGAGTATCCCCCAATCCCCGGCAGTATCTGGTAACTCCGCTGAACCAGGTTCTCGAACCCCGGGGCTTCGGCTTGCTCCAACACGGTGTATAGGGGCTTGCCGCGTTCTCGGCCGGTGACCGTGCAAAGTCTACCCTCAGGACAATCATCGGGACACAGAAAATCGGATCTGCTGCAAACAAGGGTCGATGCGTCCAGCCGGATCGGGTTGGGAAGCATTTCTTCCATCTTGTCCCACATGGGGACGGCCGCGGCCCCGGGACACCTGGACAAGGCATAGTGTGCAACAAGATGAATTGGAACCATGGGGATTATCTGATCATCCGGTTCCAGCGCGCTTGATTCGGATAAGAATGACACAGCGTCTCCCCGGACCACCGTGACATGCCCCGTGTCCGGCGCCACCGATACGTCAGGATTACGCTCTACAACGATGACCGCTGTGTCGGGAAACGCGAGTCCTATTCTCTCCAGGGCGATTCTCCCGAAGTTTCCATATCCTACGATGATGTATTTCATTTCAGCGCTTTGCCATGATTACTCTGGGCTTACCGGCGAGATCCGCGGTCGTCAGGATTTCGCGGAATCCCCCGAGAGTCGTGAGGATCCCTCGCACCAATTCTTCCTGCCCGTCGCCGATCTCGAGTATCAACGCGCCCGCGTCCTTGAGATAGTCCGGGGAGTGCCGGGCCAGTTCCCTGATCAGATCAAGGCCGTCAGGACCCCCGTTCAGAGCGGCGTGCGGCTCGAAGTCGCGGACTTCAGGTTCCAGGGTGGGGATGAGATCCCGAGGAACATACGGAGGATTGGAACAGATCAGGTCGAATGTCTTGCCCGGCCTGATAGCGGAGAACAGATCGGCCGCGAGAAATTCGACGGACCCGGACACATCGGCGTGTCGCGCGTTGAGGTCGGCGATCCGGAGTGCCGAGGGGTCCAAATCAGTGGCCAGGATTTGAACGCGCTCATTCTCCTTGGCCACTGCAACAGCTATGGCCCCTGAACCCGTGCCCAATTCCAGCACTCGGGACGCGGGGAGGTCTCTGATCTGATCGATGATCGCCTCAACCAGTATCTCGGTCTCGGGCCTGGGTATCAGCACCCCTGGAGCAATCCGCAGCGGTATCGACCAGAATTCCTTGACACCGGTTATCAATGCAATCGGCTCCCGGGACGCGCGGCGACCGACCAACTCGCGATACCGAGATCTTTCCGCTGATTGCAGGGGCCTGTCAAGATTGAGGTACAGGTAGAGCCTCTCCCTATCCAAGCAATGGGCCAGAAGGATCTCAGCGTCGAGCCGTGGCGTGGGGATGCCCTTGCTTCCAAAATAGCCGGTAGTCCAGGTGAGGATGTCCCTGATAGTCCACCTTCCCGGGTGTGCGCGTTCATCGTCCATGCTTGGTAACATAACAATCACCGCACTCAAAAAGCCACCGCAAAGCACAAAAAATCATCTTGCCTCGTTCCCATGCGGAGACTGGAAGACATTTGGCGGTTGCCAAGAAAAAAGGAAGATATCAGCGCGCATTCCGGGAACTCGCGAGTGGATGGAGTGTCTGAACACAATATCCCACTTCCTACCCCCATGAAATCCCGGACGCAATTGCCGGGATTTCACCCTCCCAATTGGTAGGCATGCCGGGGGCGCATACCGGCCCCCCATGCCTTGTCGATTTTGGCGCCCGCCAATGACCGCTTGACAACAACGCCTTTGCAAAGCTATTTTTAATGACTCTTCTTTTAGTGAAACCATGGGAGACGTCCATGAATATTGTCGTCCTGGTGAAACAGGTGCCGGACACTGCTGAAGTGCGGATCGATCCGAAAACCGGGAACCTGATCCGTGAAGGCGTGGAAAGTATCATCAATCCGGAAGACCGCCACGCTCTGGAAGCCGCAATAAGTATCAGCGAGAAACAAGAGGAAGGCCAAATTACGGTCTTGTCCATGGGACCTCCGCAGGCGATAGATGCGGTTTGTGAGGCGCTCGCCATGGGAGCGGATCGGGGAATACTACTCAGCGACAGGGCCTTTGGAGGCGCGGACACATGGGCTACGTCCACCACACTGGGTATGGCAATCAGGCGAATAGGGGAATTCGATCTCATAATAGCGGGAAGACAGGCCGTTGACGGGGACACCGCCCAGATCGGGCCCCAGGTGGCGGAGTTCCTGGGAATACCCCAATTGACTTACGTGCGAAACCTCACTGTGGAGGAAGGCAAAGTGACGGCCGAGCGCGTCCTGGAGGACGGTTGCGAATACATTGAAGCCCCCTTGCCGGTTCTCATCACCGTGCTCGCCGACCTGAACGATCCCCGCCACCCCAGAGTGGACCTGGCCCTGGAGGCCACATCAAGGAGTTCCCCCATAGAGGTGTGGAACGCGGCCGACATCGGCGCCAAGGCCCCGGATGTGGGACTCCCCGGTTCTCTTACCCAGGTGATCCGCACTTTCACCCCAAAGGGGGCCAGGGACACGGAATACCTGGAGGGGGCGCCGGGACAGATAGCCTTCACACTTATCGAACGTTTCAGAGAGAGAGACATTCGCCTGGGAGAATAGTATGTCCGTGATAACCATTGACCTGGACAAGTGCAACGGCTGTACATTGTGCGTTCGCTCGTGCCCGTACGAGGCCCTGGAAATGCAGGACAAGAAGGCCGTGTGGATCGAAGACCGTTGCACACTTTGCGGCGCATGCCTGGAATCGTGCAAATTCGAGGCGTTGACCGGGGAAATGCCTGTTCGGGAAGTCCCGGATTTCAGCGACCACGCGGATGTATGGGTGTTTGTGGAACTGCGTGACGGTGTTTTCCACAGATCCGCATTCGAACTGCTCGGTTGCGCGCGAAAGCTGGCCGACGATCTCGGAGAGAATGTGGTGGCCGCTGTGTTGGGAAACCATGTCCGCGAGCGCGCCGGCGAGCTCATACACTTCGGTGCGGACCGATCCATCGTGGTTGATCATCAGTCATTGGCATACTACCAGACCTGTACGTACACCTCCGCGCTGGAACGGCTTGTCAGGAACCACAAACCGAATATCCTTCTCCTGCCGGCTACCCATCTGGGCAGGGACCTGGCCCCCAGGTTGGCCCGGAGGCTTGGGCTGGGTCTGACCGCTGACTGTACCAGGCTGTCCATAGACCCTGAAGAGAAGGTACTCCTTCAGACGAGGCCAGCCTTTGGCGGGAATATCATGGCCACCATTGTGTCGCGATATTCCAGACCCCAGACCGCGACCGTTCGGCCCGGGATAATGAGGGCCCTGGAACCCGACACCTCTCGAAAGGGCGATGTCCTGGTGGAAGAGGTGGATATGGATCAATGCCGTGAGTTCACCAAGGTCCTGGAATGCATTGTGAAAGAGGACAAAGGAGCGAATCTCTCGGCAGCCAAGATCATTGTGGCGGGTGGTCGCCCCGTATGTTCGGACCGGGGAATAGCAATGCTCACGGAATTTGCCGACGCGGTCCGCGGGCAGGTGGCATGCACGCGAGTTGTCGTAGAAGAGGGTCATCTGCCGCTGGATCGACAGGTGGGACAGACCGGACAGTCTGTTCGGCCCGAGGTCTATTTTGCTTGCGGGATTTCAGGCGCGATTCAGCACAAGGCGGGAATGGACGACTCCAGGTACATCGTTGCCATAAACAAGGATCCGGACGCCCCCATATTCGAGATCGCTGATTTTGCGATCGTCGGAGACCTGTTCGAGATCTTGCCCGCTCTCACGGAAGCTGCCAAAGGGCAGTCATAATGAGGGCCGGGGTCCGGGAAACAACGAAACTCGAAGACCTTTCCACGGTGCTGAGCCGGAACCGGTTCCCCGGTGCGAGCGCAATGCAGTCTTCTTGTGTTTCTCGGAACAGCCGCCAGCCCAAACATCACGGTTTACCGCCCCTGTCCAGCGACCGCGCCGACAGCAGGCGGCCGACGATTTCAAGATTGTAGAGGTTCAAGTGAACGCCATTCCAAAGACAATGCCCGAGGATCTGATCCGAAAGATCTTTGCACGCTTCACCGATGAGGAGATTGTTCCCAAGGCCCGTGAGATGGACGAGGCCGGTGAGTTCCCCCGGTGGATGTTCAAGAAGATAGCTGAAACCGGCGCCTATGGAATCAGGTATCCCAAGTCGGTGGGCGGAGGGGGAGGAACCACCACCCAATTCTGCATCATGGTGGAAGAGTTGGCTCGCGGGTCCATGAGCGTGGCCGCGTTTACCGCCATGCAATGCCTGATGGGTACCAATTTCCTCTATGAGTACGGCACCCCGGAGATGCACGAACGATTCCTCAAACCGGCTATGCTAGGCGAGAAGGTGGCTTCATTCGCCCTGACCGAGGCCGACGCGGCAACCGACCTGGGTGGTGTCAAGACAATAGCAAGGCTGGAAGGGGACCAGTGGGTGATCAACGGAACCAAGACCTGGATTACAAATGCCCCGGTGGCCGACTTCTTCACCGTGCTGTGTCAGACCGACAAAAGCCTGGGGCTGAAGGGCTTGAACTTCTTCCTTATCGAACGGGATAATCCGGGCTTGTACGTTTCAAAGAAGTTTGACAAACTCGGCACCCGCGCCACGGAGATATCGGAACTGGCTTTCACCGATGTGATCATTCCCTTTGAGTACCGCCTCGGCGGAGAAGGCCGGGGGGTAGGCAATCTCATGCGTATCTTGGCCGTCATCCGAACTATGACCGCGGCCCTGTCATTGGGATTGGCCCGCGGTGCGTTCGCGCACTCCAAACAGTACGCCATGGAGCGGACCCAGTTCAAGAAGAAGATCGGCAGGTACCAACTCATTCAGCAGAAGATCGCGAACATGGCTACCGACATATGGGCCTCCCACCTGATGACATACAAGGCCACCGAGATGATCGACCAAGGCCATAGAGCCCTCAAAGAGGCCTCTATGGCCAAGTACTTCGCTTCTGAAGCCGCGTGCAAAGCCGCGGATGAGGCTACGCGGATCTTCGGCGCATACAGCTACTCCATGGAATACGATGTGCAGCGCTTCTACAGAGACTGCCGGTTCCTACTTTTCGGTGGGGGAACTTCCGAAATACTCCAGACCATAATATCCCGGGAATGCGGAGTCTCCTGATGGTCGGAGTCGGGACCCGCGGCAAGTGCTCAACATAATTGCGTATTAACAAGTAAAATCCCGGGACCTACGATGGGGGATGCTCGAAGGCGGTACTGGGCGTAGGGCCAATTTACGGGCTGGTTGGCGTGGGTGCTTCGAGAAAGATTTCGGGTTTAGAGCGGTTTTCAAAAGTAATCATGGATTGACTCATTGGCGTGCCCCTTCTTTCTCGCTTTTTTCTCGAAAGACCGTGGCCCTGAAAGGGCGTCAGAAAATAGCCCGGCGATTCATCGCCGGGTAAGGGCCATTGCAGAACACCTGAGTCCCGAAGGGACGACAGAACCATTACGCACTCGCTATGTGTCGTCCCTTCGGGACTCCGAGCCGCCTTGGGGCTAGAGTTTTCACACTATGGTGTTCTCGTAATTAGTTTCGGATTCCTCCGAAACTTCTTCCTGATGGCGCAGGCTTTCCAGCCGGCGAATCCGTAATACCAATGCGCGTTCAAACAAGTGATAAAGAGCACTGCTGGGCAAGCCGGCAGTGGCACCCAAGAAACCGATCTCACTCTCTTGATTGCGCATTGGTATAAGAACTTTCGAGAAGTGCTATATGGTTCGCACGGGGACACGGGGATATCGCGGGATGGGCCTACTTGGTCGAAGAACGGATATATTGTGGGGAACCTATTGACACCACGTCGAGTGGGCCCCGACAGCGGCGCCGGGCGCAGCAAACCCCGGATTACAATAATATTCGCGAAATGGGCCTAGGGGCTCAACGGACGAGTCACTATCCGGCGGTGGAATCCTGTGGGGGCTCGTAAAGATCCTTCTGGGAAAAGAAAGGGGATTTCTTTCCGTCTTCGGTGACGAACTTAGTATCCGTGATTGCAGTGCAACCATTGAGAAGAAGGGCGACTGCAACGATCAAACCGAAAACTATCTTCATGATTCCAATTCGTTGGTGAAGGCGACACAGCAGGAGGCGCTGCCCGGGAGACGGTCCAATTTAGGTTCCCCGACCCATGCACGCACCAGGTGAAGATCAGCTTTTCCGAAACCGCGTCTCCCACGCATACAGCCGACAATAGGTGGGTCAATGCTCACTTGATGGAGCCGTTCCCACTGCCGCGCACATTCCCCTTCGTTCATTGCAATCAGTTTTCCGGTTTGTACTAACAGGAGGGTTTGCATCCGATCCGGTCGACATCGCCATTGTGAGGCAACCCCGGGGGGCCTCCTTTGGCGGCGCGACCAACTCCTGTGTTCCGACCAAGAAAAGTGAATGCAGCGCGCGGCAGCGTGAACCGCATCAATCAGCTGTCAATCTACTTCTTCACCGAATCTTTCAGAGCCTTTGCGGCGCTGAACTTGGGCGCCTTAGTTGCGGGTATCTTAATCGGCTTCCCGGTCCTGGGATTAACGCCCTGACGGGCCTTGCGTTTCACAACGCTGAAAGTGCCCAGATCCGCGATTCTGATCTTGTCACCTTTCTTCAGCATGCCGTGTACTGCTGCCACTACCGCATCCAATGCGATTCCGGCTGCCTTCTTGGATATGCCGGCCTTCTCTGCGATCAGGGAAACGAGATCGGCTTTTGTCATGTTCATCCTCCTTTTACCAATACCAACCAATCAAAACCTAGTATGACGCAAACCCAGAGTCGGTTATACCGGCTATCATACCGGGTGTCAAGGGATATCACGTTGTGGACTTGTCCGCGTCCATTTCGAATTGTTGACCCCGCTCTCAAACTGGTCTATTGTGCATACGGAGACTGAGTCATGGAGTCAATGCCTTTCTTGCACGCGGAGCGTTCGTTCAACATCATATTCGCCGAAGACCTCACTTTTGTGGCAGTGCGTGGGATTCTTGATCGGCTTCTTGAGATGGATGCCTTCGATCCTGTGGTGCAAGAACAAAAAGCCCATTATACTATCCACCTGGACCCGTTGTCTTTCAGTGTCTGGGTTTTGGAAATGGACGTGTTCATCGAGGTCGTCTGATCCGCGGTCCCTTCTCAAGGGGTCCTTCCCCTGACCTCGACTGCTGCGCCCTCTTGGATAGTAGGTCTATGCCTGAACTCGGGGGACTTCGCAGAGCCTGGGAACGAGAGGAAGGGACTTTTATACCAACTGTCATCGCAGGAGAGCGACAACGATGCATGAAAGTCCTTTCCGTTGTTCACTGGTCCATGGCTTTGCCTTGGACAGGGGCACCAAGAGCGCGCACGCTGCGCATGGACTTGGAGGGGAGACTCATCTCCCCTCCAAACCACCCCATACGTTGACCCGGAAAGGGGTGGTTCTTTCACGGGACTTTTATAGGAAGTTGACAAAGGAGTACGGTTTTGTTCTGGGGTGCCACTGCCGGCTTGCCCAGCAGTGCTCTTCAGTACTCGTTTGATCGCACATCGGTATTATGCCTCGTTGTCGCTCTCTTGCGATGGTAGTTGGTATTACCCGTTTGATTGAGGATGGGTATCACGCTCCCGCGAATAGACCTCTGCCACCACAAGAAAAGTCGATCACAAATAACGATCAGGCGGCAAACCCGAAGGTCAGTACCATTCACTTACGAGCGGCCGACGTGAACGACCACGTTCCTGCGTTTGGCGCATGGCAAGAGGGCGCACACACAGGTGCG
>CAZGNL010000186.1:0-10135 GCA_964527475.1 uncultured Syntrophaceae bacterium
CTGTACGAGCATCCAAGAGGGCGACGCATGCGTAGCCCCTACGGCCGGGACCCGGAGCCGTCCGGTATTTTCATGTCTGATTGTGCCTGTCCAGGGCATGGGTGTTCATAGGATCTTCATGCCTACGCGAACATGGCTGAGAGCTTCTCTCTGCTGATCCTCAGATAATCCCTGTCTCGCGCGAACACCTCAAAGGTAATCGTATCGTCATAGCCGATTCGCTTGAGGGCCTTCACAATGCGGGGGAAATCTATGATTCCCGCGCCTATGGGGAGATGGTTGTCTTGCTTGCCGAAGTTGTCGCTCACGTGTACGTGGCCGATCCTGTCCGAGAACTTGTTGATGAAATCAATGCTGCGCTTGCCCGATCCGCTCCCTATGTTGGCATGGCCGGTGTCCAGGGTGAGCTTGAGTGTGGGAAATCGCTCAAAGACCTCTGAAAAATCGTCGGGCCTGGTGAGCGCATTGGAACGGGGAAACATGTTCTCCAGACATAGCTGGAGTCCGAGTTGATCGGCCCTTTCGACAATGGCCTCGGTGCTGTCCATCGCGTACTTCCGAGCGAGATCCTTCACAAACACTCCCAAGCCCTGAACGTAGCTTGGGTGCATCACCACCTTCCCGGCCTGAAGTAGGGCCGCGACTTCCAACGATTTCATCATCTCAGCCACGGATGCCGCCCTCAAATCCTCGCTGAGGTCCGCGGTGGAAACAAAGGAAGGAAGATGGCAGACAATGCCCATCTTGTGCCGCGCCAAGGCTTTCAAGATCTCATCCGAGCGTGAACGTATCGAGGAATGCTGTCCCTCGGGAGCGTCCATAGCCAATTCCAGATAGTCGAACCCAAGGTCGGCAATCGCCTCGAGCTCGTCCAGCACGGGTCTGATTGGGAAATTCATGGCCCCGTAGAGCATAGGTAGAGTGTCCTCCTTTCACATCAGTCGGCAATCAAGGATTCGGATCGGCTTTCAGAGCCCTATGCCCGCTTACCCGCCAGTGGGGTACGGGAAGGTTCAGCGCCTGATGGATGTATAAGCGGCTGCAATAGTTGGGAGTTTTTGGGGAGGAGCCCAGAGAGGGTCCTTTTGCAACCCAAATTGAGCGATTCAAGCTGATGTCATTGCGAGGAGCGAAGTGACGAAGCAATCTCCAAGCTTTGGTTCCTCCACCCAATGAGATTGCTTCGCTGCGCTCGCAATGACAGATACTTCGGCTACTTGCTCGTTGGATGAACCAAGAACCGCACAGATTAGGTTGCAAAAAGAAACCTCCCCAGCATGCTCTTCAAATTCTTCTAGGTTTTGCAGCCACTTCTAGTAACCCTCAATCCAGGTCCACAGGCTCCTTGCAGCTTCGGCAGCGTTTGGCGCCTCGAAACAGAGCGGACCCGCAGCTGGGGCACTTGTATCTCTTCTCTTCTTCTTCGACCCACTTCTCAGTGCCGATTTCCCGCCATCTGGGAATGGCCCGCATAATGACCTTCTTTCCCACAGGCACCGGGAAATTGTTAATGAAATCACAGGGAAAATCGTCACACTGGTGGCAGCCCTCGTAGTTCTTTTCCTGCACGCAGGATCTAATCTCACACTGTTGGCAGAATTTCCAGCGTTGATCTGACAGGCATCCTCCGCAATTGATCTCTTCCGGTGTGACGCCGTACACAGTGCTCAGTTTTTCCTTGAACTTCTCATTGTTGTCGCGGGCTGCGATGAAGACACCGCAAACACCGCAGTACAGCCCGCAAGGCGCGATCAAATCCTTGTTTACCATGAAATACCTCCTAAAGTTCCAGAAGGGCCTTTGCATTGCCCCCGAATATCATCTCCAATTGCTCTTCAGTCAGCCGAGCGCAGAACAATGATGGTGGTCGCGGCCCATCCCCCGGAATTCTCGCCGTCAAATTCACCGGCCCGGTTATGAACCAGTGTAGGGGCGTATTGCAATACGCCCCTACTCCACATGTAATGGTGTGGGTAACTGATTCCCAAGGAGTTGACGCAAGAGACGCCGGCACATCCGGGTTATTCCGGCGACAGTCCTTACGCGCGAAAGGGCGGACACAGAGGTCCGCCCTTCAGGGATGCCGTTGTTGTTGCTCGGCAGGTCTTTAGAAGGGGAGCAGGCCGGCGATGTTGAAATTCAGCGTGGCCTTTGCGCCCAACACGAAGAGATTCCTCTGCAGGGTGAAATCCATCGTTTCCGTGAACTTGACCCCGACGACGTCCCAGTCCAGAGTCGGGCTCGCGTCGATTGCAAGGAAACTGCACTTACCGAAAAGTGCCACGTCCGCGTCATATCCCGCTACTAGACTGCCGGGCATGGGCATCCCATAGTCCGCAAACATCTCGAAGAAATATCCGCCGGTGAAAGCGCCCGTGGCTTTCAGAACAATGGCATTAACGCCGCCAAAAACCTCGTTGTGCACTAGGTTCCCAACGGTTGTCGGAATCCCTACCGCGCCGACGTTCAGGCCGCCATATGTGGCCAACAGACCGACAAACGGAACATATCCGTTAAGTGTCACATCACCGCTATCAGTGTTGGCATAGGAAAATGGCACTTGAACCTTTGGGTTCTTGTAACTGGTCTGCCAGTACACCCAGCGGAAACCGGCAAGCGCTGAAAATGTGCCGGAGAGGGGGTAAGCCCAGATGGCCTCGAGAGTGCCCGTGTAGGTGTCCGCGCTCCACAATCTCCTACCGACGGGCGCAAAGGCATTGTTATACACTGTCTCCCGACCCTGGGAGGTGGACGGGATTGCCACTGACCCGGAAAGCAGAAGAGCGCCTCGGTCTCCGAGGGAAACGGGAAGCGTGCCCGCCATATAGAATGAGGCGTAATCATAGTCCCACTCGGCCTGGCGAACCCCCACGACACCGTTACCAGCTTTCGACACCTTGTAATGGGTCACCCCAGCGTTGGTGATATAACCGCCGGTAAGTGACAAGTTCCCCAACGATACATCGTCAGGCACCCCTAAGGTCGGCCAGCCTTGCGCAGGCGCCAGAGCAGGGATCGCAATCAAGACCGCGATAACCGCCAGAGAAGCGACTAGTTTCTTCATATTCCATGCCCTCCTTACAAGAAAAACCTGCGCCATCCGTTATTCGGCCGCACGCACAATTCAATTTCACCTATTATTCCGTATTCTATGCTTGTAGGGCAAAAGGGTGATTTTGTCAAGCAAAAGTTCACTCATGAAGGATGTTTGGCCTCAGTCCCCCAAATATACTTGTACATCCAAGGTATTAAACTGATAAGCAAGAACAAGGCTCGGTTATGGGCATTAGTGTTCGGAATAGGATAAAGCTTGAAATGTACTGATTCGACATTGGGTCATTCTTTACTCCGGCGCCGCGCATTGAAAATGGATTCGACGGCTGCCCCCCCCCCCGCACGCTGTCCCTCTCCCGCGAGTCCGCGGGATTGACGGGAGGGATAGGGGAAGGTGATCCGGGAATTGCAGCGCGGAGTTCCCTTGACATGGGAGCGCAAGGCCATAAGACGTTCAAGCAACCCTACGAAATCCTGGTCAGGGATACCTGGGCAGAGGTTCCTGTTCCAACGACGCACGGGTAGTCAATATAGACTACCCGTGCGGTTTCTACCTATTATTCAGAGCTTGCGATAGCTCAGATAGTTCGATCAAGTCTCTTCGTGCCTAACCTTGCTCCTCAGAAGGGGAGCAGGCCTGCGATGTTGAAATTCAGCGTGGCCTTTGCGCCCAACACGAAGAGATTCCTCTGCAGGGTGAAATCCATCGTTTCCGTGAACTTGACCCCGACGACGTCCCAGTCCAGAGTCGGGCTCGCGTCGATTGCAAGGAAACTGCACTTACCGAAAAGTGCCACGTCCGCGTCATATCCCGCTACTAGACTGCCGGGCATGGGCATCCCATAGTCCGCAAACAGCTCGAAGAAATATCCGCCGGTGAAAGCGCCGGTGGCTTCCACAGAAACACCACCATTGGCAAAAGACTCCTTGTGAACCAAGTCTCCAACGGTTGTGGGGATCCCTACCGCTCCGACGTTCAGGCCGCCATAGGTGGCCAACAGACCGATAAACGGAACATATCCGTTAAGTGTAACATCGCCTGTGTCAGTGTTGGTATAAATGCCAGGGTTCACTTGAATTTCAGGGGACTTGTAACTGGTCTGCCAGTACACCCAGCGAAAACCGGCAAGCGCTGAAAAGGAACTGGAGAGCGGGTAAGCCCAGATGGCCTCGAGAGTGCCCGTGTAGGTGTCCGCGCTCCACAATCTGCTGCCCACGGGCGCAAAGGCATTGTTATACAGCGTCTCACGACCCTGGGATGTGGACGGAATTGCCACTGATGCGGAAAGCAGAAGCGCGCCACGGTCTCCCATGGAAACGGGCAGCGTCCCCGCCATATAGAATGAGGCGTAATCATAGTCCCATTCGGCCTGGCGAACCCCCGCCGGCCCGATACCGTTAGCAGCTTTCGACACCTTGTAATGGGTCACCCCAGCGTTGGTGACATAACCGCCGGTAAGTGACAAGTTCCCCAACGCTACGTCATCAGGCACCCCTAAGCTCGGCCAGCCTTGCGCAGGCGCCAGAGCAGGGACCGCAATCATGACCGCGACAACCGCCAGAGAAGCGACTAGTTTTTTCATATTCCATACCCTCCTAAAATCACATACCATTTCGTCCCCGGTTTCCCGGAGGACGTACGTTATAACTATTCATAAATAAAAACCGTATACTAAGCTTTTAGGCCAACATCGAAGGCTTGTCAAGCACTATTTCCGTAGTAAGACCCTTTCCTTGCATGCAGTGGACTAAAGCTCTTACATTCAACGCGTTAAATGGATAAGCAATTACAAGCTTTGTTTACGGACCTTAGTATCTGGAATGACGACCTATTGGGCTACCTGGGCGGAAAACAGCCGGATTGGGAATATGTAAGTTCAGGACAACGGCACACGCTGAGCACCCCTGCGCGGCACAAGGCCGTGAACGTTCGTGACCCGTTTGCCGACTCGGGCGTGGCATGGATAGAGTCCCGTGACGTCAAGCCATCCGAACGGGAAGGGCTTCTGTATGTGCGGCCCGGACAGCCCATCGTCGCGCAGCCGGATACCTTGCGTTGGGTACCACGAACCCGATCCCCGATGAATAAGTCCTTATTACAGTGAGTTAGGAAGGAAGAGAGAGATGAGGAGTTTCCGTGTTACCTGTCTGACCGTGGCGTAGGGGCGTATTGCAATACGCCCCTACGCGTGCCGCCTCTGGCCGAGCAGCCAAGAGGGCGACCCATGCGTAGCCCCTGCACCTGCGTGCAAAGGCGTCACAGGGAATGCGGTAGGCAACGGATCCTCAAAGGGGGGATGCAAGAGATTCCAGACGATCCCTGATACCAACCGCAGTACCGATTCTTCGGGACGCGACCGCAGGGGGCGTACTGCAATACGCCCCTACATGGACCGTTGGTGGGGAATCAGAGATCGTGGAAAAAATCGTCGTTCAGGTGGTCGTTTAGCTCTTGTTGTACGCGAGCGCGCACGGCACGGACCTTGTCCTGCCACTGTTCCTGCTTTTCCAGGGCCTCGGTTTCCCATGGGAGGCGGTCTTCGGGGGGCTTGGCAAGAACGTCTCGGATGAGTTCCTTCGGCACTGGGGCCTGAAGAAGCCGCTGGTATCGAGTTCTGATCCTTCTGAGCGTGTGCAGGAGTCTGATGAGGTCATCTTTGGTGAGTGTCTTGGGATTCTTGCGGCCGGCGTCTTTGGGTATAAGGTGAAGGGCCTCAAGAGGGGCGCCGTCCCGCAGGGCTGTGTTGATGAGGTTCTTCAGGTGCTGGTAGTTATCCTTGAAGTCACCGGGAGGTTCGGGAACTCCAGCTACGGAACCGTGAGACGGAAATAACATAACCATACCTCCATGGAGAAAATCTAAATAACAGCGAGAGGGGTCCGACCAGCCCGCTCTCGGAAAGTAATGGCGGAATAACACGTCGTCTTGGGTTCGTCAAGAAATAGTTCATATTTTTTTTGTATCCTACTGATCAAAAAGGGTAAAGGAGGAGGGGCCGCGCGACATACCGCATGAATAGTGGTGATTGGAGATTCGGTACCCTGGAGGCGCGCCGCTGAATTGGAGCCTTTTCAGGTGACAGGACCCACCTGCCGGCCTTCGGTCATTCGGGGGGCCGGTGGAAGATGTCATTGCGAGCATAGCGAAGCAATCTCCTGCGCAGTGAATATGGGGATTGCTCCGCGGCTCCCTCCTCGCAATGACATGCTCGCTGAGAAGAGCTGCCGCGGGAAACTGACGCCCTACACCCACCGTTTGGGGGGGCTTTACTTTCCGCGACCCTTGCTGTATGAAGCGGGATATTTCATGCTACGCGGAATGGGTCAAAGGGATTTCCGTTAGGCGAAGAACAGGAATTTGAAGTGGGCGCAAAAGAGATCCTCATCAGAGGCGCTCGACAACACAATCTGAAAGAAATAGACTTGGCTATTCCCCGCGACAAGCTCGTGGTGATCACCGGATTGTCCGGTTCAGGCAAGTCCACGCTGGCCTTTGACACAATCTATGCTGAGGGACAAAGGCGGTACGTTGAGTCTCTTTCCGCGTACGCCCGGCAGTTTCTGGAAATTATGGACAAGCCGGACGTGGATCTCATTGAGGGGCTTTCTCCTGCGATCAGCATAGAACAGAAGACCACCTCGAAGAATCCCCGTTCCACGGTCGGCACGGTCACTGAGATCTACGACTATCTGCGCTTGCTCTACGCTCGTGTGGGCATTCCCCATTGCTGGGAGTGCGGACGACCCATAAGTTCCATGACCATCCAGCAAATGGTGGATCAGGTCACCCAACTACCCCGGGGTACGCGCATTCATTTGCTCGCTCCTGTGGTCAGGGGGCGCAAGGGGGAGTATCAGAAGGAATTCGAGCGGCTGGCCAGGGATGGGTTCGTTCGGGTCAAAGTCGATGGGGAGATGCGGGACCTGGGTGACGAGATCAAGCTGGACAAGAACAAGAAACATACCATTGATGTGGTGGTGGACCGCCTGATCGTAAAAGAGGGCATAGAAAAGAGGCTGGCCGATTCCATGGAAACCGCGGTTCGCCTGGGTGACGGCACTGCCACGGCCGAGGATCAGGACGGCGCGATTCATCTGTTCAGCGAAAGGTTTGCATGCCCTGAACACGGGGTTTCATTCGGCGAGATGTCGCCCAGGCTCTTTTCTTTCAATAATCCTTTCGGAGCTTGTGAGACCTGCGGAGGGCTCGGAATGCATGTGCGCTTTGACCCCGATCTGGTGGTTCCCAATCCCCGACTCTCCATCCAGGACGGGGCAGTGAAGCCCTGGAGTGGGCCGAATCACGTCTTTCTCGACCAGATGACCGACGCGCTGGCAAATCACTATGGCTTCGATCTCTCCACCCCGTTTGCCGATCTACCCCTCCAAATTCAGCAGGTGATCCTGTACGGTTCCGGCGACGAACAGATCGACTTTTCCTACGAAAGGAACGGGAGGACACATCAGTACAGGAGGAGCTTCGAGGGGGTAGTGCCGAACCTGGAGCGCCGATTCGGCGAATCACATGGTGCAAACTCACATGAAGCCTCTTACAGCAACGATTTTGACAGGCAGTTCGGGAGGTTCATGGCCGAAGTTCCCTGCCCCGCGTGCAGCGGAGCGCGGCTGAAAAGGGAGGCTCGGCACGTCCTCGTGGGTGGTATCCCCATAAACGAATTCAGCGCAAAGTCGGTACGCGATGCGGCCCGGTTCATGGAGGACCTGGAACTTGATGGGCGGCGCGTTGAGATCGGACGCCGTGTAGTAAAGGAAATTCGTGATCGGCTCGGGTTCCTGGAAAGGGTCGGCTTAGGGTATCTGACTATCGACCGGTCTTCGGCCACTCTTTCCGGTGGCGAATCCCAGCGGATCAGGCTGGCCACGCAGGTCGGGTCGTCCCTTGTGGGGGTTCTCTACATCCTGGATGAACCGAGCATCGGCCTACACCAGAGGGACAATCGGAGACTGCTCTCCACATTGCAAGACCTGCGAGATCTGGGGAACACGGTGCTCGTCGTCGAACATGACCCGGAGACCATAATGAGCGCGGATCATGTGATAGATATGGGACCCGGGGCGGGCAGAATGGGAGGCGAGATTGTCTTCGAAGGCGAGCCCCAAGAGATCCTCAAGTCCGGGAAGTCCCTCACCGGAAAGTACCTTTCGGGGAAGGAGTGCATTCCGGTTCCCAAAAAAAGGAGGAAACCCGGGCGCAGAAAACTCGTGATCAGGGGAGCACGAACAAACAACCTTCAGGGTGTCGACGTGACGATCCCTCTGGGGCTGTTCACCTGCGTGACCGGCGTTTCCGGATCGGGCAAGAGCAGTCTGGTCATGGACACCCTATACCCGGTGCTGTCCCAGAGGCTGTACAGGAGTCGAAGCAAATTGGGGCTCATGGATTCCCTGGAAGGCGTGTCCTTCGTGGACAAGGTCATTCATATAGATCAGAGCCCCATAGGCCGCACTCCCAGGTCCAATCCGGCAACATACACCGGTGTCTTCACCTTTGTCAGAGAGTTGTTCTCCAATCTTCCCGAATCCCGTATGAGGGGCTACAAGCCGGGGCGATTCAGTTTCAACGTCAAGGGCGGAAGATGCGAGGCCTGTCGGGGTGACGGCATCATCAAAATAGAAATGCACTTTCTGCCCGACGTGTACGTGAAATGCGAGATCTGCAAGGGATTACGGTACAACCGCGAAACACTGGAGATGAAATACAAGACCAAGAGCATTGCTGATGTCCTGGATATGACGGTGAATCAGGCGGCTGAATTCATGGGCAATATCCCCTCTGTGTACAACAAGCTCAGAACCATACAGGACGTGGGCCTCGGGTATATCAAGCTCGGACAGCCGGCCACTACACTGTCCGGGGGTGAGGCTCAACGGATGAAGCTGTCACGGGAGCTGTCCAAACGCTCCACTGGTCGGACCCTGTACATACTCGACGAGCCCACCACCGGCCTGCACTTCCACGATATTCGCAAGCTCCTGGACGTGCTCTCCAGCCTGGTGGAGGGCGGGAACACGGTAGTGGTGATCGAACACAACCTGGATGTGGTCAAGGTTGCGGACCATATCATAGACCTTGGCCCGGAAGGCGGCGACGAAGGCGGTAGAGTCATCGCGGTGGGGACTCCGGACGAGGTGTCGCAAACCCCAGGCTCCTATACGGGTCTGTATTTGCGCGAGGCGCTGAAAAACGATAAAGGTTACAGACCATTCGCACTCAATGATGATGCAAACATCGAGGGACCGAACGGGTCCAAGGAGAAAAGGACTAAAGCAAGCCCTCGGACCAGGAAAACCCCGGTGACCGGTTCCAAAACCGCGACGAAACGAAAACCGGCAGCCAAGACCGCGTCAACCAAGGCCAAGAAGAAAACTACCGGTTCCCGGAAGCCCAAGAAGCCGGCAGCCGGTTGATACCGGCTTTCCTTAGGGCTTGTCACAGAATAAACCTGACAGCAACAGAAGGCGCAGCGGGCCAAGGACGTAGGGGCTACGCATGCGTCGCCCTCCTTATCGCAAGGATGAGGCGTGTGTCAGGTGCAAGGGTTATTCCGTGACGGACCCTTAGTGGCCGGCGCCTTCACGAACAAGGACGACTTTTGTGGAAACAGTAGGAACCGGCTTTTCAATCCGTTCCGCGCACAAGAGAACACGAACAATAGTCTCCTCGACCACGTCCGCTAACAGGAGTTATAGAACATGCGGGAATCTTCCAAACAGTCTGCTATTAAAGATCTACGAGTCGTCCCCGGGGTGGGAAACAAGATTGCGGAAGGTCTGTGGAACCTTGGAATCCGGTCGGTACAGGATCTGAATGGGAAGGATCCCCAGGATCTCTATGAAAGCCTGATTTCGCTCAAGGGTCGACACGTGGATCGATGTGTGCTCTATGTGTTTCGCTGCGCGGTCTACTACGCTTCGACCGAGGCGCGTGATCCGGATCTGCTGAAGTGGTGGAAATGGAAAGATGAGCGTAACGTTTCACCGTGAACCGTACAAGCTCCGGGAATCACGTATGGGGGAGGTTTGGAGGGGGAGCTACTGGGCGTAGGGCCAATTTGCGAGC
>CAZGNL010000187.1:0-9935 GCA_964527475.1 uncultured Syntrophaceae bacterium
AGCCGCAAAACCCATTTTCAATGCGTGGCACTATAGTTAATATTTTGCGGCTTATTGTCTGATTGAATCTTGGGGCGTTTTGCTCGCATAGCAGTGGGCAAAGGCGTTTCCGGTTGCGGCTGGACAGGGGAGCGTTACGCCTGTCGGGTTTCCCAAGAGGGTATTGGGGTTGAAGTTGGAGGATCTTATGGGTTGGTCCCGTTCAAGGTTCACATTATCCGCTATCATGGCGACTGTTCTCGTTTCGGTTCTAGTGGAACTTGCATCGTCCCAAGGGCTTCCCCGGTCACCATACGGCGCGCCGTCGGCGGTGGAGGGCGGGCTCGACTGGCTCCGTCAATCCACTGGGGTTGCCGAGTGGGTTGATGGGGCCGCGGACCCCAAGCTCGATTCTTCTTACCCCTGAATTGTTCCAGGGGATTCTTCCGATGGTCCCAAACCTTGATCTCGGTGTTGTTTACATGTTCAACAAGTGGGAGAGCAGCGGACGATTGACGTTCGACTACCTCCTGCCCATTACTGCATAGGGAAAATCCGTGGCCTTTGCTGAGGCTCACGGCGAGTAAGTCAGTTTCCGGAACGACCGAGCAAGCGCCAGTACTACTGCGGATGACGACTTGGTTCCCGGCCGGCCCGAATTCGCCATCACAAGCGCCGCGTACGACCCATTTCCGAACCGACTTGACCTCTCGTTCGGTGGAGGATTCCGCCGCATATTCGGCCGCTCCTTTGCCGGCGCGAACGTGTTCTGCGATCTGACCAATCTATCCCAACAATGGTAGTCCTCGTGGGCCTGGGGCGTTGAGATGTTCCACATGGGACAGGGCGACTCAGCAGCGTCGCTGCACTTCAACTGGTACGGCAATCTGTTCAACAGGAATGACTTCATCGGCGCCTTCAGGAACAGCGGTACGAGCCACGATCTGGAGGGGGATTACTGCACCCCACTCTCTCGGAAACGTCTGGATTGCCGGCTTTTCCTGGCGGGCTACGGGTTCAATACCGACCCTGGAGTGTACGGCGTGAGAGCCGGCGCGGAGCTGACCACGCGAGACAGATTGCTCGTGGCCCGGTAGAATATGGCGCTGATAGACTGCGCGGCGCCTACCACCAGGTCGGTCTTAACGTGAATGTCGGTCTTTAGCTGGACAATCTTTTTAGCTGGGAATCCCCATTCTCCAATCCCGATCCGGTGTTTGTGAATCCCCGAAATATGGCGGCCATGCTGACCCAAAAAGTCAAACGCAACTGGCATCAGGCTGGGAGCATCATCCTCGCACGGTCCGGGGTAGGCCCAAGCATAGGGCTGCTCTTCCCAACCCAAACCGTGGCTTTTGGCCCCCGAAACTATGGATCCAGGAATCATAATCTGGCACCCTTTTACTATGATGACAACATCAACTTCCGGCCGGTGGCAAGGGTCTTCGCTCAGATCACGATCACAAATGCCACCCCATCGAATCCTGCCAACCCGCGATCGTATGCCTATGGCGTTCCCCTGACAGGGGGTGGCAATTTCACTCTCATGAGCAACGCTGCCGGCGCCGCCCCTATCGTAGGTGGCCAGACCGGCACTTTCACTTTCGAGATCACTCCAGCCCAGGCGGCGCAGATGAACCCCAAGTTGTTGCAGGGCGGCAACCGTCGAGTCCGCCAACTCCGTATCCAAAGGCTGCCCGGGGGATCTGGACGCACCAACATGACAGGTACCGGCACAGTGTTCTATTACCAGTAGAGTGGTGGAGAGCCAGAGGGATCATGTCTCTTCTTCGCTCTTGTTGAGTTGGTACTCCAGCCCTTCTGTTCACCTCTGGAGCCCGGGTGTGCAGCAAGAATTGTGGGATGCGCGTGTCACCGAGGGCGGCTTGGGTTTGTTCGAATTGGCAGGCGAGACCGCTGCCATGATAGGACCGGCATCTTGCCGGTGCATATGTCCAGCGGTACTATTTAAGCCAACTATCACCCCCAATAAGGGACAACGAAACATGAAACTGCCGGCACGACGTGCCCTTTTCGTTAGGGCGACCGGCGGTCGCCCTAACGGAAGCCACGGCATTCCAAGAAAAAGGACATTTCATTACAAAAGTCCTACTTGTTCGCGAAGGCGTCGGCCCCAAGTAGGGGAGGCGTAGCCTCCCGGTATGCATTCCCAGGCAGAGCCTGGGAACGAGAGGGAAATGGGTACTCTGGTGTCTCCCAAGTGTCTACATTGACCAACCATGTAAGAGGGCGTAGCATGCTACGCCCCTACGGCCATAACCCACCAGTATCTCGTGCATTGTGGTGTTTCGCTGTGCCTCTCTTTTGCGGCATGTAAGTTGGAATTAGATAAGATTGTGAAGGATTAGGGAAGATTCATTCAAAAGGCTCAGTACAGCCTCGGCAATCCCTTCAAGAGATGCCCCGACTCGTAATAACGATGTGCGATCAAACGAGTACTGAAGACCACTGCTGGGCAAGCCAGCAGTGGCACCCTGGAACAGAACCGTACTCCTTTGAACCCAACCTAGTATAAGAGCACTCTTGAATCGGATTTGCTCCCTGTTCGTGAGGGACCGGCAAGATGCCGGTCCTACCCCGGCTGAACCACCACAGCCCGGTCCTACTTACGTCACAAAGTCATCTCGTTCGTGTGGGGTATCCTCTCGGTCCACGCCGGGACGTTCGGCCGCACCTCATAAAGGCGGCGCTGCCGCGACGATGTGATACCGCTTCGCCATTTACCAAGTAAAATCTCGGGGCCTACGATGGGGGATGCTCGAAGGGGGAGATGGTTTCCCCCTTCGAATCCAGGCGCAGCAAGCGCGCTCCTAATGCGTATGTCCGAGGCGAAGCCACGGACTGCCTGTTGATGCTGACCTCTCTCGCTGCAAGCCCGGATTACAATAATATTCGCGAAATGGTATGAGTGGACCCCTCCCGGGTCTTTAGTGGATTTCTTTGCCCGATGTGGTCATGGTGATCTTGCCGTGTTTGACGCCACGCGTTGAGATGAGACGCTCCCCGGCCTTCCTCACCTCCTCCGATGGGCCCCGCATGATCAGGACCTCCAGGCAGTTATGGGCATCCAGGTGAACGTGGACCGAAGAGATCATCAGATCATATTCATGATGTTGTATCTCAGTGAGCTTCTGGGCAAGATCGCTCTGCTCGTGGTCGTACACAACGGTAACCGTGCCGACTACCTCGTGTTCCGTCTCGGTCCATTGGTCCTCCACAAGCCGATCCCTGATCAGGTCCCGGATGGCCTCGGAGCGGTTGGTGTAACCTTTCTCGGAGATGAGAACATCAAATTTGTCCAACAGGTCTGCCGGTATGGAAACTCCGAAGCGAACAAGTTCGTTCATGGCGCGATGTGCCCCCGTTTAGGTGGAATGTGGAGATGCCGCGGCCCGAAGCCTCACCGTGACCGCTCCCAATGGGTGAGTGGCAGGGAAGCCATACGCGCTGGGCCAAACCGGCAATGGTGTCGCGACGACACAGTATCATACTTCATCAACTTGTTCAGCGGCATCGCCCGGATTCTCCAGATTTCCAACGATTCTCTCGGCCAAGGGACTGGTGACCCTGTAGACCATTTCCAGACCGTGGCGAGTAGATTCTATGATCCCACGAGTCTTGAGATGTATCAGGTGCTGCGAAACCGTCGCCTGGTGCAGGCCGAGACACGCCTGCATGTTCTTTACATTGCAACCGCCGACTCGCAACAGGCCGTACACGATCTTCAGTCGTATGGGATGTCCAAGGGCTTTGAAAATCTCGGCTTCTCTGGAGAACTCCTTTGCCTTGATTTCCCTAAAGATTTGTTCAAGGTCGGGAGTGGGCTCGTAACTTCCTTCAGTCTGAGGGGTCATTTGTCACATCCTGAGCCACCATCGTGGCTGTTTCAGATCCAGGCTCCTTTTAGATGGCGGCAACACCTCTTGATCCGCAATATCCGCCGGCCGGTCTTACTTCTTTGATAACGCATCCGATGGAAGTTCTACCTGTTCGCGAACGCGCCGGCCCCAAGCGAGGGAGGCGGAGCCTCCCGGAACCCATTCCCAGCAAGAGCCTGGGAACGAGAGGAAACTGGGTTTTCCAAACGGAACCCCATCACCCTAACCCTCTCCCGCCAAGGGAGAGGGGACTACTCCCCCCTCCCTTGACGCGAGGGGTAAGGGGAGGGTGATCTTGGCACCGAACGTCAATGCGCATCACTAACCTGGAGAATCGGCCGACCGCCACGTCTCTACTGTTCGCACCGACCTCGTAGCCGGTTCACAGAAGCCTAGGATCTCGGGTCTCCTCCTGAAGCCTCTTGCCGGGATCCCTCGCGAATAGATTCGTTGTTCCCCTTTTCCCCGGGGGAACAGTTGGGCGCCATTCAAGTGGGAACACCCATGCGCGGAAGAATCCATTTGTTCAATATGAACCAGAGAGCCAGAATGCCTATAAGGACCGCAATTTCCATCTAATCCCTCCATAGTCCGTGACCTGTTCTGCACTTCCCTATCCAAAGCCTTGGCCGTTCAGGGCCAAAGACACTCCCAAGGTAGGCAAAATGCCGGGGGCAGGGTGTGCGTTGACATCACCAATCTACCATCTCTTCGAGTCTACATATATGAATATCGCTATAACTTAGATTTGTCAAGAATCTTTTGGGCAGGGGGTAAGGCTTCAGCTTCACGGGGCAGATCTTCTCATCGAGCGTGTCATTACGAGGAGTGAAACGACGAAGCAATCCCCATATGGACTGCGCAGGAGATTGCTTCGCTGTGCTCGCAATGACGTCCACCAGGAGCCCCCGAATGACTGATACCAATGCGCGTTCAAACAAGTGAAAAAGAGCACTGCTGGGCAAGCCGGCAGTGGCACCCAAGAACCCGATCTCACTCTCTTGATTGCGCATTGGTATGAGGGGTGACGGCAGGAGTTTCCCTGAATTTCGAGCCCGAAATAGCCGGAGTCAACAAGGGAAGCAACCTCTATCCGAAGAGTTCGCCTTGCTTGGGGGCGTTTTGGGGGTTGGCGCTGCGGCTCTCCAGAGGGTCAATGAACTCACAGACCGACCGGTCCAGGCAATCAAGGTACGGGGAGGGGCGACCGTTGAGTCGTCGGCCGTGGAGCAGCCGGGCCCGGGAACGTGTCAAAAACAAGTGGCTGCGAGCGCGCGTCATGGCAACATACAGGAGGCGACGCTCCTCACCCGGATCGTAGGCCCCGGGTCTCGTTTCCTTTGGGGGAGAGTAGGGCATTATGCCCTCTTCGCAGCCCGCAACGAACACGACGGGAAATTCCAGCCCCTTTGAAGCATGAATGGTCATCAGTGTGACCGTCTCTGCCCTTGGATCAAGTCCCTCCGCCTCTTGCCGGGGGTTCGACTTCTTGACCCTCTGGTACGGTATGCCCGAGGTTCGGAAAGCACCTTCCAGCGCGTCTCCCACAGCGTTGAGGCGGAAGAGCACTGCGAAGTCCCTGAACCCCAGGTTTGGTCCCGCGTGGGCGATATCCCTGGAATCCAAGGAGAAAAAGGAAGATCCCCCAATAAGTGCGTCGATCGTCCTGACAATATATTCGCCCTCGGTCGCGGCATTGGGCAGGCGCGCGACGGTCACAGGCGCGCCCCCCGGTATCTCCGCCACAAGGGAGGGCGAAGTTTCTCCACCAGCGAGCACGTCCTGAGCGGCCGTCAGGATTGACTCCTGAGAACGGAAGTTGTGGGTCAGACGAACATGACGCGCTGATGGGTAATCATCCTGAAATTGGAGGAAGAATCCGCGGTCAGCGCCACGAAAACCGTAGATGGCCTGAGCCGGGTCTCCTATTGCGAAAACTCCCCGGGCGTCGGCGCCGTCCCCCAGCAGACGGACCATCTCATACTGGGCCCGGTTCACGTCCTGGAACTCATCTATGAGCAGGTGTCTGCACAGCGTTCCCCTTATGTGGCGGGCCTCATCAGGATTGTCCTGTAACAGGGTAACGGATCTTGCCAGGAGATCGTCAAGATCCAGAGCGTGTATCATATCTAAACTTTTCTTGTACTCCAAATAAGCCCTGGCGACCGTGTCGTCCGTGATCTCCGAGGGCGCCACCAGGTTCTGTTTGTGGAGACTGACCTGGTTGAACAGTTTTGGCACTGATGCGGGCGCCTGCCCCAGACCCGCGTCTTTTGCGGCCTGTCTGAAGACGCTCAGGGCCTCATCTTCATCCAGGAATTGGATATCCTCGGAAACAATCCCCTTTTCTCTGAACAGGTCAATTATGCGAATGCCCAGCTGATGGAATGTCCCTATCCAGCACCTTCCCCCGTCCTGGGGGGCCAATGCTTCCAACCGCTCCCTTACTTCCTGGGCGGCCTTGCGGGTGAATGTGACGGCTGTGATCTCTTCCGGTCGGGCCTGTTCGGTCCGGATGATGGAGGCCATTCTGTGTGTCAGAGTCCTGGTCTTACCGGTCCCAGGGCCGGCCTGAACCAACACGGGACGATCAAAGGTCGATGCGGCCTCCTCCTGCTCTTGGTTGAGGCCTGCGTGATCACTTTCGTCGGACGGCTCGGACTCGATCTTCTTGGCCTTTTTCTTTCTCGAAGCGGTTCGGGCCGTGCCCCTCTTTCTCCTCCTGATCCCCTCCAGGGGCACCAGGGAGACCTGACCCGAGAAATGATCGCGCTCAGTGTCCGTGAACAGTTTCACGTCGCCGTATTGTCCGTCGTACCCCGCGTGAACCAACAGTTCACCGCAGCGTGCTCGTCTCAATCCTTCAACAATTATGTCAGGAATCCGGCCACGCATCTCTTCAAGGGGCTGTGCCCACAGGATATTCAGTTCCGGTCCCAGTTTCTGAAGCAGTTCCCGGTGGAGGCCCTTCACAGTCTTGGATTGGGGGCCCACACCAACAGCCTGGGATATGACTTCATCCAACGGCAGGAGCCTCCAGAAGGGAGCGGCTCGTTCCGGCAGGACTCCGGGCCCTCTATCGGAAAGCTCCATCACTCGATTCATCACTCCCACCGTGATCGGCCGCCCGCATACAGGGCACTTCCCGCCCGAACGCTCGGTATCCACAGGGTCCAGCCGCATAGAGCATTTCCTATGTCCATCCAGGTGATACTTCCCCTCCTCGGGGAAGAACTCCAATGTGCCCACAAAGCCGTCCTTCTCCAGAACGGATTGCTGGGGGTCACCATTGTCGTGAGCATTCTTCACCGCTTTGGCGATTTCGGAATGGCTGATCCCTTCCGATGCGAGCATCTTGTAGGCCTCATCCGGCGCAGCAGGGCACACGGTCCCGGCTCGGATTGCCTCTCGAATGGAAAAATAGCCCGGCGTGCCCCGAAATATGTTGGCCTCCCGGCCCAATCGGAAAGGAGAGTGTATGTCTGAATTGGAAATCAGGGTGTACCTGTCCAGGGACGGGACACGGTAATTCATTTCAGGATCGGATGACAGACCGGTCTCCAGGGCGAATATGTGAGACGCCAGGTCGCCGAAGCACTCCTCTACCGAATCAAAACCTGACTTGGAACCGAGAATAGAGAACCAGGGTGTCCATATGTGAGCCGGCACAAGAAAGGACTCGGATGAGGTCTCAAGAGCAATCTCCAGCAGGTCCCTGGAATCGAGGCCCAGAATGGGTCGGCCGTCTGATTTGATGTTCCCGATCCGGTCCAGGCGCTCGTTGAAGCTCTCCACTGCCCCAAGGTCCGGCATGAAGACCAGGTTGTGGACCTTTCGCACCGCGCCGTTCTTCTTGTAGATGGAACTGATCTCCACATTGAGGATGAACCGCACATCACCGGGTCCGAAGCCGCCCGGTATAGGTGCGGCTTCCGGGACATGCTCCTTCTTGAGGCGAAACAGGCCGTCTTGATCCTCCTGGAGCATTTCCCGAATCTCCAGACTCCATTGAGGATGAGTGAAATCGCCTGTGGCCAGGACCCTTATTCCTTTGAAAGCGGCCCATCGGGCCATCTCAACAAGATTGCAATCAGGTGATGTGGCCCTGGAATACCTGGAATGGACGTGCAGATCTGCAAAGTAGATCACCGCGGGTTCTCCTTTGTCGAACCGTAACCGTTCACCGTGAACCGTACAAGCCCTCGGAATTGCGTATGGGGGAGGTTTGGAGGGGGAGCTACTGGGCGTAGGGCCAATTTACGAGCCGGTTGGTGTAGGAGCTTCATTTATAGTCCGTAGCGGCCGCTGGGAGTGGGAGCTTCGAGAAAGGTTTTGGGCTTATGTCTGGCACGGGGACACGGGGATATCGAGGGATGGGCCCACGTGGTCAAAGAACGGGTATATCGTGGAGAACCTATTGACACCACGTCGAGTGGACCCTCCATTCTCACAGGGTGCAGAACCGCTTCAAGCCCGGTGAACCATTAAGTCGAACCTGCCTTCAGTCGTTCAATCTTCTTTCTCAGCTCGGTTTTTACTCTATATTCGGAAGAGCCGGCCAAGGCTTTCTTGTAGTATTGCCGCGCCCTTTTGGTTTTTCCGGCCCGTTCCGATGCGAGGCCCATCAGTGCGAACAGCCGGGTCTTGTCCGATTTGGATTTGGTGAATCCCAACGACGCTCTGTAAAGGGATAGAGCCTTGTTCCAGTTTTCCTTTTCCATCCAGGCGTCGCCCAGTCCGGCCAATATTGCCGGATCTTTGCGGGCCGCCTTGCGAGCCAACTCCAAAATGGATATGGCCTTGTCAGGGTTGCGCCGGGCTATCCAGACAGCTGCAAGGTTCTTGCTCGCGGGGAGAAGACTGCCGTCCGCGTTCAATGCGGCCTCAAAGTCTTCCGTGGCCTGCTGCATGTCGCCTGTTCTCCACCGGACCATGCCCCTGTTGTTCAGTGCGTCGGCACGCTTGGGGTCCAATTCCAGGACCTTTGTGAAGTCCTCCGGAGCCTTGGAATATTCGCCGATCCTTTGGTAGGAAACACCTCTGTTGAAGTAGTACTGTGCGCGGTCTGCATCGAGGTCTAAGGCTGAAGTGAATGACTTGATCGCAGCTGGGTGATCACCCAGAGCCGCCTGGACCGTGCCCAGGTTGTAGAGTCCATCCGCGGAATTTCGGTCAAGGGCCACACCTTCACGGCAATCCCTGGCCGCGCGGTCCAATTTTCCCATCCTCATGAGCGCGGAACAACGGTTGACGAGTATACGCCCACGATTGTCGGATCTCTTGAGGGCCTCAGAGTAACTCTTGACGGAGCGCTGAAACTCACCCTTGGAAAAGTATGCGTTACCCTGTCCCTCCAGGACATCCGGATTCCCTCGGTCCAATCGAAGGGCCCGCTTGAAAGCGGTCAGGGCTTTGTCCGAAGAGCCTTGGGCCAAATGAAGACGGCCACGGAGCAAGTACGCCCGGAGGTTCTTGCGGTCAACCCTAATGATTTCGCGAACATCTTTGAGCGCTTTGTCCAAAGCGCCGCGGCTTGCCCAAAGCGCGGCCCTGTTGAACAGCGCGCCGACGTGCACGGAATCAATGCTGAGAGCGGCGCCATAATCCTGCAAGGCCTTGACATAGTCGCCCTTTTTCTCAAAAGCCATCCCCCGATTGTTGTACGTGCCCGCGTTCTTGGGATTCAGTCCTAGTGCATGGTCGAAGTCATCAATGGCTTTGTCTTGTTCCTTCATCCGTGAGTAGACTACGCCCCGGTTGTTGTAGATGGCGTGATTATCGGGTTGCAGCTTAGCGGCCCTTGAATACAGTTCAATAGCCGACTCAAACTTGCCGGACTGCTCCGAGGCCATTGCCTGGTGGAAAAACTTTGCGGCAGTGTCGGCAAATGCCGGGCCGGCCGGCAGAAGGATCGCAATAAGTGCGGCTGTAGTGCCTAACCAACTTACATGCCTGAAAACACTGACACAACGAAACATGAAGGTCCCTTCCACTGTTCGGTAGTCCGTGGCTTCGCCTCGGACGGGATCGTTCAAGAGCGCGCACGCTGCGCACGAC
>CAZGNL010000188.1:0-9791 GCA_964527475.1 uncultured Syntrophaceae bacterium
AATCCAGTCATCTTTGGAGGGGAGGCCCTAGCCGGGCCGGCATTTCAACGTCATGCTTCCGACAGCTGTCATGGTCACGTAAGCTGTCCCGGGCCCGCTCAATCGCCCCACGCGTACTGCGCGACCCTCCAAACCACCCCATACGTAGTCCCGGATTGGGGTGGTGTTTTCACCGGACTTCCATGCGAAGTTGCGTTCGAAGAAGTATAGTGTACAGGTGAGGGACAAAGTCTCAAAATCCCCCCTAACCCCCCTTTTCAAAAGGGGGGAACCCGAACCACCCCCCTTTCGCAAAGGGGGGCAGGGGGGATTTCTCCCTTCCGGATTTGAGCCAGATGTTCCCTCCTTGAAAGCACACTGGTATCCGTCATGTGGGGCAGGCTTTCCAGCCTGCCATTCGGTCGGAACTTTTGGCAACTGCTATATGATTGAGTTCAACCCCACATATCCCGAGGACAAGGCTCCCGCTGGCATCTACATACACATTCCCTTCTGCACAAGCCGGTGCAATTATTGCGCTTTCGTGACCAATCCCCATGATCCCGATCAGGAGGCCGCCTATTTTCACCGGGTTGTCCGTGAAATGGAGTTGTGGGCTGAAGACCCAATGTTCGGAGAGCAGATCCGAAACGCTCGTTTCGACTCCCTGTACCTCGGAGGGGGCACGCCTTCAGTGGTAGCGACCGACCTGTTGTTGGAACTGGTACACGCATGCCTGAGATTGTTCCGCTTCGTTGAAGATCCGGAAATCACCATAGAACTTAACCCCCTTACAGTGGCCCGCTCCGATTTGCTTTTGCTGAGGAGCGCGGGGGTCAATCGGGCGAGCCTTGGGGTGCAGTCCCTTCACGACCCGGAACTGGAACTAATGGGGAGGCGCCACAGGGCCAAGGATGCCTACATCGCGTTTGAGGACCTGCGTTCCGCGGGTTTTGACAATGTGTCCGTGGACCTGATGGCAGGGTTCCCCGGCCAGACGCTCGACTCTGTTTCCCGGAGCCTCAGGGGCATTCTGGAGATGGACCCGGAGCACTTGTCCATCTACCTACTCGAAGTCAAGGCCGGCGCGGAACTAGAACATCTCGTCAACGCAGGAAAGGTCCCGTGCCCTGATGATGATCTGGCCGCTGACATGTACGATCGGATCTGTTCTGTGACCGCAGCGGCCGGGTATGAGCACTACGAGATTTCCAACTTTGCTCGGGACGGACACCAGTGCGCGCACAACCTGAAATATTGGCAGGATTCCATCTTTTTCGGATTCGGCGCGGGGGCTCACGGCATGACCGGCCGAGGCCGGTGTTCCAACATTGAGAACCTGCGCCAATACATGGAATCAGTGGATCTAGGGCGGCTGCCCTTTGATTCCATAGTTGAACTGACCGCGGAAACCCGTTTCAGGGACGCCATGATCATGGGCCTACGTCTTGGGAAAGGCTTGGATCTTCGCGAGATAGGCGAGCGCTACGGGGTTGAGGCCCTCCCATTCGTGCTGGAAACCATCGGAGACCTCGCCGACCTGGGACTGTTCAGCCTGAATGAGGAAAGATTAACTCTGACTCAACGGGGACGCCTCCTCTCCAACACAATCTTTTCCAGGTGGGTTACATAGCCGCGGCTCTTCGTGGTCGCCTGTCGTGACGGGGCGACGTAACCATTCAGTTTCGGGGGGGCATATGCGTTAACTTAGGATGGTTGGCTTGAATATTCCGGAGGAATATTTGATAGTAGCCCGGCGATTCATCGCCGGGTATAAGCGTCATTAGCACGGATCTAGTCCCGGATGGACGGCTGAATTCAGACAACCAAGGAAGGAATTTCAGTCGTCCCTCCGGGACTCATGGGTCCTTGTATTTCGGCGAGAAACCGGCAATGAATTGCCGGCCTACTATCTCAGCGTCCCGCCGGGACACATTGGATTCCAGCGATGAGTTTACGCATATGTCCGCGCCCCGAAACTGAAGGCTCACGAAGGTGCTCGACTTTTTGCTTGGAAAACGGTAGGCTCTTTCACTATTATCAGGGCTAGTAGTGGTACTTTGGGCCCGGGTGATAATTCGGGTCTTGATCAGGAGTCGAAATTGGCTGCAAGTATTGGGATGTTGCCCAGACGGGCTCTGGCGCTAGTGGTGCTCGTGATGGCGACAATTGTCGTGGCCCCGTCCTTGCTGGCGGTCAGCCTTCTGCCCCATTCAGCGGGAGCGATGCTCAGTCTGATGAAGTTGTGGTCCTGGATTCTCTCAAAAGCCATGGGGCTGACTTTTTCGATTAAAGGCACGGACAAGGTGGTCCCGGAAACCTCCTACATCATCGCATCTAATCACCAGGGGATCGCCGACGGCTTTGCCCTGACCTCCACGCTGCCCGTGCCTTTCCGATTGACAATAAAGAAAGATCTGCTGAAGATACCGCTGTTGGGATGGGCGCTCGCTCGGGCCAGCATAACGCTGGATAGATCCAAGGGCAGCCGGGCAATGAAGCAGATGCGGGAGGGAAGCGGGAAGCTGGCACAGGGATGGAGCGTAATCGTTTTCGTTGAAGGGACAAGGAGCCGGGATGGCAGCCTTCAACCATTTAAGAGGGGAGCGTTCGTGCTGGCGGTAAATACTGGTGTCCCGATTCTTCCCGTAACGGTGAACGGGTCCTTTAAGGTGCTCCCAAGGAATACGTTGGCCTTGCGGCCCGGGCACGTCACGGTGACAATCGACGATCCCATAGAAACGCGGGGCCTGACCGAGGATGACGTCGCGGCACTCATGGAAAAGACCCGTGCCGCCATGCTCCGAAACCTGGACGCTGACTATGATCCTTTTGTCGGCCGTGTTTCTTGACAGGTATTTTGATGCCCCAGGATCGGCGCAAGATCGTTCCCATAATCGGGACCACTTGGTTGCTGGGGCCGGAAGATGAATCAGTGAATACACCGGGTACGGACTCGCCGCGTTGTTGACACTCCGAGGTCGATCCCCTAGAATCTGTGTATATTATAGTGCAACGCATTGAAAATGGGTTTTCCGGATGGAACCCCCTCACCCTAACCCTCTCCCGCCAGGGGAGAGGGGACTCCTCCCCCCTCCCTTGACGGGAGGGGCAGGGGGAGGGTGATCTCAGCACCGAATGTCAATACGCATCACTATAGTTCGCAGCGAACGGTCGGTGTTGTTCGCCGACTACAATGTGAGTCAAATGGAGCCGTAGACGCATGACCGAAGCCTTTGAGAAGTTGAAACTAAAGGGGGTGGAGATTCACCTGCTGGACCCACCCGAAATTGATGTTGAATGGGTGGGGATGAAGGAGCCTTTGACGCAGCTGCTGGCCGCATGGTCCGATGACGGCATCGATCCGCCCATGCAGCCGAGGATACTGGGCAAGCCGGGTGTGGGAAAGACTTCCCTGGCAATTACCGCTGCCAAGACACTCCGGCAGGAGTTGTACATCTTTCAGTGTACCGTGGACACCAAGCCCGATGACCTCTTAGTTTCGCCGGTGATAGCGGACAACGGCAAGATTCGGTATGTAGCGTCGCCGCTGGTGACGGCCATGGTCAAGGGCGGAATTTGCTTGCTGGACGAAGGCAACAGGATGAGCGAAAAGAGCTGGGCCTCGGTCGCGCCTCTCCTTGACATGCGACGCGCGGTGTACTCCATAGTCGCGGGAGTGGAGATAAAGGCAAATCCGGAATTCAAGATCTGCGTAACCATGAATGAAGACGCATCCACATTCGAGGTGCCTGAATACATCCACTCCAGGCTACAGCCGGCGATCTACATGGACTTTCCCACGAGAGAGGAGGAGTTCCGCATTCTCAGGGGAAGTCTTGACGGCCCTTCAGACGAACTGATCAACCATGTTGTTGAAATGTTACAGGAATCCCACGCCAGGGATGATGATCTGAGCGTGCGCGACGGTCTCAATATTGCCCGGTATGCGCACAGACTCTTGAATTTCGATGGGCGGCTGGACGAACGCAGGGCCCTGAATCAATCTTTCTTGCAGGTCACCGGAGAGAAACGTGCCTCCCTTGATGGGCCAACGCTGGTCTGATCTCATCAGATTCCAGAATATCACGCTCGTCGGTGTCCTTCATTACCGGATCGAGTTCTCGATCCTGGTGAACACGGTCATCCGCAACGAGAAGCCTGATTGCATCTGTGTTGAACTCCCCAACGCACTGTACAAGGAGATCACCACCGCGCTCAGGGGCCTACCGCATCATTCGGTCATACTTTACCAGACCGCGGCCAATGAGAACGCAGCGCTCATCCTTGAGGGCTCGGACGGGGTCCAGGAGGCCGCCCGATCGGCATTGGAGGGCGCGATCCCGCTCTGGTTCATTGATCCCCTGGCCCTGCGTTACCCTCTTTTCCGGGATGGGATGCCCGACGCATACTTGATCGACAAGATAGGCCAGAAGACCTTTCTTGAGCAGGTGATGGGGAAACGCGCCCCCGGTTTCCAAAGCGACGAAGACAACACCCGGCGGGAAACCTTCATGACGGCTCGTCTACAGGAGGCTGCCGAAAAATACGACAGGGTGCTCTTTGTGGGAGGGCTTGCCCACATTCCCGGGATTCTTCGACTGCTGGAGACGCCTCAAGCTCTTCCTCTCATCCGGACCGGAGTGAAAGCGGCTGTTTCAGCGCCGGTCCATCCTGATTCCTTGAAGAAGGGATTCACGGAAATACCCAGGATAACAGAAACATTCGAGAAATGGCGGCAAGATCCTTCGACTTTATCCCCCGAGAATCGCCACGACATGATTCTTTCACTCATGGAAGCGTCCGCGGCCTATTTCACGGCTCAGACGCGCCAGGAAGTTCCTGACTACGTGCGTGTGACCTGGTCCAAGTTTCTCAGAAAGTGGCTGGGCTTCAAGGGAGATTTGCTTCCGGATCTGTACCAGCTTGTTTCATCAGCACGTTCGGCAATGGATGAGGATTTTGCCTATCACATTCACGAGTACCTCTCGGAATACGCCTGGGCCAACGACCCCTTGGATCCAGCCGCCGTCCTTCTGGACGAAGACAGCCTTATGTTTCACGGTCACAAGATCGTGCTGCACAAGAAGCTTCGCACTTTCTTCAGCAAGTCCAGGAAATACCGCATGAAGGCGGTAAGTTCTACAAAGTGGAAGGAACACCTTAAACGCAAATGGGAAGCAGCCGATCCAGGCGCGGTGGACATATGCTCGTACCCGCCCGAGGATGTGGAGGTTGAACGTTGGGGCGAGACCCTGATGAAACACGCCAATCATATCTTGCAGGCCTCCTTTAGTGATGCTCAGCCCTTTGTAGCGGATTTCGGAGCGGGTCCGGATATTCGGGAGACCCTACGGAGGTTTCACGAGAACCGGATCTATGTGAAAAAGGATGAGCCGGGCGGGCTTGAATTCGGTTCCGTGGCGGTGATCTTCGACGACGACCGGACAAATACAGCCTATCCCTTTCAGATGACCTGGCTGGGAGAACACTCCCAGGAGTCGGACATGGCTTTCTATTCAACGCTCCCGGGCGCTGAGATTGTCGGTCCCGGAATCAGCCGAATGGAATACGGCGGGTTCGTTATGTCGTACCCGCCCATGAGGATGTTCGACATCTGGATCGACCCGGAGTTCGATTTTGTCCCGACCCGCCAGGAGCGCCTGCTCGTTGCGGGGGTCGTTTATTCGGAGAAATCCGGCATGGTGTATGTTGCCCGAAAACCGCCCCCGGACCGATGGAAGAAGCTGGCCAAGAGCATGGGGAAAAGGATAATCTACATTCCCATCGGCTCGCTCAATCCCATGCACCTCAAGAGGATGCGCACTTTCCACATGCTCCAGAACAAGGGCATACGGAACATCGCTCAGGACTACCTCAAGACCAGATGAACCTCCGAAGCTCTTTACGAAGTTGGAACCAAAAGTCGTTGACAGAGTCATTCATTGATATTAACATCGTCGTTTCACGAATGCCGCGGTAGCTCAGACGGTAGAGCAGAGGACTGAAAATCCTTGTGTCGGTGGTTCGATTCCGCCCCGCGGCACCAACAATTCTCAAAGAATCCCACCTGGTTACTTGACAGCGACGAGGTGGGATTTCTTCTTCAGAATCACCATTACGTCACTATTGGTAACCGTTCACCGTGAACCGTACAAGCTCCTGGAATTACGTATGGGGGAGGTTTGGAGGGGGAGATGAGTCTCCCCCTCCATTCTCACCGGGCGCAGAACCGCTTCAAGCCCGGTGAACGATTACCAATATTGTAGGCAACTGCCATAATCCATCCGAGGGTGGGGCAGGGGGATTGTCTTCGCCAACTGCTTATGACCACCCGTAACCACGTTGAATGCGGACCCGCACTATATTCCCCTGGGGCTTGTCCTGTCCTTTGATTGTACGTTTATTCGGTATGTTGCGGTGGCCGACTCGTTGCGTATATTGTCCCTCAATCGGGTCCTGATCGTGATATCCTTTTTCAATGGCTTCTTGAGTTTTACGCGGATCTTGAAATACAGGTCGATTATTGGAGACCGTGAGACACGGTTGATTTTCAAGAGTCCCTTCTTGCCCGCGATGAGCTTTCCCTCACTGTTCAGCACTGCCAAATCAACAACACAGTCTATGATATATCGATCCTTTGTGACCAACGTGCCGTAGTTGGAGGGCTCAACATAAAAAATGACTGTGGAGAGCGGTTTGCCCGATTTGAGTGGCGAATAGATCCCGAACCTTTCGACCGAACTGCACGGCACCACTTTGTTGAATCCCAGTTTCCCCTGGTTCTGCAATTCGATTATCTGCTTCTTCAGTCTAAGAACCTCGGTCTCCTTTTTGGTCACTCCCGGGTCTGAGGAAGAGCCTTGCTCAGCAGATCTCCCGGTGCCCGGCCCTTTTCGACCAGAAGACTCGGCATTGGGCCCCGCCGCATCAAGTGCAATCAGGCCGGTCCCGTGGCCCGGGGGCATCGCAACCGCGGCGGTGCGGTCATGGATTCCGCGCTCAGCCGGCAAATTCGAGCGGCATTCTGCCGACGTTACACCAAGAGACAGGCATACCAGAAGCGGCAACACGGCTTTCATGAGTCCTCCCCAATTTGGAGCAGCTTGTGAACAGCATAGAGTTCGGCTGGTACAAGCATAGCATGAACAAGGCAGGAAGGCCAAGGCTGCAAGACATCAGACGGAAAGACTGATGTGGCGCCGGCGCTTTCGCTAACAATGAAGACTTTGCTATGGAAATCCCCTCTTTCTTGGAATGTCGTGCCCTCCTTTCGGGCGACCGCCGGTCGCGCCGTACAAAACCGGCCTACTGTGCCCTTTCCTTAGGCATGAGGGTTGATAGGAACAGAATCCTTTCTTCAAAAGAGTCCCGGAGGGACTCCCGATAGTAGCCCCGGAATTCATTCCGGGGTACCCGGTCCCCACAAGACAAGACCCGAGTCCCGGAGGGACGACTGATACCAATGCGCAATCAAGAGAGTGAGATCGGGTTCTTGGGTGCCACTGCCGGCTTGCCCAGCAGTGCTCTTTATCACTTGTTTGAACGCGCATTGGTATGAAATCAACCCCACAGATACCGTTCGTCATAGTTGATTCATTTTCACAGGAACTTACATGCCTGAAATTACAGGCACAACGAAGCATGAAAGTCTTTTCCGTTGTTCACTGGTCCGGGGCTTCGCCTCGGACAGGGCGCCTAAAGAGCGCGCACGCTGCGCATGGACTTGGAGGGGAGGCCCTAGCCGGGCAGGCATTTCAACGTCATGCTCCCGTCAGCTATCATATCACGTAAGCTGTACGGGACACGCTCAATCGCCCCACGCGCAGTGGCTCCCCTCCAAACCACCCCATACGTTGACCTGGATGGGGGTGGTTCTTTTCCGGGACTTTCAGGCAAACAGCTATGAACGCCGGCCTATTCTCTCTCCAATTTGAGCTATTCCACTCGAACGTGGTAGAATTGCCCATGAAGATCAATCCGGCCCGGGGGAGGACAACATGACAGAGAAAGTCAATGAACGGACCGAGTGGATCACCCACAGAGGTAAGCGCATCCTATTTATGGACTATCGAGGGTTGTCGGGGAACGATCTGATCAGGCAGATCAAGGAGAATGAGACGGACCTGGTCGGCCTGGGTGAGGCCGGGGCACTGGATCAGCTTCACCTACTGAATGTCGAGGGAGGCTTTGCAACGCGTGAGATTGTCGCCGCGTTCAAAGAAGCAGGTGTGAACCTGAGGCCCTACATCACCGCGACCGCGCTGGTCGGGCTCAGCAAAATGCAGAAGCGGCTTATGACGGTTTACAACAAGTTGGCGGTTAAGGTGGCAAAGCCGTTCGACACCCTTGAAGAAGCCAAGGACTGGTTGGTAGAACAGACAAGAAAGTGACGCGCGGTTCGGGTGGTCCGCCTCACAATTGACCCCTCTACTCTAATCTGTATCTCTATGTCCGCGGTCGTCTTTTGGGGCCCTAGACTCGGCGACCACATCCTCTGCTATTTCTTCGTACCGGTCCCTGGATATCCCCAGAAGCGGTAGTGATTCGGCCAGGATCTTCCTTTCCTGTAAAGCCACCGTGCCATCGGCTGTAGCTGCGAGGATAGCGAGGTAGAGCAGCTTTTCCCTGAACGCGGCGGGCTTCTTCTCAATGCTGCTGAGTATTCTGTCGAGAGACTCTTGTGACGCCTCAGCGATCAGCTCGTTGAATTGGTCCGCGCTCATGGCTTCGTGGATTCCCTCCACGGCCCGCTGGATGAAGCGTTTCTCGGATTCCGCAAACACTCCTTCGGACACCGACATTTTCACCAGGTACTTGACCAGTGTGCGGGTGTCTTCCGACAGGGGGGCGAAAGTTTCACTGGGGTCAATGGCTTTCGCGGCATCCTTGGTGGGTTGTGATTGTCTCTCGTCCGCTCTTCCTTTCACGGGTGGTGGGCCGTGAACAATGAATTGCTCCAGCAGGTCTACGGGGACCGGCACGACAATGGTGGCATTGTGCTCTGTGGAAACGTCCGTCAATGTCTGGAGAAACCTGAGTTGCAGGGTCGTCGGTTCGCCGGCCATAAGTCCCGCTGCCTCGGTGAGCCGGCCTGCGGCCTGGTATTCACCTTCCGCGTGGATGACCTTCGCTCGCCGTTCCCTTTCAGCGTCGGCCTGCCGTGCCATTGCTCGTCGCATTTCCGTAGGTAGGTCAAGGTGTTTGACTTCGACCGCGCCGACTTTTATTCCCCATGCAGCGGTCTGTCCGTCAAGCGTCTGCTGCAATGCCAGGTTGATCCTTTCCCGTTCCGTCAACAGATCGTCCAATTCAGACTGACCGCACACGCTTCTCAAGGTGGTCTGGGCCAACTGCGAAGTGGCGTACAGGAAATCTTCCACTTGAATGATCGCATCGATCGGGTCCATAACCCGGAAATACAGTACAGCATCGACTTGCAGGGCAACATTGTCACGGGTGATCACATCCTGAGAGGGAACGTCCATGGCCACGGTCCTGAGACTCACCCGGACCATCCTGTCAATTATCGGAATCAGCAAGATTAGCCCGGGTCCCTTCCGACCTATTACCCTGCCGAGGCGAAAGACGACCGCTCTCTCATACTCCCTGAGCACCTTGATCGCCATGAACAAGAATATTGCGATCAAAACAATTGCGGCAGCCAGACCTGAAATCATGGTCATCCTCCTGTGGGCGCGTCACTTTGCACCATCATACCATAACATGGTCGGTTTCCAGATCATCTTCCGGCTATCGCAGCGATGACGAGTGAACGGAAAGGAGGCACCTCGGGTGATCCCCTTTGGTCG
>CAZGNL010000189.1:0-9554 GCA_964527475.1 uncultured Syntrophaceae bacterium
CATCACGAAACCGATCAATCTACCCAGATCGCTGTCCTTTCCGGATCGGACAGCGGCCGCGCTCCCGTCCAACAGCACGTCTGTCTTGCCGACCACCGCGTGCAAGCGAGCATCCAGTTTGGAAGTGTATTCATTTATGACCGAGGCTATCTTCTTGTCTTCCTTGATCTGTGCGATCAGCGGTATCAATTCCGCGCAGTAATTGGCTATCCGCCCTTGTTTGACATCCAGATCCAATCTCCCGACGTATTTTGAATATGCGCCCGCCTGACAGATCAAGGCATTCCCCCTTTGTGACGGCCGAATGACTGCGTCGTGAGAGTGGCCTCCGATTATCACATCGATTTTCCGGACCGAAGCCGCGAGCATTCGGTCGCCGTCCAGGCCGAGGTGGGTGAGCGCAATCACCAGGTCTTGCTCGTTGTACGGCTCAAGAAGATCCTTTGCTGTCTTCACTGGATCATCGAAGACGAGCCCCTTGACGTTCTCGGGAAGAGTGCTGATCGGCGTGTCTGTGGTCGTGAGGCCTATGATTACCAGTCTTGTGGACGACTGAGGAAACTTCTTTACTATCAGGCTTTGGAAAACACGCTCCCCTTTTTCATTCCTGATGTTTGCGCTCAACAGTGGGAAATTCATCATAGGCTTCAGAACGGTGATCAGGTTTTTCTCGCCATAGTCGAATTCATGATTTCCAACCACCATTGCGTTGAATTTCATCATATTCATGAGTTGGACCCCGACCCGTCCCCTCCATGTTGTGCAGTACACGCTTCCCATCAATAGGTCCCCACCCATGAGGATCAAGGTCTCCCTGTTGTCGGCCGTGTTCTTTTTCGCAATCTCAGCCATGACCGTCCGGGCCCTAGCGAACCCGCCCATCAGACTGCCGGAATCCCAGTCCTTGTACGGCACATAGTGCCCGTGGGGATCGTTCATGTGGAGGATCGAGACCTTCAGCAGGCTTCCGTCTTCCATGCCCGCCAAGGCATGAGAAACGGCCAATACGGCAAAAACGAGCGCCAACACTGCGTACAAACGTTTTGCAGATCTCATTTCAATCTCTCCCTTTGGCTGCCGAAAATCCGGTAACTAGATTTCTTTCTCTATCACGATCCGGTGGGCCAGGCTGTCGAAAAAGTGGTACCCGGAACCTCCGGCAGCGAGCACGTCGAGGAGTTGGTCTGATTTCTTTACCCACACGCCTCCGACAACTCTCACTCCCCGCTCGAACAAGGGCTCAGGAAGAAGGCTCGCTGTGGGGCCTATTACGGCTATCTCAGCGCCGGCCTTGGCCGTGTCAAGGATGTGGTCCAGGGTGTGATTGACAAGTGTCACGCCGGTAATGATAAGGACTTCGGCCTCTTTGATTACATCTTCCGATCGCTCGGCCGGGACAAAATGATCCAGCTCGTCCGATTTCAGAGTGGTGCGATCCTGCTCTATGACCCACCAACGACCGCCTCGATTCTTCAATTTCTTGAGCACCGGCGTAAACGCGCCTACAACAGCTACCGATGCACTCCCAGGCGTCTTGATCACATCCTGGGCATCCACGCCGGTCTGTATGTCGTACGGGCCCTTGAGGCCGCGGTCCCAACATGTGGCGCTCAACGCATTCAAAGTGGCCACGGCCACCGCGGTCTTGATGGGTTCCCGCGATGACAGAGCGGAGAGAGCCTTGGTCACTTTCATCCCCCGCGCGTTCAGAGGATCGAATATCCTCCCGGCCGAGCTCGGGCAGCAGACCGCTTCCGGTATGGCCTTTATGGGAGTGAAACAGACTCCCCCGGAGCCGTTGGACAGCTTGACTCCCGTGAAAAACAGTCCCACCACTACCCGTTCTACGGTAATTGACTCAAGATCATCCCCGAGTCGTGTCCCAACGAGTTCCGCGGCCTCAACCAGTATTCCCATGAATCGCCTCTCTATTGAACAATTGTACGATTTTCACAGATCTCCGTCATCCGGACGTACCGGCATCGTCCGCCTCCGCATTCCGCGGTGAACGTTTGACCGAATGCAGGAGTTCCAGCCAAATTCGCGTGGTAGATCCGCGAAGCGCACTGTTCAGCCCGACCGCCAAGATCAGAATGCACGCTTGCGATACCTTTCAAGTTCGTCTGGTGACAAGTCGTCCGGGTGTACCAGTCTGTAATGCCTCTCGATAGAAATCCCGATCCCACTCTTGGTCGGTTCGAGCTCGAACAAGGCTATTAGTTCGTCTCCCATGAACTGAGCTGCGAGGGGCCGGCAGATCAGGTCCGCAAACTTGGTCGCGCAAACAGCCATATCCTGTTCAATCTGGACAATTCCTATTTTGTCTGATCCGCCTTTGGCTTGGACGGGCAGAACGTAATGTGCGCCGCGCTGGTCGATCCCGATGTAGATTTCATCGGTCTCCACTTGCCCAAGATCGGGTACGGCCGTTCTCAAGTGGTTTTGCAGCGAGTAGCACGTGATTCCTGTGAAAATATCTACCAAACGATTGTATCTGAGCTTTGCGAGCAGCGCCTGCTCATCACTGAGCGAGTACTGATTGATCACCCCGGGCGTGGCATCCGGGATCTTTGTCTCAACCATCGATTTGGATGGCTCGATATTGACAACCTCGGTCAATTCAAACCTGTAAAGCGATTGGCCTGCTGGTCTGATTAGCCATTCACAACCGGCCGTGGCCTTTGCGACTATTGTCTGGGGCAGCGCCGACCTATACCTGAAGAAGTATATGATATCGCCAATATTCAAGGGAACCGTGAGTCCCAACTCGTCGGCCGCTTCAATCAGGTCCGACCTTTCAAAGGCGACTTCTGTGGCCCCCTCCTTGTAATGCTTGAAGAAAACTTTCTCGATGATGCGGGAATAGCGGTTCGGCTTTTTAGACATCCTTGTTCCTTGCTATCCGGGCCATTGCAGCACAACGACTTCCTCGCGCAGTCGCTGTTTGGTGGCCGTGGCCAAGCGTTCCCGAAAAAGATCGATTCCTTTCAGTTCATATCCGAGGTCCTCAGCGATCTCGGCCAGGAGTTGTCCGGTACGAATCATTACTCTCAGGTACGAGGCCTGGTCACCGACCACGTAGGCCAGTTTGGCCCCGGGACGCAAAACCTGGCGAAGCTCAGCCAAATGACGCGCCATGCCCCCGAAGTACAGTCCGACTACCTTTGCATACTGTTTTTCAAATCCGGAGGTTTTCCCCAGTTCCTTTCTACGTCTTTCTATGGATGCGGAGATTTCTTGAATTTTTGAATAGCCGGCAATCCATTTGTGATCATCGTCTCCCTTGTAAACACCACGCGTGTTTGAACGCACAAAGGTCTTCTTGAACGACCTCAACTCGGGCATATCACTCACGAACCCGAGAATCACCGATTCAAGCCTGGTCGTCCTTGTGTAGTCTTTTTCGTTGGGGTATGGGGGTGAAGTAATTATCGCATCTATTGACTCGGGTTCAATGATTGTGGTGACCTGCCGCGCATCGCCCAAATGAACAGTTGAAACAGGAAAAGTCTTGCCGGAGACTAAACTCAAATCGCGTGAGATTTTTCGCACCTCGGATAACCAAGTTGAGACCACCGGGACATCCGTTCTCAGTTTGCCCACACCGACTTCCGGACCGAAATGGAGATTGCTGATTGAAAACACCAGGGTTTTCGCCAACGCGAGAATTGCGTGTTCGAAATAGGGCTGAGTCCGGTGGAAATTGATACATTCAAGCAAGATCAAGGCCTTGTGCAGGGGTAGCGGGCTGATGGAGTTCTTCAGCAGCAGCTTGGCGGACTCCGGGGGAAGCGCTCTCAGGTGAAGGTCGCCGAGATCAGCATTGACCGGCAGGTCATCATCTATTCCCTGCGATCGCAGGGTGCTCCGCGCAGCTTCCGCAATCTTCCGTGCCCCCGCGGCAAACGCATCGGGGTCGATCCCCCAGTTCAACTTAACCGAACTCGCAAATCTCGCGAATGGGTTGGCCTCAATTCCTGCACCGGGGACTCCACGAAGCTGAGCCTCGACCAGGGTTGTTCCGGTACCGCAAAAAGGATCCAATATGACGTGCCGTTCATCCAATCCAAAGTGTTCGACATAATCACGAACAAGATGAGGCGGAAAAGAGAGGACAAAGCGATACCAATCGTGGAAGGGCCGATCTTGAGGGTCCAGCCTGTTGCTGCCGCGACCCGAATTCCGGTTTGTCCGGGTCTCAGGCGCCTCGTCCGGCTTGAAACCCGGCAGAGGCAAGTTCAGTTGTGATACCGCTTCGTCGTTTAACAAATAAAATCTCGGGGCCTACGATGGGGGATGCTCGAAGGGGGAGCTACTGGGCGTAGGGCCAATTTACGAGCCGGTTGGTGTGGGAGCTTCATTGTTAGTCCGTAGCGGCCCGCCGGGCGTGAGTGCTTCGAGAATCCAGGCGCAGCAAGCGCGCTTCTGATGCGTATGTCCGAGGCGAAGCCACGGACTGCTTGTTAACACAGACCTCTCTCGCGGCAAACCCGGATTACAATAATATTCGCGAAATGGTATGACTGGTCTGATTTCATCGACAGCAAGAGCCGTTTCTCTGGAATGCAGCAACCCGAGTTGTTGAGATCCCGACTTCGTTGTGGCGCCGTACCCGGGGGTGGCAATGGTCATTCTTCTGAGCTCCGCCTGGGGCGGTCAGTCATCCCCAATCTTTATCAGATCAAACTTATAGCGCGATTTGTCCGTTTGTTGGACGCGCCATTCGTAGCCCTGTGGGGCTTTCTCAACTATTTTGTCAGGTAATGGGGTTCCCTGGGAGAAAGCGACTACAACGTCGCCGATGTTCAGGGGAAGTGTATCCTCGTTGAGAGCAGCCACCTCAATTATATCGGAGCGATCAAACTCGACTTCAGTGGCGCCGTCTTTGTAGTACTTGAAGAAAATCACTTCTATCATGCGGGAAAAGCGATCCGCCTTCCTTGACATGCTACGGTCCTTTCCGCCCGGGTCCATTAAGGATGCAATAGCTGTGAGAATGACTTCACATATTCCGGCCAGGCGTCATGGTTCTGGTCGGGGTGGCCGGATTTGAACCGGCGACCTCGTGCTCCCAAGGCACGCGCGCTAACCAGGCTGCGCTACACCCCGATCACTACTGTTATAGTCCCTGGGTACAGGAAGTGCAATAGTTGTGAAAAACCCTGAACGGATTTGCCTGGGGCCGGCCGCGGTGAGGCGCATCCGGGCAATGGGACGTCACTGCCGGGAGACCAGGTCTCGAAGGAACGCTGAGAACTTTGCCAGAGCTCGGCCACGGTGACTTACCTTGTTCTTGGATTCTCGGCTCATTTCGCCGAATGTGCGGCCGGCAGGCTCGAAATGGAAAATGGGGTCGTACCCGAATCCCGCGCTACCGAACGGCTCTCGGGTTATCACCCCGTCGCATGCGCCCCGGAACAGCTTTTCTTCGCCGTTGGGATAGACGAGCGCGATGACGCAGACAAAGCGGGCGGATCGCTGATCTTCGGGCACATCACTCATTTCATCAAGGATACTGGAGTATTTTGCCTCATCGGATGAATTCTCGCCCGCGTACCGTGCCGACAGCACCCCCGGACGCCCGTCCAGCGCGTCAACGCACAACCCCGAGTCATCTGCCAGGGCAACCATTCCGGTTGTCCGAGCTGTCACACGGGCCTTCTTCAGCGCGTTCTCCTCAAAGGTCAGGCCGTCTTCAACCACCTCCGGGAAATCGTCCAGGTCCGCGAGGGAAATGAACTCCACCGGAAGATCCTTAACCAGATCACGGATCTCGTTCACCTTTCCCTGATTCCCGGTGGCTATCAGGATTTTGGAAGGCAATTCACTCATTGTGCGCATTTCTTGTCGAGTCGAATTTCGGAGCGTGACATCACGTGAAGGAGCCGGTAATGCCGGCCCGTCCTTCCTGATCACCTGCCGGACAGCTTCCCGGGTCGTCGGGCCTTGAAGAGCACTGCATTGAATCCGTGCTTCCGAATATCCGCTCTCTGGATAGGATCACGAAAGGATCTTCCGTTCAGCCAATCGCTCATTTGATCCTTGTAATGGGTGGAAAAGAAATGGGCTGAGCTACCCATAGGACTGACCCCGAACACCCTGGGCGGGGCGGTCATGTCCGCAATCTGTCTGAGGGAAACCCCTTCGCTGACGCTGAACGGATGTGCGTTTGACCAGCCCGCGAAATCAATTGTGTCAATTGACCCCGGAGTGGGGACCGGGCCCACTTGGTACAATAACTCCAGGAATCTCGATTTCTCGGTGAGAGGATGCCGAAACACGGTCTTGTGGATCGCACCCCAATCCCACTCTTTCGGGTCATCGCCCATGAGGACCTTGCCACGGTCCATCGCACGCTGGAAGCATTTTCTCAGAATTTCGTGGGGTTTGACCGACCCCAGCCACTCGTGGCGCCGATCCACAAAGATCTTTGTGACCATCCTTGATGTTAGAGGAGAATACGCAGTGAATCGATCGTAGAGATCATCTCCCATCTCCCGTCGGAATAGTTCGTCCACAAGGGACTGATAGATCAGGCCGAAGATCGCGGCGCCGATTGACTTTCGGCCCATTTCAAAATCCCAGGAGTTCAGGAGGCTGATCGATTCCTGTTCTGTTTCGCCCCATCGGGCGCCGGTCTCGATCGCTTTCAGGATTATTGGTGTCAGGCGCCGGGCCGACAGGGAGACCGTGTCAAGCTGCATCCTCCGGAAGCTTTCTTTCTGATGTTCGGATTCATCTTCCAGCAACTCCTTGATTCGGCCGTGTGCCGAATCGTCGTTCCAGTAACAACCTACAAAGAACGGATAACCCATCCCCCCGGGACGCCCTCCTGTGACGATGACAGCGCCTTCCGCGGGATTGGTCACCGCGGGCAGTTCATCAAACGGTATGAACCCTTGCCAATCATGTACCGCGGTCCAGGCCGGCATGGGAGCTATCCCGTCATCGCCTGGACATCGGATGGGAATTCGGCCCGCCGGCTGCACTCCATAATTGTCCTTATCATCAGCCCAGACCACGGAAAGACAAGGCGCGACCAGCTTGGCAAGCGATTTCCTCACCTCGCCCCCGTTGCGAGATCTGTTAAGCGCGTACAATGATCGGTACAGCCCGGAACCATCGGCGCCTGTCCATTTTAGCGACAGCGCCTTGCCGTTGGCCGCGTTTGATACCAGGGGGCCGGTCTCCGTCAGCAAAATGGTCCTTGCAACCGATGAAGCTCCCCTGACGCGGTACTTTTCCTTCCTGACCCGAACTTTGTGCCAGCGGTCCACCCGCCAGTACCGCCTTGGCGCATCTGAATCGACTGATTCCAGGAACAGATCCGCGTCATCTACCGGCGACGAAACAGATCCCCAACTGATCCGCTCATTGCTGCCCACGAATGCCACGGGCGTCCCCGGAATGAAAGCCCCCGAGAGATGAAAATCACCCGCGACCAGTCTCGCCCTGTACCAGAACCGGGGCGCTGTTAGGGTTTGATAGATGTTCCAGCATGCCAGGGGCCGCCCGCTCCGGCTCCTCAGTCCCCCGACCGCCCAGGCGGCCCCGCCTCGGAGACCGGGTATCCGCAACCGGTTTGGTGGATCGGCAGGCCGGCTAAACAGGGTTCCACCGGGGACCCAACCCTTGAGACCTGAAGGCGCGTAACCCGACGAAACCGCCGGATCTGTGGGAAAGAGCAGCCGGGCGCGCTTATTCCCAAGACGGCATAGCAGGCTCGTCATCACAGGGTCCACGCGGGACGCGAGGGAGCTTTCCCAGGCCATTGCGCTGAAGATGGCCATTATGTCCTTTGGGGAAAAAGGATCGGGCCGGTACTCCAGGAAAGAGAACTCCACTGGAAGCTTACCGGAATGACTCGATATATATCTGTTTATCCCCTTTACGAATTCCTCCAGCCATTTCCGGTCCGGTTCCCCGAGCCGGCCCGGATACACGTCCGCATCCGCGCCGGCTCCAACAGTTCTCATAAGGTGATCCGCTTCAATGTGTGCGGAACCGAAGATCTCGGCAAGGCGTCCTTGTGCGGCCCTTCGGAGGAAATCCATCTGCCAGAGTCGATCCTGGGCCATCACGTACCCAAGGACCATGGCCAGATCCTCTTCCTTTTCTCCGATGATCCCCGGCACTCCGTGTCGATCACGGACCACCCGGACATCCGCCGCGAGCCCGGGCAAATCCACACGGGTCTGACTCTCGGGCAGCAGAGACGACACAAAGAAGTACATCCAAAGCGCACCAGCGCCGGCCACCAATATGAGCACCACCGGGATGATGGTGAAGATCCTCATGAGCCACAGCGGATCCATCTCCATCTTGCGGAGGGACTTCCAGGAACTCAACGTTTCGTTCCTCCTATTAGTCTGTCCACCACGTCGAAGCACGCCCCGTACGGGTCCTCTTTCCCGGTCACGATTCTTTGGACGATTTCTTCCAGGGCTTCATGCCCACCGAGCTTTTCGAGGGCTGCTTCCATAAGATTATCGCGCAGCAGATCCAGGACCTGCTTTCTTGCTCTGTTCTCGGCCAGGCGCTTGGCAATCTCTTGTCCGCTCTCCAGAAAATGGCGACGGTGGTCCAGGACCGCCTTATAGAGGTCATCCACGCCGCTCTCCCGAATTGCCACGGTCTCTATGACAGGCGGCTCCCATCCGTGCTGCTCGTGGCGATCCGCGGACATGTGCAACATGAACTTGATCTCACGCACGGTTTTGTCCGCGCCTTCTCTGTCCGCCTTGTTCACTACAAACAGATCGCCTATCTCCATGAGACCTGCTTTTATGGCTTGTATGTCGTCTCCCATTCCCGGTATTGTAACCATCACCGTGGTATGAGCATTGTGAACGATGTCCACCTCATCCTGCCCTACCCCCACCGTCTCCACGATCACCACGTCCATGCCCATTGCATCCAGGACGATTATGGCGTCCGCGGTGGACCGGGTCAGGCCGCCGAATGATCCACGAGTGGCCAGGGATCGAATGAAAACACCCTCATCGGTGAAGTGCTTTTGCATTCTGACCCGGTCCCCGAGTATGGCGCCGCCGGTGAATGGGCTGGTGGGATCCACAGCAAGGACCCCGACGGTCTTGCCGTCCTCTCTGAACTTCCCGATAATGCGATCCACCAGTGTGGATTTCCCAACCCCGGGCGAGCCTGTAAACCCAAGTATGTGAGCGTTCCCCGCGTGTCGGTAAAGAACGCGCAACTCCGGGATAGCTTCCCGATCTCCATCGTCTATGCGCCTGATGAGCCGGGCCGTGGCTCGGACGTCGCCCTGGATGATCTTTTCCGCGAGCAATGATTTTCCTCAATAATTCAGGTTAAGTGCATAGGATTGCCGGCTGTCCCGACCCGGAACATTGATCCCGCAAACATTCACGCGGGACCTATTTTCGTAACCGTTCACCGTACAAGCTCCCGGAGTAACGTATGGGGGAGGTTTGGAGGCGCAGAACCGCTTCAAGCCCGGTGAACAATTACCTATTTTCTCTTCCCCAGCAGATTACGAGCTATGACCAGTCTCATGATCTCATTTGTCCCCTCGT
>CAZGNL010000190.1:0-9474 GCA_964527475.1 uncultured Syntrophaceae bacterium
TGGGTTCCCGATTGGAAGTGATTACAAAACCCGGAAGACTTTGAAAAGTGCGCAGCCCGGGACCCTTTTTGCAAAAAGTCCGCCCTGCACAGAGCGTGTGTCGCAAGACGAAAGGACTTTTGTGGTTCGTTGCACGTCTTCTCAGGCATGAAAGCTCGGATGACCCGTTGAGAGTCAAACTTTTTTCCTCCAGACCTCTGTCCGGATTTCGAGCCCCCCCTTTCGGGTTTTGGAGCGCGTATCTGAGCGCTTCGGAGCGCGCATGGTGGAATGATACACCATGACGCGGCAGATCTCAATGACCGGCCTTGCCAATCTCGGAAAGTTTCTTTGCAGTGAGCGTGGGTGGCAAACGTCTATTTGGGTATGCCTGGCTACCCACTTTCCTTGTTGGAAATATACCTTGACAAGCCGTGAGATCAGTGTAGCCTATAATTATACCGGCAAGGTGTCGGAGGCCATGGGAGTCACTACTCCAACCCTCGCGATTTTTTTGGTCGCGGGGGTTGACATTTCACATGAAACTTTACTATACTATGTGGAAAGGCCGTCTTCCACTCGTATCATGACTCCCCCCCTTGATACCTTACCGGAGGCGGTCTTTATTTATTTGCTCGAACCCGTTGCCCACAGATGAGAACCAACCGCCTCCCCCCGTGGATACGAGCCACTCTTCCTACTGCAACATCGGAAGCGAAAATCCGTTCCAACACGTATGGGAAGGGGCTGGCTACTGTTTGCACGGAGGCGCGCTGTCCCAATCGGGGTGACTGTGCCGCCCAGGGGACGGCCACATTTTTGATCCTTGGCGACAAGTGTACCCGAAACTGCCGTTTCTGTGCGGTTGATCACAGCACCGCACCGGCGCCGCCCCGACCAGAGGAGCCGGAACTGGTCGCGGCTGCCGTGGCCTCGCTCGGTCTGCGTTACGCAGTGGTTACGTCGGTGACCAGGGATGACCTGCCGGATGGCGGGGCATCCATTTTTGCGGAAACCATCGGCGCCATACGGCGCAATTCCCCGGACGTACACATCGAGGTCCTGATCCCGGATTTTCGGGGTTCAAAGAGCGCGCTTGAGACGGTAGTCAAAGCTCGGCCGGACATCATCAACCACAATCTGGAAACGGTGCCGCGCCTATACTCCCGCTTGAGACCCCAGGCTTCATATGAACGATCCCTCGAACTCCTGCGCGGTGTAAGGGATTGTGATCCTGAGATATTCACCAAATCCGGCATCATGGTGGGCGCAGGGGAAACACGCGAAGAGATTTCGGCCCTGGTGGAGGACCTGGTCGAAACCGGCTGTCGGGTCCTTACAATCGGGCAGTATCTTCAGCCCACACCACGTCACCACCCGGTCATTCGATACCTGCCTCCCCGGGAGTTTCAAGAACTCAAGAAATCGGCCTTGGAAACAGGCGTGCAAATCGTCGCGGCCGCGCCCCTGGTGCGAAGCTCGTACAAGGCGCGCGAAATCTTTGCACAGCTGAAAAACGCAACGCGCCCAGCATCCGCTCCCGAATCCTAGAAGACACGACAAAGTATGATGCTCCTGTCCCCTGGTTCCCGATCCCTGCTCGGCAAAGCATATTCAACAGAAGCTTCTTCAAGAAAAGGTGGCGCGCGTCCGAAACGTCGTAGTCGTCCCTCTTGAACCCCGAGCACTGTCGTAAAATAACTTACATGCCTTTCAATGAGTGGTAGTTGGAGTGTGACCGGGCATCGCGCTCCGGGCGTCTACCCCCGTACAAAAAAAAAGCAATCCCGAACATTGAGGAGGGATTGCATAGAGGGTATGGTTAGGAGTCGTTGTTTGCGTTTAGTTCTTGCAACACGCGTGCCACAATTGCAACCTGGTGATAATACTCCGGTTCGCCGGCGCATTGATCCGCTCGCTCTTCCACACCGCTCAATTTATTCGCACCTCTCGGCTCCTATATGGCAGCCACTGCGAAATATTTTCGCAGCAGTGACCGCTTAACATGGAGTATACTGGAACATTCTCGGACGCCGGCTTTATCGTCCGGAGGCACGGAAAGCTTATGCCTTCTACCATCGCAAAAGAGCGACAACGAAACATGAAAATGTCCGCAAAGTCGCTGGTCTCCGGCGTAGGGGCGACGCATGCGTCGCCCTCTTGGGCCGTTGAGCGGCTTCAGCAGCGGAGTGATTGATGAGCATGAACAAAAGAGGAATCAACGCGGTAATCGGGAGCGGAATCGCCATCTTCTGGCCCGGCGCGTTTATTTTCGGATTCCCGGGAGTTATGGGACCATTGTGGGTTCAGCAATTCCAGGTGGGGCGCGGCGCGATCGGGAGCGCGCTCTTTTTCGTGCTCGCGTCGGTCGGTATCTTCATGTTTTTCGTGGGCAAATGGCAGGAAAGGCTTGGCACGAGAAGAATGATCACCATCGGCGCGATCGTTACCGGGCTGGACATTCTCCTGGCCGCGTACGTGTCAAATTTGTTCACGCTCTACCTGTGGGCCTTTATCATGGGTATCGCATCCTGTTTCATCTATCTTCCTGCACTCACTTCGGTACAAAAATGGTTCCCCCTGAGGCGCGGCCTGGTGTCGGGAATCGTGAACATGATGTTCGGTCTCTCGGGCGCGATCATGGCCCCGGTATTCACTTTCATGCTCGGTTCCATGGGATATTTTTCCATGAACATAACACTCGGCATAATGGCTCTTCTGGTGGGGGTGGCGGCCTCCCAATTTACCGAGGCCCCGGAGAACGTCATGACCGAATCCGAGAGCGGCCGCGGAGAACAACCGCGTCCCACAGGGCCCGAGGAATGGTCCCTCACCGTGGGACAAGCCCTTCGGTCCAGGAGTTTCTGGTTCCTCTGGCTCACCTGGGCCATTCAAGGCGCGGCAGGGATCGCGATGGTGATGCTCTCCACAGCTTTCGGGTTGCACAAAGGGTTTTCTCTGGAGTCCGCGGTCGTGATCTTGACAGCCTTTAATCTGACCAACGGGACAAGCCGCCTGGTGTCCGGCATCCTTTCGGATTGGATCGGTCGCAACCGAGTCATGAGTGCGACGTTCCTTTTCGCGGCCGCGGCCTATTTCGTGTTGCCCCATGTGAGCAGTCTCATTGTCGCGGCTGTGACCGCGGGTGTCATCGGTTTCGCTTTTGGGACTCTGTTCGCGGTTTCCGCGCCCCTGGCCGTAGACTGTTTCGGCCTGAAACACTTCGGCGCGATCTTCGGTCTTGTCTTTACAGCCTATGGATTTGTCGCGGCGCCTCTGGGACCGTCCCTGACCGGCTATTTGCTTGACATAACCAACGAGAACTTCTTTGTAGTCTTTACGTACCTGGGGATCTGCTGCGCTGTTTCCGCTGTCCTGATTCGGTTCGTGACACCGGAAAGAGCTTCGCAATAGAGTGGTTCCGACTTGCATGCCCCAAGATGGGCGCTCCTTGTGGCAGTGGCCCATATAAATTCCCACACGGGGAAAAGCCTCAACATGTCTTTCAGGTGTCTTCCGCGGATTCGACCTCACCGCAGCATGCGCTAGATTCCGCGTCCGCGGCGCAACAGTCATCCGGAGCTGCAGCCGCCTCTGTTTCCCTGGCTCTTGCAGGGCGTACCCACCGCTGCCGGATCGTTCTGAGACACAGGACGGCCAGCACAACAGCCGCAGCCCATTCGAGCCACCAGGGGAAAAGCTCGCCCGCGGACGCTCCCGCGGAAGCCTTGGCCGAAATACCGAACCCCGTGTAGATGAAGTCTGTCATGTAGGCAAATGCGATGGTGCAAACGATTATCGACACCAAATAGATGGCCAATGTTCGTTTCCCCAGAATGCCCCACACCATTGTCACGGTGGCAACATTGGTCGCGGGACCGGCCACGAGAAAGACGAGCGCCGCGCCGGGACTGAGGCCCTTGAGCACCAGCGCTGCTGCGATCGGAGTCGACATGGTGGCACAAACGTACATGGGCAGGCTCACCAACAGCATGCCCAGGTACGCGACGATCCCTGAACTCATGCCGGCTTCAAAGAAAGACTCCGGAACCAGACAAGAGATGGCCCCGGCAAGAACTATCCCCAGAAGGAACCACTTGGCGATATCGCCCATGAGATCGTTGAACGCGAATGCCATTCCCGCGCTGAGCTTCTCAATGAATGTATGGTGTTCCGCGTGCTCCTCAGGCTCGCAATCAACCCCGTCACAGCAGCCGTCCACCGGGCAGGAAAGATCCGGCGCCGCATCCTTTGTCTGCACGTACGACCTGCCGGTCAGATTCTCAACAATACCGGCCGCGGCGCCGGTAACAAAGGCAACCACAGGCCTCATGACCGTCATTATCGGGTCGAAAAGTGAATAGGTCAGCGCCATTGAATCCACACCGCTCTCCGGAGTGGATATGAGAAATGACAGAGCAGCCCCATTGTTGGCGCCCTGCCTTTTTAAGCCCGCAACTGCGGGAACCACGCCACAGGATCAGAGTGGGATCGGAATGCCCAGAAAAGCCGCGTACATTACCGATCTGATTCGGCCTTTCCGAAAATAGTGAGCCACCAACGCGGGACGAAGGTAGACCCGCAGCAATCCGGCCACAAGGAATCCAAAGATGATGTAAAGCGCTGTTTCTTTGAAAATATTTAGTGATGCCATCAAGATGGCGATAAAGATCTCCACAGGAACCTCCACGGGTAAGGCTTCAGATTCGCGGGGCAGATCTTCTCGTCGAGCACGTCATTGCGATGAGTGTGGCCACGAAGCAATCCCCACATTCACTGTGCAGGAGATTGCTTCCTCCGGTTCAAGCCCGGAGTCGCCATGACATCTTACCAGACCGCCTCGAATGACTGATACCAATGCGCAATCAAGAGAGTGAGATCGGATTCTTGGGTGCCACTGCTGGCTTGCCCAGCAGTGCTCTTCATCACTTGTTTGAACGCGCATTGGTATGAATCGTTGCCTCCACCGGAATTCTTCCACGGCCGCACGTGGACCGATTGCCTGTCCGATTGAACGACCGACCCGGGTGTGGTCTTCTTTGCCTACTTGCCGAACTTGTTAAACACCTCGATCACCTGGCCGACCAGTTCCTCTTCATTGTTCTCGCTGCGAATGGCCTCGGAGACACAGCCTCTCAAGTGGTCCTCCAGGACCACTGTCGTCAGGGATCGCAACGCGCCTGCCGCAGCGGAGACCTGTTTAAGAAAATCAAAGCATTCCGCGTCGCTTTCCACCATCTTGCGCAGTCCTCTGACTTGGCCTTCGATGCGGTTGATCCGGTCGATGATCTTTTTTTGATCGTGCTGACAAATAGCCATGACCGACCCTCATACGTATACTATGTATATGTATAGCCGCGCAAGACGCCCGTGTCAAGTGATCTCCTTGAAACCTCTGATGGACCGGCAAGATGCCGGTCCTACTGCCGCGGGCCTTCTCTTTCTGATAAACTCGGAGAATGTCGAAATAAACCGTTCCCCGGAGACGATACCATGACCCTGTACGATGTGACTCTTCCGATACACGAAGGCATGATAACCTTTCCCGGTGACCCTCTTTTCAAGATCGAGCCCTTTTTTGAGCGCAAAAGGGGTGACCCATTCGATCTGGCCTTCATGTCCATGGCTACCCATGTGGGCACACACGTTGATCCCCCGGCACACTACCTGGACAACGGTTTCACGGTGGACCGGATTCCCCTGGATATCTTGGTGGGACCCGGAATGGTGCTGGACATGCGCGGCAGGCCTTATGTGGATCGTGAAGCCCTGGAGGAGTCCGGCGCGGGCGATCACCGTCGAGTTCTGTTCAAAACCGACAACGGCCCCCGTCTCCTTGAATCTACCTTCCACGAAGCCTACGTGTACCTTACGGAAGACGGAGCATCATACCTCGTGGAGCGTGGGGTTGTGCTGGTGGGGAACGATTATCTTTCCATTGAACAATACCAGAATCCGGGCGCGCCTGTTCATAAAACTCTTCTGAAAGCCGGTATCCTGGTTGTGGAAGGTGTGAACCTGCTGGATGTTCCGGCAGGGCCCTGTGAAATCTATTGCCTCCCGCTGAAGATCAAGGGCGCCGACGGCGCCCCGGCCCGCGTGCTCTTGAAGATGTGAGTTCATTTTGAAGAGTAATCCGGGGGAACCTTTTCTCGGTAGAAAAGGTTCCCCCGGACCCCTTCCAAAAGACTTCATAACGTGCGGTACCCGAACACAATGGCCAATCCCGGGCCAAGAACCGACACGGCTACGCCGCGTCAGTCGCGTTATCTAAACGCTGGAAAGCAATCAGCGAACCAAACAGAAGTCCATCGTGAGCCATAACCGTTGAGCCCCGGCTTGGTCTTCGGCCGCTACTCATTCTTTGAGCGGAAACTGATGTTACGAGACTTATTGCGAAATGCCATCAGGCATTCGAGGGGATCCGGAATTAGTCCAAGATGGGGCCCCGCTTATGGGGGCCCCATCTATGGTCATATCATTGGAAAGATCAGGAACGCGATGGAGGTGATTGTGGCATAGACGACGAATACGAGCAACAGCCAGCCCATGATTTCACGGAACTCCAGTTTGGCCACTGCGAGCATGGCTATCGCCCAGAAAGGCTGAATCATGTCCGTGAGCATGTCTCCCCAGGCGTACGTCAGGACCACCTTGGGGATACTCACTCCCAGTTCATTGGCCGCGGGAATCAGGTAAGGCGCAGTCACCGCCCATTCGGACCCACCTGACGGGATCAGGTAATTCAACAGCCCCGCATACCAGTAGACTATCAGCAGAAATGTTGCGGGGGTGGAAATGGCCACGAATGCACTGGTCATCACGGTAGCCAGCGCGGTGTATTTGAAGAGACCAAAGATCCCCGCATAAAACGGGAACTGGATGATAATCCCCCAGACCGCCTTGGCCGCGTCCTCGGTAGCCTTCAAGAAGGACCAGGGCCGCCAGTGGAACAGTATCCCCAGCATCAGGAAGAACAGGTTTATGTTGTTGAGGTTGATGGATTTCGCAAAACCTTTTCCAGCGACTTCCCAGGCCAGCCAAAGCAGGCCCGCCACCGCAATGATAATGCTGAACCCCGGCCACCAGTTCATCCACTGGGAAGCTGTGAGACCTCCGGAGGGACGTTCAGGACCTTCATATAGCTTGAGCTTATCAAGCATTTCGGGATCTATCTTGTACGTCTTGTCTGGGGACGGGTGCATGGCGCTCATAAGCCACGTCACAACCACGATTATGATCACCACGAGTATCAGGTTGAATCCGGTAAAGATGGTCTCAGTTGTGGAAATGGTGGATTCAACGAGGTTCGCCTTGATCAGGAAGTTGTCCGGCGTATTGGCCAGGAGTGTCGCGGAACCCGAGAGTCCCGAATGCCAGGTGCAGCCCAGTCCAAGATAGGCCGCTGCCACAAGGAGCCTGTAGTCTGTGTTGGGGTTCCTCCTGATCAAGAACAGCGCGAACATGGCGCTGCCGATGAGGCTGAGTCCCCAGTTGAGCCACGCTGTTAACATGGAGAAAAGACACATTGCCATGATCGCCTGCCAGGGCTTCTCAGCATTGGGAAGGCCCGACAGACCGTCCAGGAGGCGCTTGACGGGTGGGGAACAGGCGAGTATGTAACCGGTCATCATGATGAGGCACATCTGCATACCGAACTTGAGCAGTACCCAGAAGCCTTTTCCCCACGCAACGAGGGCCCCTTGGGGACCGACGCCTCCCCAGATAAGGGCCAACACAAAGGTGAGGATGCTCAGTATCCACACAATGACCAGGGCATCGGGAATCCAACGTTCCGTCCACCCCGTCAACCCGTCACCCCAACTCTTGAGAAAGCTGGAGCCGGTCTCTTCTGCAGTCATGATCCCTTTCCCTCCTTTGTTGCGAACGTTTGTCAGCAATCGCTTTACACCAGCCTCTTGGAACCAAGTGTGCGTATCACCTCCTTCTTAAGACGAATCAGGATGTTGCTAAAACCGCTGGGATATAAGTGGTGTTTGGTAAAATAGAAGTGAAACGATATGCCGACAGCGACACAGGGGGGCGCCGCTGGTTAATTACCTGAACCAACAGGGCTTTTACAGGCGCGCAACTTCCGGGACCACCTGCTCGCAAGGGTCTCACAGGCACTTCCGGACGCGTTACCGGGGCACGGCTCGTAAATCGCGGATATGGCAGGCTGAAACCCATCAGTGATTTCCCCGGTCGTACCGGAACCTCTTGGGGATTCAGTTGAGTTGTTTTTGTCCGCTGTTTTTGTCCCCAAAAGCATAGGGGCGCAAAGCGACCGTGTCAATGGAAAATGTTGTTTCAAGGCAAGGTTTCAGTCATTCGGGGGGAGACGGCAACGACCACTTTGTCGAGTCTAGCGGATGGTAAGAGGGCGCACACACAGGTGCGCCCCTACACTGTGCCCCATGACGGGTCTGGGCCGAGACGTAGGGGCAGACCTATGTGTCTGCCCTCGCCTTCGAAGCCCCCCCGAAACTGAAGGGTTGCATCTCAAGCCATGTGGCGAACAGCGGTAGCCCCTGTCAACCGTTCAGAAGAGTTCACCCTGCTCTTGGTCTACCTCTTGATACGGATCGACCTGTTCGATGCACTGTGGATCATCATTGGCTGGTCTGTTTACTCCGGAGCTCACGGGATAGTAGATGATATTTTCGGATGGATGGGGCCGCAGAAGCGGCTTGAGCAGATCGGTCTCAGTCACGGATGTATCCAGCCAGAGATCGTAACCCCCGGGGTCAATGATCACAGGCATGCGCTCATGAAGCCCCGCGAGCAGATCATTAGCGCGCGTTGTGATGATTGTGCAAGATTCTATCTCCTGATCGTCCGGCCCCTTCCAATGTTCCCAGAGTCCGGCCAGGGCAAACAGGGTCTCATCTCCCTTCCGTATCAGGTATGGCTGTTTCCCTGATTTCAGTCGCTTCCATTCATAGAAGCCGTCGGCCGGTATAAGACAGCGTCTGTGTTTGAAAGCCGCTCTGTACGCGGGACTCTTCTCGACTGTTTCAGACCTGGCGTTAATGGTCTTATACCCCATCCCCGCGTCCTTGGCCCAGAATGGAATCAGGCCCCACGTGAGCATACACATCTCCCGGGTCGTAGAATCGGGCCGCAATCGAACCGCGGCCACGGGCTGACTCGGGGCAATGTTGTAACGAGGTTCCACGAGGGGCTCTTCCGCAAGCTGAAAATGCTCCGCGAGGATTCTACCCGGCGTCATAATTATGAATCGACCGCACATTAAGATTCAATCTCCGAATGGTGAGGGACCGCCATGTCTACGCAGTCCATCATCAGGTCCGACATGATTTCAGTCGTCCCTCCGGGACTGAAAAAACTGTTTGGGGTATGTCGCCCAGACCCCGGGATAAATCCCGGGGTACCCGATCCTCATAAGACAAAACCCGAGTCCCGGAGGGACGACTGAAACCAATGCGCTTTCAAAGAGGGAACATATGGCTCAAGTCCGGAAGGGAAAAATCC
>CAZGNL010000191.1:0-9393 GCA_964527475.1 uncultured Syntrophaceae bacterium
AACCTCCCCCATACGTAATTCCGGGAGCTTGTACGGTTCCCGGTGAACGGTTACGGATTATCTCTGATCCACAGAGACAAAAGGAGGCGGCTGTGAAAAGGAAGCACTCAATCTTGTGTCTGATCATTCTTCTGTTTTCCGTCGGTATTGCCCGTGGAGAAACTGTCTCTACGAGTACCGCCGAGGATCAGGTGGGAATGCAGGTCACGGTCTACAATTCCAACATCGGATTGGTGAAGGACACCCGCAAGATCGTCCTTCCCAGGGGTACCGGTGAACTGCGATTCATGGATGTGGCCGCGCGCATCAGGCCCGCGACCGTTGATGTGAAATCAACAACCGATCCGAAGAGCTTCGCGGTTCTTGAGCAGAACTACGAATATGACCTGATGAACTCCAAAAAGCTCCTGGACAAGTACGTGGGCAAAAAGATCAAAATAATTGATGTGAACAAATACCAGGACAGAAAAGACGTGATCGAAGCCACACTGCTGAGCAACAATCAGGGTCGGATCTTCAAGATAAACGATGAGATCTATCTTGGTCATCCCGGATACAAGGTGTTGCCGAAGATTCCTGAAAACCTCATTGCCAAACCCACGCTCACGTGGCTGTGCCGAAACGATCTGAAGAAGCCTCAAATTGTGCAGGTATCCTATCTCACCCGCAGCATCAACTGGAAGGCCGATTATGTGGTTGTTCTCGATGGAAAGGATGTTCGCGCGGATGTCTCCGGCTGGGTCACTCTGGACAACAAGAGCGGGGCCACGTATAAGAATGCCGATCTGAAGCTCGTCGCAGGCGATGTCCATGTCGCAGAGGAGTCAAGGCTCAGGTATGCCGTGTCCAAAGCGCGTGCCCCGGTCGCCGATGCTGACGACTTCAAGGCAAAGGCCTTCTTCGAGTATCATATTTACACCCTGCAGCGGAAGACCACCGTAAAAGACAAACAGACCAAACAGGTGAGACTGATCACGGCATCAGGGGCCAAGGTTGAGAAGGAGCTTCTGGTGTACGGGATCAGGAGCTTTTTCACAAGGCTGTACAGAGATCGCAATCCCAAGCAGCCTGTGAACGTATACGTGAAATTCAAGAATTCAAAAGACAACAACCTGGGCATGCCTCTGCCCGCGGGCGTTATGAGACTCTACAAACAGGACCAAGACGGAAGCCGGCAGTTCATAGGTGAGGACAAGATAGATCACACCCCAAAGGATGAAGAGGTAAAACTGAAAATCGGCAAGGCCTTCGACGTTGTCGCGGAGAGACGACAAACCGATTACAAGCGAATGACATCGAGATTACACGAAAGCGCGTGGGAAATCACCCTGCGCAACCATAAAGACCAGGAGGTCGCGGTAGGCATCGTGGAACCGCTGTACGGCCACTGGAAAGTGATTGAAAAAAACCATCCCTTCAAAAAGATGGACGCGTTCACCATACGCTTCGACGTAAAGGTTCCCAAGAACGGCGAAGTCAAAGTCAAATACCGGGTCAGAGTGGGCTTCTAGCACATGGTTACGAAAATTCAACCTGTCGCCGTCCACCGTTTCTCACCTCATCAAAGAGCTCGAACGCGCCGGTTTGGTGCGTTGTGAAAAACAAGGGCAGTCAATGCTTTGACTCGCCGATGAGGAGACCATCAGGATGGTGGTCCGATATCTTACGACTGAATCCGACAATGCCGGCTCCGAGTCCGGCGGCTGGAGTTCGGAGATTCTCAGATTCTCCGGATTCCTCAGACGCCCGGAGGTTCCATCAATAGGCAAAGCATTGCGCGTCGGTGTAACCTTTCAGGTCCCTTGTTCGTCTTATTGACAAACCTTTCGACAAGGAGGATTTGAACAATGGACGACAGGACAAGTATCTTGATAAGCCTGGGAGCAGCCACCGCAGCGAACTGTGTTCCGTGCTTCGAGCACTACTTCGGAAAAGCGGACGGCGTGGGCCTGAATTCTGAAGAGATTCAGGAGGCGGCGGATATAGCCCGCCAGGTTAAGAAGGGCGCGGACATCAACATCAGGAACAGGATCTCCGAGCTCACCGGGAATGGGAACCCGTCTGCGTCGCAACCAAAGATTACATCCGAGCGCTCCTGCTGCGGATGACAGAAACAGGAGGCGGAAATGGACTTCTGGGAGGTCTACGATCAACACTACGGCCGTGTGAGGCAATTCGTCCTCGCGTCGGTCAAGGATGAGTGGGTGGCGGACGATCTGCTCCAGGAAACTTTTCTAAGGGTTCAGGCAAATCTGGACAGCCTCAAGGACCCGTCCAAGTTGTCTTCCTGGATTTTCAGCATAGCTCACAATCTTTGCCGTGATCATTTTCGCAAGGCGCGTAGGTCCTCGGCTCACGAGCGCGTAGACCAGGACGACATTGAAATCATTGAGGCGTCTTCCTTGCAGCAAGAGTTGGAACAGCGCCAGATGGGACAATGCGTTCAAAACCTGACCAATCTGCTTTCTGAATCCGAGCGGACAGTGATTCACCTTTTTGACATCATGGATTTCAGTCATCAAGAAGTGGCCGAGATTCTCGGAATAACCGTTGAGAACGCCAAAGTAAGGCTTCATCGGGCCCGAAAAAGATTGAGATCCATGCTCGAGGAGAGTTGCACATTTGAGACCGACAAAAGAAATGTGTTGACGTGCGAACCGGTTGAACCAACGAAACCAAGTACTTGCTAGAGGAAAGGGAAACGAAGTTCAAACCGGTTGAAGGAGAGAATGAAGATGACTGGATTCGAGACCTGTTGGGCCGGGTTTTCAGGATGGTGGATATTCATGGTCGCTATGATCGTGTGTTGCATCCTCTGTTTCGTCATGGCGCGGGGACGTGGGTTTAGCTGCATGCCGGGCCGCATGCCGTTCAGGGGCGATGCGGACGAGGGCCCAAGGCCCCATTCCCGCTCCGCCCGTGAGATCCTGGACAAAAGGTACGCGCTCGGGGAAATCGACGAAGAGGAATACGCGGAAAAGAAAAGGAACCTCCAAGCAACAGACTGATAGGCCTACCCCGGCGTCCGGGCTTGGGCCTGTGCCGGGGCAAAGTGTACGGCGCGCACCTGTGAAAGTGTATCAAAACTTGAAAATACAACCAAATAGTGCCACGATCTGTGCATGGCGCAGCCATGCGCAGCGTGCGCGCTCTTGACGCCCCAGTCCGAGGCGAAGCCACGGACTACTGAATAGCGGAAAAGACTTTCACGCTTAGTTGTGCCTGTGATTTCAGGCATGTAGGCTCCCATGAAGGTATTTGTGACAGTGAGGCTGCCGGAAGAGGTCCTGGCAGACATAAGAAGCGAACATGAGGTCGACGCGTACGACCGTGACCAACCTATGGACAGGGCTCGACTGCTGGACAGTGTCGGTGACTTGGAGGGGCTGCTCTGCACTATCACCGACAGGATCGACGACGAATTGCTGGACAGAGCCCCCCATCTGAAGATGATCGCCAACTTAGCGGTGGGGTATGACAACATCGACCTCCAAGCTGCGACATCCCGGGGCATACCGGTGTCCAATACTCCCGGTGTTGTGACCGATGCGACCGCGGACCTCACCTTCGCCCTTATCCTGGCTTCCGCGCGGAGAGTGGTGGAAGGCGATCAAAGGGTTCGGGCCGGAAGATTCCGCTTTTTTGCGCCTTTCATCTTTCTCGGACAAGAGGTCAGCGGGAAAACGCTGGGTATCATAGGCCTTGGAGAGATCGGAAAGGCAGTGGCCCGAAGGGCCCGTGGCTTTGATATGCGGGTCCTCTATCACAATCGTCGAAGAATCCCGGAAGCCCGGGAGAAGAACCTAAATGTGGAATACGCTGACATGAAATCACTGTTTTCCAAGGCTGATTTCGTTTCTCTTCACGTGCCTCTCACCCCTGAAACCCGACATCTGGTCGGGCCGCAAGAGTTGGCGCTCATGAAGCCCACCGCATTCTTGATTAACGCGTCCCGGGGCGCGGTGGTGGACGAGAAGGCCCTGGTGGAAGCGCTTCAGCAGCGTGTCATAGCAGGCGCGGGCCTGGACGTGTACGAAAACGAGCCCGCGCTCGCGCCCGGGCTCACTGATCCGGACAATGTGGTTCTGCTTCCCCATGTTGGGACCGCCACGCTGGAAACCAGGACCAGGATGGCGCATATGGCCGCGCAAAACCTTCTCACCGGCCTGCGGGGAAGGACCCCGCCCAATTGTCTCAACTGTGGTGAACTCTCATCCTGAGGAGATCGGCGACCAACGCGGATTCCCAAAACGCACCACGAAGAATGAAAATGTTCAGAATGTGGATGGGCCGGGCACGTGAGCCCGGCATGCAACCCCTGACACCAGGGCACTTCTTCCTCCGCATAGGGACCGCACCCGCGCAAACACCACTTAACCAACTACGTCTTTTTTGAAGGGAGCTTTTTTCTTAGTGTATTGACAAATCATAGACAGAGGGTCACTATGGGGCCGACAGTCAAGAGACGGGAACACTATGGACTCTTCAAATGGGATTCCGACAAAGCGGTTTCCAATGAGGAGAAACACGGCATCAGATTTGAACATGCCAGTGAAGTCTTCGATGACCCGTTCCATCTCATGGAGGATGCCTCAGATAAGAATGAGGAAAGAGTCGGAATCATCGGCTACACTCTCTCAGCCCATCCCTCCCATCCACTCTATGTGGTGGGCAAGGATATGGGCGAGAACCATTGACGGATAATATCTGCCGGACTCGCCACCAAACAGGAAAAATGCCGCTATGAAGAAGAAACCTACTAAGACCATGATGGTGTCCATGAGGATGCCGGTGCATGTTGTGGAGGATCTCAAGCGTCTGGCTCCTTTGAAGGGCATGACGGGATACCAGGCTCTGATCAAGTATTACGTGGGCATGGGGCTACGGCGTGATCTTGAGACACTCTGGCTCCAAGAGGTGCCGGAACGGATTGAAGGTATTCTCGACAAGAGTGGACTGTCAGGTGATGTCCGGAATGACCTCCTTGAACAACTGTTGGGGATTGTGCCGCACCAAAGAGTTGTAGAAAAGGAAGAGGCCCACCAGGCGGCCACTGTATGAGATTCACCTGATTTTCCGTCCTCTCTCGTCTCCGGCTGCGCTGCGAGGTTGCCTGTTCGCGTAACACGATCATGACCGATCCAAGGTGGGGGTGTTTTACGAACACCCAGGGTATTTTGATGTAAAATCCGGAATGGACTCAGTCCGATTTGTCAGGATAAGCATGCACCTTCTGAAACCTTTTGTTATGAAACGCCATAGAAGGCTGCTCGAACGAATGTGAGGGAGCGATGCCATGTCAGAAGACTTGACGAAAAATGGGGCTCCAAAGGAGGGCCCCGGTGTTGACGAGCCGAGGACACAGGGGCCTGTCCCCGGGAAAAGAGTGGGTGATGAGACTAATACGGCCTCAGAGGACACTTTCAGGCCGACCGCGGGGGACAAAGATCAAACCGGGCCCCGCAAGGATCCCGAAGGGAAACCGCTGTACTCACGACAAGACATGGCCTTGATGGATGCCTTGCGAGACATCGAGCACGATGTGAGTGATCCACGATCCGCGGGTGGCGAAGTCCGGGATCCTGAGTCCATTGACGCGCTTTTTGAATCTGTCGTCAAAGGCGACACGACACGGCTCAGTTTCTGGCTGGAAACCGGAGCTTATGTTGATGTTCGGAACCAAGATGGAGACACGCTGCTGATTGCCGCCGCGTATGAAGGGAATGTGGACCTGGTACAAATGATCCTGGAAAAGGGCGCGGATGTGGAGGCCAAGAGCAAGTACGACAACACCCCTTTGATCAGGGCTGCATTCAGAGGACATGCCGGAGTCGTGAAGATACTCCTGGAAAAAGGCGCGAACGTAGCGTCGAAAAACAAATACGGTAATACCGCGCTGGCTGAAGCCGGCCTCGGGGGCCATCTTGAGGTGGCCAGGCTACTCCTGTATAGCGACGCAGCGGTCAATGACACGGACAGGCAGGGCAATACCCCTCTGATTGCCGCTGTGAGCGCTGGTCACGATACTATTGTCGATCTGTTCCTTGACCGTGGCGCAGACCCGGAAGCAAAGAACAAACGCGGTGATTCGCCCCTGATCGTTGCATGCCGCGGGGTAGTGGCCCGAGTGCTGGAACGCCTCTTGGCCGCGGCCGCGGACGTTGAATCCCGGGACGCTTCGGGTAATACTCCCCTGATAGTGGCCTCCAAACTTGGGGCCACGAGTCTGATCGAAATCCTATTGACCGCGGGCGCGGATATCAACGCGCAAAACAGATACGGAAACACCGCATTGATGAGGGCCGCGTCCAAGGGGAACAATGATGTGGTAAGAATCCTTCTGGAAGCCGGCGCGAATCCGGATGTCGGGGACGCTGGACGAGGATTCACCGCGATGATGAAAATGATCTTCAGCGAAGACGTGGAAGCGGTCAAGCTGCTTTTGGATTACGGCGCTGATCCCAATGTCATTGACAACAGCGGCCACACCGCGTTGATGATAGCTGCACAGCGAAATCACCCGGAAATCACGCAAGGCTTGCTCGACAAAGGCGCTGATGTAAACATCAAGAGTCTGGCCGGCAAGACCGCGCTCAGTTTCGCCCAAGACGCGAAAATAGAGAAGATCCTTCAGGAACACGGCGCGTATTCATAAGATTTGCGAAGTGGCAGAGTAGCCGGGGGGCTGTAACACGTCAGTCATCCGGGGGAGCCGTTGGGATGTCATTGCGAGCGCAGCGAAGCAATCTCCTGCGCGTTGAATGCGGGGATTGCTTCGTCGTTTCACTTCTCGCAATGACATTCGCGATGAGAAGATCTGCTGTGGTGCACTGACTCTTATACCAAGTTGCGTTCAAAGAAGTACAGTGTACAGGTGAGGGGCCGAGTCTCAAAATCCCCCCTAACCCCCCTTTTTCAAAGGGGGGGGACCGGCACCACCCCCCTTTAGCAAAGGGGGGCAGGGGGGATTTCTCCCATCCGGACTTGAGCCATATGTTCCCTCTTTGAAAGCGCATTGGTATTACGGGGGGCTTGCAATTGGGGTCGGCTTGGGCTAGCCTCGTTGCACTTATGGGTCACCATATACGCAAGTCCAAAGGCAAGCCTTCTTCTCGGAAACCCTCCTCTTCTCACGGAAAGAGAAAGATTCGTCGCCCAGGCGAGCGGAAAAAGGTCGAGCCTCGTCTTCACCGGGAGGCGGAGCCACTCCTGAGCGATATTGGGAAGCCCGAGTTCTCACCATTTGTGCCCGACCCGTTCCAGGAAGAGGCAGTGGAAAAGGTCCGCGAGCACGATGTGCTGGTGAGCGCTCCCACAGGATCAGGCAAGACCTGGATCGCTCTGGAAGCTACGAAAGAGCATCTTTCCCGGGGCCGCCGAATCTGGTACGCCACCCCACTCAAGGCCCTGTCAAATTCCAAGTATGAGGAATTCGGAACCGCGTTCGGCCCCGAGAACGTTGGAATCCTCACGGGCGACCGCAAGGAGAATGCCGATGCTCCTGTGATTGTCGGGACAACGGAGATCCTGCGAAACCAGCTCTATGATTCCATGGAAACAGGGACCGACCTGGGAGTGGATCTGGTTATCCTGGATGAAGCCCACTACCTGGGAGACCCCGATAGGGGCGTGGTCTGGGAGGAAGTGCTCATATACCTGCCCGGAAGGGTAAGGTTGTTGCTGCTGTCCGCAACCATATCCAACGCGAACCGGCTCGCGCAATGGCTCACCGGCCTTCGCAAGACCCCGTGCGCGGTTGTGAGATCAGATGTGAGACCGGTACCGCTTCACGTTCTTTTCATGACGCCTGACAGGGAGCTCACCCCATTCACACGTGGAGGTCGGCTCTTTCCGTCCGTAGGACGATTTGCCAAGCTTGAACGAACTCGCCGAAAATTTGATCGGTCCGGGGAACACGATCCGGATGGAATTGTTCAAACGCTGCGTTGCTTCGAACTCCTGCCCGCAATCGTATTTCTTAAATCCAGGGCGGATTGCGACAAAGCCATTGAGGCGCTGTCTCCCTCACCGATGCACCCGGCCGAGGGGGGCTTCCTGGAGCATGTGAAAGGTCTCCTGGAGGATCATCCGGAACTTCGCAACCGCGATCAGATCAACAGTCTCCTTGAGTGCCGGGCCGGCTCGCACCATGCGGGTCAGCTTCCCGCGTGGCGACTATTGATAGAAAGAATGATGGGCCTGGGACAACTGGAGGTGATCTTTTCCACCTCCACGGTGGCCGCGGGAGTCAATTTCCCCGCGCGTACCGTGGTACTTTTGCAGAGCGACCGTTTCGACGGTCGATCCTTTGTGGACATGACCGCCACCGGCCTGCACCAGATGACCGGACGCGCAGGGCGAAGAGGAATGGACAAGACCGGTTTCACGGTCGTGGTCCCGGGTAGATTTATGAAACTTTCGCTGGTGAACCAACTGGTGAATTCCGATCCCGAACCGCTCCAATCCAGGATAGCCGTCAACTTTTCCATGACCCTGAATTTGCTGCTGTCCCACGATCCGGCCGGAGTCAGGACACTGTTGGGTCTCTCTTTCGCCGGCTTTCATGAGAATCGTCGAAAGGCCGAAAGAGTCCACAAGAAGCTTATCAAGACATTTCGGAAGCACATGAACGTTCTGATGGAACTGGACTATGTTGACGAAACAGGCGCCCCCACCTATGACGGCAGGTGGGCCGCGAGACTCAGGCTCGATCATCCGCTTCTCATTGCGGAACTCATAAGAGAAGGCGCGTTCAGGAACCTGACCCCTCGTGAGTTGGCAGCATTGATAGCCCCCTTTGTCGTGGACAAAGACCGGGAGATCTCGCTTAGCCATCACCTATGGGAGATGACCCGCCCGCTTTGGAAGCGGTTCCGATGGATGATGAAAACACTTTCCCCCTTGATGGGGTTTATGGTCTCAAGAGGCTTTGAGGTTCCACCCATAATGTTCTGGCCCGCGGCCGCGGTTTTCCTGTGGTCGTCGGAAGCGGAATGGGATGAACTTGCTCTGCACGTGGGAGCGCAAGAAGGCGACCTGGCCATGATGATGCTGCGCACCGCGGATCACCTGCGGCAGCTTCGTGCGCTGGAAGACGAGGAACCCGATATGGCCGATGCAGCCGGCAACGCTTTGTCGCTCATTGTGAGACCCCCGCTGACATAATCCCGCGCGCCGACGTCATTCGGATGTGCGATCAAACGAGTACTGAAGACCACTGCTGGGCAAGCCGGCAGTGGCGCCCTAGGACAGAACCGTACTCCTGTGATCGCAACTCCTATGAACGCCCATGCCTAAATAGAGGCACAACAGAGCATGAGCATGCCCGTAACGCGGCAGGGTCCCGGCCGTAGGGGCTACGCATGCGTCGCCCTCTTGGATGCTCGCTCAGTG
>CAZGNL010000192.1:0-9261 GCA_964527475.1 uncultured Syntrophaceae bacterium
GTAGCTCGGATTCAGGGATAGGCCATAGACCGTTTGCAGCCCATGTCCCCAGCTTCTTACGGCGATTGCGGTCACCGGGCGTTGCCTCGATAAGGGCGTCTCTCTCAGGGATTCTCTCTTCCGTCATGGCCCTGTAAACCTTGTAGCGAAGCTCCCATGTGCGGTCAGCCATCTCTCGCGTCTTCTTGGTCATTTGGCTCCCCTTCCATTTCCTGGTCTTGAGTCCTTGAGACCGTGACTTCCAGCTCTTCCAGGCTCTCGCCGTCTGTGCGTTCCTTTTCCCGGAGTCTCTTCATTACCTCCTGGAGTTCCGGCGAGAATAACGAACCGTTCGGTGTGTGATTCTTTTTGCTCATGCGATTGCCTCGATGAACCGGCGTGTAGCCTGCCCTATCCGGGTTTGACCCTTCCGGAACGTGTCCTGATATTCGTTCAGGAGTCGCTTGACCTGTTGTGGAGTCCATGCCTTTTTGCCCCGTGTGCGGCGCCCTTGCGCGTTCAGGTGCGCGGTGATGTCTACCAAGCGCCCCCCTTGCGAGTGCATCCGGTTTGCCTCTCGGATAACGGCCTGCTCATGTTCAACCGGTTCCAAGGAATCCCCTGATCTCCGATAGCCATAAGGCACGGAACCCACTATCCGACCGTTCGCTTTCTTGTGCTCCATGGCCTTCTTTGTGCGATGTTTGACCTGTCGGCGCTCCATTTCCCCCATGAAAGCCTTCATTGCAAAGTTCATGAACCCGTCGGGCGTGCTCGTGTTCACCTGACCTTCAACCGTGTGGAGTTCAACGTCATACTCGTGAAGAAGCCGCTCCAATGCGAGCAAGGTCAGCATATCCCTGCTCAGTCGCTCCAAACTGAAGAGAACGATTACCTGGACATCTCCGGCCTGAACCCTGTCCAAGAGCCGTATGAATCCCTCACGAGCCTTGTTGACGCCCCCTGAGACTCCCGCATCCTCGATGAACTCGGCAATGGTCATGCCCCGGTAAGCTGCGTAGCGTTGAACAGCCTCGGTCTGAGTTGCGAGAGACACGCCTTCCTTGGCCTGCCCTTCTGTTGAACACCTGATGTATGCAACCGCGTTCATAATCTTACCTCCCCGTGCTCCCTTTTGATGGCTACCACCATCTATCTGTATGGTACTGCTCTGTGGTAACCCTGTCAAGGAGTATGTTACCACGGGATACCATTTACTGGGGTTCCTGTGTCATCGCGCGCGGTTATGGTCGGTGTGGTTCAGCGTGGTTCGTTGTGGTATAGGCGCGAGGGGAGTCTGTGGTATGACTATGGCGTGTGTGGTAGAGACTGGTAACCGAGAGGTAAGGAATTGGTGGTAGATACCCGTCACCCAAGAGAGTTTTTTTGGTTGCGTTTACACTTCACGGATATTCGGATGACGGGCGCGTTCAAAATATCACGAAAGGGGGGGGGCGAAAGTTTTTTTCTCCAAAAGATGAGGGAGCGCGTACGCGTAGAGATTTACTACACCATTTTGGGCCAAGTGGGGGGGGCGAGGCTATCAAGAGACTATTCCAAAAAGAATAAAGCTAAGGGGATTCTCCACCATGTCCCGCAGTTCCCGCCGCATTCCTTCCCAATCGGGGCGAAGCATGTCACAGACTCTTTCTCGCAAAGGCGGGTTTTTGCGAACCCTAGGGATCTGGCGTCTACACAGGTTGATCTTGACCATGGGACGTGCTCCTTTAGCTGAAGATGACCATGGCTGCGCAGCCTACGGTAATGATGCCGGTGAAGACCGAACCGAGGATAACGGTCTCTCTCACGATCTGCTTCCAGCGGAGAATCTCCCGGATTCCGGGAGTGAGGTTGATACGAGTCATGGCAGATGCTCCTTTCGAGGGTAGGTGTGGCTCCTTTTCAGTATAACCGATTGAGCCGCCGCCGTCGCGTTGTGAGCAGGTCAGCGCATAACCCTCTCGGTAACCTAGGCGCTATGTGATGCCTATATCAGCGCTACTCACCGACATTGCTACACTTTCCAGAATTGGTCAGACCACTTTACCAATTGGCAGACACATCATAAGAACTGACGGCATTACCTACCGGAATCATTGCTCTTTCCTGATTGGTCATACCACTTTACCATGACTGCTGAAGGGTAATGATATCAAGGGGTTACGGTGGCATGGCGTGAGGGACAGGTAGGCACAACATGTAGTGGTGGCTGTGGCAAGGTACACCATATGTTGTGGCATACCCCTGCCCCCTATGGGTGGGAGCCCCCTAGCCCCCTTTCGTATATATATACCCCTGATGGGACCCTAACTCGATTCCACATCTTTGACCTTTTTTCAGGAATTTCAAACACTTGACCTTCTGGGTTAATTTCCTTCTGATTCCGGTTGGATGAGCCCGAGTTTCTCACAAGACTTTTCGAGCTTCGTTGTGTCCCCATGAATCCCCACCATCACGTCATGCAGGCACTTGAGATAACCCTGTCCATACTTCGTTCGTGGCGGCTTCTTGGGGATTGAAAGCACGGCAAGCATCACGTCAGCGACTCGCAACAAGTGCATAGGTTGACCGGTCATGGTTTTGGCTCCGGTGGAATGAGGTTGAGTTTTTGAAGCGTGTTCTCCACTTTTTCGGGGTCACCATGAATAGCGTGCAGCGTGTCCTGTATCGCTTGGGCGTATCCTTCGATATATGGGTCCCTTTGTGGCTTCTCGCGAAAGCTCGCGATATCGAGAAGAAAGCAGCGTATGGTCAGCATGGTCCCTGCAAGCGCCGTGTGGACTTCATGGGATTGGGGCAACCCTTGAGGGTTTGAATATTTATGAAGACGACGCAAGCGCCGTTCAAGCTCAACGCCTATCCTCACAAGCCCCGCATTGGGATCTGTAGTGTCGCTCACTTCTTACCCTCTTTTTCTCTAGTTTCTCTCTCCGGCTGATCACCGTCGGTTTCGTCTATCATATCGAATATATTCATGTTTTGACTCCTTTCCCCAAAAGGGACATATTCGGTTACAAAAAAGTTACCGTCTGATTCTGAGTTATTCCAGCAAGTTAGCCTATGTGATGGACATGCGGGTAACCGGCGGTAACCCCTCGGTAACCCCTAACTTCTATTGGTTTATCAAGCACTTACCCCTTTCAAAAGGACAAAGGTTACCGGGTTACCGTGAAAAAGGGTATGTGCGTAAGAAACTCTTTATTCGCGCCCACACGAATCTCCCTTTCCGCAAAAGAAGTTGCCCCTATAGGGGACATAACAAAAGTGGGTAACCGGGTAACTTTTGTCTTAAGTACCTATATTTATTATCATTCTACGGTTACCCAAGGGTTACCCAAGGGTTACCCAGCGGTTACCGGCCTAATATCATTGAGCTTTCACATCGGGGCATTTCACCAGCTCCGTGTCACGTTGCCCTTCAGGGGTGCACCAACCACCTGAATATTCATCGCATTCGGTGCATCCATTCCCCTGGAATGGCCTCGTTTCCCCCTGCTTGCGCCCCGTGTTCGGCTGCATCAACGGCCGTTCGGCTAATCGGAATGATGCGGCATGACTTGCCGTCGATCTTTACCGGCCGCACATCGTGCAGCTTGTCGGGTATCCATCCGCGTGATTTCCACCCGTCCAGCACGGCCCCTTTGTCGTATCCGAGCCTTTGCAGAGTGGCATCCAGGACTATGGAAAGGATCTCGATTTGTTCCCATGCGTCATCAGTGGATTTCCACCGGCCAGCCCAGCCGCCAACCGGGGGAGAGTCACCGCGGCGGCTTTCGTAGAAGTCCTGATTGTGCCCCACACACCACGAGTAAAGGTCTCGCATTGCCCGCACGTCAATGTGTGCATCCGATGCCTCGGCCTGAATTTGTGGCCACAGCTCGTCAAACGGATCATGGAACGTCCATGGCAGGTCAAGGGCTTCGTGTGCCAGCTCCCCGGCCGTGGAGATCACCGCGGCGGCATCGGCCAACCGTGCGGCAACTCCATTGTTGCATTCATAGGACTGTGCTCGATCCTGATACCGGCGCTTGAATTCCGGCCACCGGTCCCGATGGTCAATCAGCCATCGAACGAATGCCGGTCCTGTGTATCCGTAGTTGTATCGGAGAGTCCGGTTCAGGGAGTCCACCATGCCCCTGGTCGCGCTGTCGTCTCGCCCGAAGGGTAACCCCCTGATAGTCAGGATTCGGGCTCTCACACCTCCGTCTTCGGTATAGGAGATTACAGGCGCTTCGCCTGAACTGATCAACACGGTTCGCCATGTTTGGGATTGTGCCAGCCCTTTGACGCTGCCCCGCGTTCGTCCATGTCCGGAGATGATGCTATACAGTGCAGGCCCTACCTGTTTTGGGTTCCCGCGTTTGGTGTCATCCAGAATCACCGGCAGGTCACAACCAGTGGCGCACAGGCGCTCGATACCAACGCGCGTTTGGTCCCAGGTATGGAGGGAGGAATTGTGTGCTGATTCGTCCGGACGGCCCCATACTGACGCGGCGAGTCGCAGTATCGAGGTCTTGCCCGTGCTGGTCTTTCCGGTGAAATCAGCCCCTACGTTGGGACGGGCGAGTATTCGCAACATAGGAGCCGCGAAACTCGCGTACAGGGCGAGCATTGCCCGTGGATGATCCACCACTGAGCGAACTGCATTGGTCCAGGCGTCCGGGGTTCCAGACACATGGTACCCCCGTGCGATCTGATCATTCCCGACATCGGCCGGCCTGAACGTGACGCTCTGTGCATCGGGTCCTGTGAACTGCTCGGTTCCCCATAGAAATGATGCGCTGTCGGTGGTCCAGCCCAGGGCACTGGACACCTGGTCAGTCGGTAGGCTCCCGGCATTAGCGCTCTCGAAGCGGTGAACGAACCTGGTCAGTTCCCGTGCCGTGTCGGAACAGATCGGCAATCCCTGATTGGCCAGTTTGGTTATGCTGCGATTGTCCAGCAAATCCCCACGGGGAGCCGTAATGGTGCGCCACCCCTGGGGCGTGTAGTGAAGTAGATCCAGTAAATAGTTGCCTGTTTGAACGTCTTCGATGCGGCGGCCAACGAACAGCGGAACAGGTGCCACCTCAACCCGGCGAACCCCGGCATCGGACGTGACCAACCGGCCGGTTCCCTGATCGTCAAACGTGTATGGATGCTGTAGAACCAGCCCGTCGCAGCCGTCAGGTGGGGTGATTCCCCGTGTGGTCAGCACGTCGGCAATGGTCAGCATATCGGACTCGGCATCCGGGTCAACGACTGACATGCCGTGCTTTTGCACAGCTTTTTCCAAATCGCGTTTGAACCCTGTCGCACGGGATTTGACGCCAACCCATGTTCCCGGATCAGCGCGACGAACAACGCTCAGTGCCGCAAGGGACTCGTTGGTGAATACGTCCCGCCGAAACTGCTCAGCATCACAGGCAATGAGCGCCTGAACTTGCGCTCTCGCATTTTTCACATGTTGCGGGGAGTTTGGATATTTGAGCGATGACGTGATGATAGCAGCCAGTTCGGTATCGGGTAGTGGCGGCGAACACAGGGCGTTTGCTGCATCCATCAGCGTGCGAAGCTCGGAATTTTGCAGCCCCTTCACGCGCAAGCGCCCGCAGTGACGAAACAGCAAATCATTCCGCTCACCCTTCGTTGCTCCCCGGAAATTTGACGTGGCGGTAGGAGTGTGTGGTCTCGGTTGCTGGGGAGGGTCAATAATTAACCCGAGCCCACTTACGAGTTGGTCTAGGGAATAGGGAGCGGTGTCACGGATAGACAAGATGCGAGTTTGAAACGGCTCTCCTTTACAGTGGTAGAACCCAGGCAAGCGCATCACACGCGGTAAATCGCACACCTTCGGATCGCCGTCGAACCTCTGGGCGAGGCTCTTTTGAAGCGGTCCGAATTGCGATAGCCCACAGTCTTTGACCGGCCAATAAGCATGGTATTTTCCGGGCGAGGATTCAACGACAAGGTGCGGCATGATCGCTGCCTGTTCAACCGGCTTCAGGGGCGAGCCGTCCTGGTCTACGAACACGGCTCGAATTCCTGTAATGTTCTCGAATTTGCGCCCCCTGCCGTCGGTGCGGTTCACCGTGACAAAGACCCCAGCGCCGGCAAGATTCAATCGCGCGAGTTCAGGCGCGTGCTGATCAAGTGGCCCGTGCATGATCCGGGCACGTGTCAGATCCTTTCGGTCTGGGGTATCGTCGAACGTCTGAAACGTGACAACTTCGTTGCCCGCGAGTGCATTCAAAAATCGTCTTGCTTCGTCAAGGTCTGGGTTGCGTTCGTGATTTGATTGTGTTATTATGATGTTATCCATTCGTGAGCCCCTATCTAACCCACCTGGCCCGGTGGGTTTTCGTTTGGCTCCACCCCTGGTTGAATTTTCCGGCGGCGACTCCGGCTGATACGACGGTCTTGATCAAGGGCTGTCGGCTCCCCGTTGATCCACGACGGGCAAGCTGTCGATCCATGTTTGGATGTCGGATTCCCTGAACAAAATCATCCTTTGCCCAACCCTCTTGAACGGGATTGGGCACGCCCGACGGGCAATTCTTTGACGCCAGAACGAGACCTTTGTGCCTGTGATTTCCGCTAGTGCCTTCAGGCGTAGAAAGCGATCAGTCATTTTTAAAAACCCCCTCTGATTCCCAACGCATAAACTAACGTGGTTAACGTTATCCGGTAGTTACAGGGAATATCAAGGCTTGTCAAGCACAAAATCCGCTTTGATTCCAAGGGTATATGAACAAAAATCATACCTTTAAGGTGTGACGCCAGGGGGTAAGCGGTGGCGTGTTCGCGTGATACAGTGGTCCTTCTTCTCGTTTTCCCCTGGGTTCGCTTGTCAGCGGAGTGGTAAAATATGGAGAGAAGGAAGGATGCCGGAAACTGAGGTTATTTTCTTCAAGGACCGTGACGGGACGGAACCTTTCAGTGCGTGGCTGGACCGACAGTCACCCAAGGTTCAGAAGAAATGCTTACGAGTCCTGAAGAATCTTGAGGATAATGGCCACGAACTCCGGCGGCCTCGGGCAGATTATCTGAGGGATGGGATTCATGAACTCAGGATTCAGCACCTACGCGTGCAATACCGAATATTGTATTTCTTTGGAGGAAAACAGGTTGCCGTGGTGTCTCATGGATTGAGTAAGGAAGAGAAGGTTCCGGAAAGAGACATCGCTAAAGCCTTGGCAAGAAAGGCGGATTACGAGCAAGACCCTGAACGCCACTTTTAGATAGGAATTGAGAGAATGGCCAATAACCCAAAGATCAAATCCCCGGCGCTGCGTGCGCTGTTTGACCGCTATATTGGGGAAGACCCTGGACATATTGCCTCAATAGAGCAAGAGATGCTGAATGCGGAGATAGCCCAGAAGCTCTATGACCTTCGTCAGGAAGCAGGGCTGACTCAAGAAGCCTTTGCTGAACGTGTGGGCGTCGATCCTCTCGTGATCTCAGACTTGGAAGAAGCAGACTACGCGGGAAACTCCCTGGAAACGCTCAAGAAAATAGTGGCTACCCTCGGCAAGAAGGTTGAGGTTCTTTACCGTCGTTCGAGATCGTCTGAAGACTCAAGCTGGACAAAAACCCCTCAAGGCATAGGACTCGCCATTCATTAAGAGAACATGCCGTAGTGTATCGGGGTCAAGCTGCTTGCTAAATGGGAGCGCCTTCACTCCTCAACATCCAGGTGAGTAACCCCGAAGGATTCCGGATCGGCTCCCCGGTGAATTCAGATTCCAATATGCTTTGACGAACCCTGGCCAAGCATTCGTGTAGCGTTTGTTGGCTCACAGAGCGGATAATCTTGATGAACCAGCCGGTGTTCCGCTCCATGACTCGTGATGGCATAACATCCCGAATATCTTCGAGAAGCACCTGAACTTCACGGGGACTTACCCGACGTTGGTTCTTGGAGAAAAAGTTATCCACAGGGTCGTTACTAACGTTGTTCTTAAGAGAAGGCTGTTCTCTTGGCTCATCAGATGAACCCATTGGGGATAACTTCGTCTCCTTAATGCACAAGAGCCGGTAAACATTTGACTTTCGCCACCTTCGCCGGACGGTCAAGAGCCGCAATTCCAGGCACTCCTTGATGCATCTTTTTACCGTGGACGTGCTCATGCTCATCGCCCGCGCAACGGTAGGTTCAGACGGCCAGCAAACCCCGGTTGTGTCTGCGTAGGTGCTCATGGTCAGTAGGAAGTGTTTGACTGTGCTGGACAGGCAGGGTGTGTTTCGGATAGAATCGTCTAGGTATGACATTTTTGGTGAAGCCTCCCATTTTAGGGTTGCAACCCAAAACGCTTGGTGATAGGACATCACCCAAGTACATAACTCGGGCGTTGCCCGGTCGGTTTTCAAAAGCGATACAAAACTGCCACGTTAGGGATCGCTTTTGAGCGTTCTGGGCCTATATTTCTGACCGGCTATTCCCGGCGTTGGGGCGCAACCTATCCAGTATCCTTCATGAAATCAAGAGGAAAATCAGCGGGCGGGTTCAAACGGCCTTGGCAAGCGCTCTCTGGGCCTTCTCCATCTTCTCTATATTCCTATAGTTCTCGCGGCAAAATTTCAGAAGCAGACTTTCGCACATGCGCGCGGCGGTCCCCCGATCACCGGCGAAGATGAACGGGCAAAACCTCACGGAAAGGGCTGCAATACTCTCCCATATGGACTTGGGGTTGGCTTGGCTCCTTCCATAGTTCCCCGACAGGATGTCACGCGCGTCCCCCTCTATGAGCACGAAAAACCGCTGATACCCCCGTGCCTTTGTAAGCTCGCGCTCAAACCTTTCCCGGCCTTTGGTGAGAGATCCGATAAGATCCGGAAGTGATTTCCGCTCCACGCCTACCTGAGTCTCAAGCCCTAAGACCGAGTAATCCCCCACGGCGAGAGTGCCGTCAATGCAGCGTGATTCAAATAAGTTCATCCATCCAAGCTGCTCACGGGTATCCTGAATCAAGACTATCCGGCCAGGCTCCCATTGCCTCCGTCCAGGTTTACCACTCGCAACGCTTGTGAGATCGTCCTTGCTCATTCTTCCTCTTCAAGCCTCCCGGCATCTGAGGGTGTGGTATCCTGTGGTGCGAGGTACTTCTCATCACAATTCAGGTAGTTCCAGAGCAGCCAGTCCATCAAGCCGGATACGTTACCCCTTGTCTCTAACCTGTGCTGCGCCCTGGCCTTGGCGAGAGCGTCATTTCTCAGGGACACGTTCAGGCGGACACTGCTGTTCTTGATCTCCCCTCCAAAATCGGGTCCGTAGTCAATCGGTGTCACGGTCAACTTCTCCTT
>CAZGNL010000193.1:0-9159 GCA_964527475.1 uncultured Syntrophaceae bacterium
CTCGGAGTTCAGAGAACAGTGCAACAGGTACATCCTGGAGCAAAAGGACCTCTAATTTGAGTTTGGTTGCGTCACGAAATGAGTACTAAAACTCCTGAATCCTGAAACCTTGCCGGAACTTATTACCGTCATTCCAGAGCCTGCCCTGGATCCCGGATCGTAGTCCGGGACAGGCCCCGATCCGGGGAACCCCTGAATCCAGGCTTTTCTGTACGGTAGTGCTCCTGGTTCAGATGGGGTGTCTGCGAGACCCTGCACGGCAGTTCCAATCTTTTGGGGAGACTCCTCCGCAATCTCCCTCTTGACATCGGTGCCCTATGGGATAGATTACCCCTGTGCTTTTCACGTGTGTATGGTGTCCAGGAGCGGGCTGGAGATAAGATTAATCTTATCGGTGTGTTATGTGGGGCGACTTGGGAATGGGGTGCGACCGGGAGTCTTTGGATTCAACGGTTGCGAGGCCGCTTGGACTGGCAGAGACATCTTATATTACTTGGATTGTAACCCGGGAAGTGATTCATGAACAAGAGCACGAAGTTCATATTCGTCACCGGTGGAGTTCTTTCATCACTGGGCAAGGGGTTGTCCGCGGCGAGCATTGGGGCTTTGATGGAGTGCAGGGGACTGACCGTCACGCTGCTGAAGATGGACCCGTACATCAATGTGGATCCCGGTACCATGAACCCCTTCCAGCACGGTGAGGTTTTTGTGACCGAGGACGGCGCGGAGACGGACCTGGATCTGGGTCATTACGAACGGTTCACCCACGCGACGCTCCGCCAGAAGAACAACTTCACCACCGGTCAGATCTACGATGCGGTAATCCAAAAGGAACGCAGGGGCGAGTACCTTGGTCAGACGGTCCAGGTGATCCCCCATGTTACCGACGAGATCAAGACCAAGATCCGGGCCCTGGGGAACGGGGTTGACGTGGCCATTGTTGAAGTGGGGGGGACGGTGGGAGACATCGAAAGCCTGCCGTTCCTGGAGGCGATCCGTCAGTTGCGGGCCGACCTCGGTCCTCAGAATGCCCTCTATATTCACTTGACACTGGTTCCGTACGTGAAGGCCTCGGGCGAGGTGAAAACCAAACCTACCCAGCACAGCGTCAAGGCGCTCAGGGAAGTTGGAATCCAGCCCGACATTCTTATATGCAGGACCGAAAAGACTATTGTTCGCGAAGCCAAGGAAAAGATCGCTCTTTTTTGCAATGTGCGGCCCGAGGAGGTCATAGCAGCGGAGGACGTGGATTGCATCTACGAGCTGCCTTGCAGGTTCCACGCTGAGGGATTGGACCAGATGATCGTGGAACACCTCAACATCTGGACCAGGGCCCCAAGGCTTCAGGAGTGGGAATCCTTTGTGGAAGCGGTCCGGTCCCTGGAGCACCGCGTGACTATCGGGATAGTCGGCAAGTACGTGGACCTGCGCGAGTCCTACAAGAGCCTCAATGAGGCGCTCTTTGCCGGAGGAGTCCATAACAGCAGTGAGGTGAACCTCCGATTCATAGACTCCGAGGAAATTGAGAGCAACGGTATTGGTGATCTTTTCCAGGATGTGGACGGAATTCTCGTACCGGGCGGGTTCGGCCTCCGGGGTATTGAAGGCAAGATTCAGGCGGCCCAATGTGCCAGGGAGAATCGCATTCCATTCTTCGGTATCTGCCTGGGGATGCAGGTGGCGGTCGCGGAGTTTGCACGCAATGTGTGCGGGATGGAGCGCGCCAATTCAACTGAATTCGATAAGGATACCCCCTATCCGGTAATTCACATGATGGATGAACAGCGCTCCATAACGGACAAAGGCGGAACCATGCGATTGGGCGCCTATGAATGCGTGATACCGAACGACTCCCGATTATACGAAATATTCGGGACGGACCGGATAAGCGAACGGCATCGCCACAGATTCGAATTCAATCCTGAATTCAAGGACCAGTTAGAAGCCAAGGGGCTGAAAGTCGGCGGCCTGTCCCCTGACGGAAAGCTCGTTGAAATGGTGGAACTTGAAGATCATCCGTGGTTCATCGGCTGCCAATTCCATCCTGAGTTCAAATCACGTCCTATGGCCCCACATCCCCTCTTTGCCTCGTACATAGCCGCGTGCGTTGATTACGCCAAGGACCGCGCTGAAATCGGTGATGATAAGCTGAACGTGACCACTGATTTGTCGAAGGAACCGTCGGATACTGCAACGCCTTAGGGTGTGTCACAGAATAAACCTTGCATCAGGTTGCTGACCCAATTGTAGGGGCAGACCCCGGATCGGTGTCCGGGGCAGGCTCTGCGTGTCTGCCCCAATGTAAGGGAGCGCACGGGAAAGGGCGGACACATAGGTCCGCCCCTACAGGAGAATGCCGGCGTTATTTCGTGACAGGCCCTTAGCAGGGCAAATCCTCTCCCACCCCCCTTTGAAGAGCCGGCCATGAGACACGCTTGACACCGCGGGCTTCGTCCGGACGGCATCGATGCTGGGTTTGCGCCGTAGGGGCGTAGCATGCTACGCCCTCTCCCTCTCGTTCCCAGGCTCTGCCTGGGAATGCATGCCGGGAGGCTCCGCCTCCCCTACTTGGGGCCGGAGCCTACGGAGGACTTTTATGCGAAGCGGTGTAATACCAATGCGCGTTCAAACAAGTGATAAAGAGCACTGCTGGGCAAACCGGCAGTGGCACCCAAGAAACCGATCTCACTCTCTTGATTGCGCATTGGTATAACTGACTAGAAGCCGGGAGGAAACACATGAATGGATCTCCGTCCGACGCCTGGTGTGTCGACGTGGGAAATTACAGTTTCACGCCGGGTGGCGGGCTCTTTTTTATCGTGGGACCCTGCGTGATCGAATCGGAACAACTGGCCATGGATGTGGCCAAGGAAGTGGCTCGCGTGCGTGACGTGACACGCGCGCCCATAGTCTTCAAGTCCTCCTTTGACAAGGCCAATAGAACGTCCATAACCTCATTCAGAGGCCCTGGTCTCGAAAAGGGCCTGGAAATCCTTGTCCGCATCAGAGAAGCCACGGGCCTCCCTGTCACATCAGATATTCATACTCCGGACCAGGCCTCGGTCGCGGGAGAGGCGCTCGACCTCATACAGATTCCCGCTTTCCTCAGCCGCCAGACGGATTTGCTGGTGGCCGCGGCCGGCACGGGTAAGGCATTGAATGTGAAGAAAGGCCAATTCATGTCCCCCGACGACATGGTTCACGCTATTGGGAAAGTCTCTTCCACCGGCAGCCACAACATCATGATCACGGAAAGGGGTTCCGGATTCGGCTATCAGGATCTCGTCGTGGACATGCGATCGATAGTCCGGATGAAACGCTTCGGATACCCCGTGGTTTTTGACGCAACCCATTCCGCGCAGCTTCCGGGTCGCGGTGACGGTTGTTCCGGGGGAGACCGTTCTCTTGTGGCTCATCTTGCCCGCGCCGCGGTCGGGGCCGGAGCGGACGGAATATTCATGGAGGCGCACCCTGATCCGGAGAACGCGCTTTGCGACGGGCCCAACTCGATCGTACTGAGTGATCTGGAATCACTGGTCACGAACCTTCGGGAAATCTATGGACTGGTCCCCCGGGAAGAGACAGCAACGCCCCCCGGGGCGACCGCTTCATTGGAAACCAGGCCAAGTGGTTCCACTTTGGATGAGCGGCTAAAAAAAATTCGTCTCCTCATCTTTGACGTAGATGGGGCGCTTACAGACGGGAGTATCACACTGGGCCCAGGGGATCTGGAGCTAAAATCCTTTCATGTTAGAGACGGACATGGTATAAAGCTTGCTAAGAGATTCGGTCTCGAAATGGCCCTGGTTACGGGAAGAAGTTCGGATGTTGTAAACAAGCGCGCCGCAGAAGTCGGAATATCGCTTGTGTACCAGGGCATCAAGGATAAGAAGCCGATCCTCGAGGAACTCAAAGAAGCGCTGCACCTGGAACCGGATCAGATTGCGATGCTGGGTGACGATGTGGTGGACATACCGGTGTTCAAGAGAATAGGACTGGCGTTTACCGTCCCTGAGGCGCCTATTGAGGTGCGAGGTTCGGCCGATTATGTGACGCGTCGCCCTGGTGGCCGGGGAGCGGCCCGGGAAATCGTAGAGATGATCATGAAGGCGCAGGGCAAATGGGACCTGGCCATGGCTCGGTATTACGAGTAGACGGCAGATCGGTTTCCGAGCATTGTGCGGCGAATTCTTGTGAGACGCCGGGCCTGAGGAGCGGGTGATTCCTCATAAGCTTCGGGAGGGTTGCATGAATCACAAAGAAATGGAGCGCTGGTATCGCCTGAAGAGCATAAAAAGGGCGGCCCAGTTTTTGGCTCTGATCGCTATTGTGGTTCTTGCTTCCGGGTACACGGCTTCCCGCTATTTCAGGGATAAGACGCAAGAGTTTTCAGGACCGGTCACTACTGAGGACGGAATCCGTATCGACAATTTCGTTTACTCGTCCCCGGGGGCCCATCCATTTGAATTGGAAGCTGCAAGCGCGCGGGTGTCCAATTCGCTGGACAAGGTCACTCTTGGCAAGACAACGGTGACTTATCGTCGAGGCTCAGCCAAAGAAATCGTTCTGACCGCGGAATCGGGAGAGCTGGACAAGGAGGCTCGCAGCGTACGAGCCAAAGGAAACGTGGTCGTGCGCATGAAGGGCTTCGTGATCCGGGCCGATGAGATCGAGTACTCGGACAAGGAGCGCATTATTGCAGCGCGCTCGCGGGTATCCCTGGACGGAGGCGATATTCGTGTGACCGGTAAAGGGTTGAAGCTCTTTGTTGATAGGCAGGAGGTCCGCATCGAACGGAATGTCAAGACCCGGCTTCTTAACGTGAAATGGGTGGAACCCGGGCAAAGACTGCCCATGTAGAAAAGGAAAACTCCCATGAAACGAGCGATCCTTTGTTTCATTTTGGCGCTTGCCGTGGGCTCGTTTACGCCGGCCGCGGACGCGGAATCGGTTGACGGCACAGAGAAGGATCCCGGCTCGGGCTCCTCCAACAGCGGGGAGGCCCGAAAAGGCACGGGTGTCTTGGGATTCGTGTCGGACGAGGACATTGAGATCACCGCGGATCACATCAAAGCCGAGATGCTGCCTATCGGCAAGAGGGTCGTATATGACTCGAATGTCAAGGCTGAGCAGGGAGATCTGACGCTGACTTGCGACCATCTTGAGCTTCTGTGGCTCAGCGATAAACGTCGCTCGCGTTCTCGCTCGGCGGCCAAGGGCCCGATGCACAAGCTTGAGGATCTGAGCAACCTCGAGTCCATTGCCGCGTCGGGCAATGTCAAGATTGTCCAGGGTGACATGATGGCAGTGTCAGGAGAAGCCGTCTACGACCATGCAAAGGGTACCTTCACCCTGAAGAGGGGCAATTCCCCGGGTCCTCTGCCTAGTCTCTGGCAGGGACGGGATTCCATAGTAGCGGACACAATTATCTTCTACATCCATGAGGGCCGGATGGAAATGCGTAGAGGGAAACAGAAGCGAATCCGGACGATAATTCGCCCGGCAAAGAAGAAGAGAGAGAAGTAATCACGAGCCAAAGAGAATTGACCGCCAACGGTCTGGTCAAGGAGTATGGCGGCCGACGGGTCGTGGACGGAGTGGACCTTAATATTCGTTCGGGCCAGGTCGTGGGATTGCTGGGACCCAACGGCGCGGGAAAAACCACCACGTTCTACATGATAACCGGGCTGGTGAAACCCGATAGTGGTCGAGTGTACCTGAACGGCCAGAACATATCCCACCTGCCGGTGTACCTACGCGCGCGCCTGGGTATCAACTATCTGCCGCAGGAGACCTCTGTTTTTCGAAAAATGACCGTGAGTGAGAATATTGAGGCTATCCTGGAAACCGTGGAACCGGACAAGTCCCGCCGGAGCCGAAAACTGGACCGACTCCTCGCGGAGCTTGACATCACGGATCTCAAGAACCAGCGCGCGGACAGCCTGTCCGGCGGTCAAAAGAGGCGGCTCGAAATCACCAGGGCTCTCGTGACCGAGCCTGATTTCATCCTGCTCGATGAGCCTTTTGCCGGCCTGGATCCCATCGTAGTGCTGGAAATCCAGAAGATCATTTCGGAACTCAAGAATCGCGGCATCGGAGTAGTTATCACGGATCACAACACTAGAGAGACACTGGGAGTATGTGATAGAATATATCTGCTGGACAACGGTTGTATCCTGGAGCATGGTGATCCTGAAACCATAGCGGCCAGCGAACGCGCCAGGGAAGTTTACCTGGGGGAAAAGTTCAGCATGTGACCTCAGATAATCCAAATGGCACTTGAGATAAGACAGCAGTTGCGTCAGACTCAGCAGTTGGTCATGACGCCCCAGCTTCAGCAGGCCATCAGGCTGCTTCAGTACAATCATGTTGAGATGGTCGATGTGCTGGAGGAGGCGATGAAAGAGAATCCTGTGCTGGAGACGACCAACCTCGAAGAACCGTTGCCCGATACGGAAAACGACGGCAGGACCGATGCGGAATCACTGGAACGGCTGACAAAGGAGCCGGAGCATTCCGAGTCGGCCGATGTTTTCGGCGTAGATTGGGAGAGTTACCTGGAGAGCTACGGAGCCGACAGGTCCCCGATTCGAAGCGTCGAAGACGATCTGCCGCCCATAGAGACGAGGGTCACATACCACGACAACCTGTTCCGGTACCTGCTCGATCAGCTTCGGATGAGCCCGCTGGCGGAGGAAGACCGCAAGATAGCTCTGCAGATCATCGGCAACATTGATGAAAGAGGCTACCTTGACATTGAGATTGACGAGTTGGCCGTCTCGCTTGGAGTGGACGCCAATGAAGTGGAGCGAGTGCTGGCCTGTGTGCAAGAATTCGACCCATCAGGCGTCGCGGCCCGCAATCTGCAGGAATGCTTGCTCAATCAAGCGCGATTGCTCGATCCCCCGGATCCTCTGGCGGTGAAAATCATCGAGGAGGTCTTCGACGTTCTTCAACAAGGAAGGCTCGACAGGCTGGCTCGCCACTTCAAGGTCCCACTGGATGAGATCAAGAAGGCGTCAAAGGCGATCTTAGCTCTGGAACCCAAGCCGGGAAGACCTTTTCTTGATCAGGATACGATCTATGTGGTTCCGGATATCTCTGTGATCAAAGTTGGAGACGATTACGTAGTGGTCCTCAACGACGACGGGGTTCCCGGGCTGAGAATAAGCTCATTCTACCAGGAGCAGCTTTCTTCCGGGGCTTCCTCTTCCAACGCAAAGGATTATATTCAAGAGAAGATGCGAAGCGCGGTGTGGCTCATTCGCAGCATTCATCAGCGCCGGAGGACGATACACAAGGTGACCGAGTCCATTCTGAAGTTTCAGAGAGAATTCTTCGACAAGGGAATGGACTATCTCAAGCCCCTGGTACTCAAAGATGTGGCCGCGGACATTGATATGCACGAGTCGACCATAAGCAGAGTCACCACAAACAAGTACGTTCAGACTCCACGCGGCATCTTCGAGCTGAAGTTCTTCTTCAACTCAGCGATCAGCCACGGCACAGATGCCATAGCATCCGAGTCCGTCAAGAATCAGATTCTCCGAATCGTCAAGAATGAAGACTCTCGCAAGCCGGTCAGTGACAAACAGATAGTGGATCTGCTGGCAAGGGACGACATTCGTATAGCCCGGAGAACTGTCGCTAAGTATAGAGAAATGCTGGACATACCATCGTCCAGCAAGAGAAGAAAGAGGTTCTGAGTTTCAGATCCTCTTGATTACTCATTCCAGGAGGTGCTTTGAATGAAAACGTCAGTGACTTTCAGACACATGGAACCCTCCGAAGCTTTGAAAAGCTATGTGCAGGACAAGACGGCACGGCTGAAAAAGTATGTTGACAGACCGCTGGAAGGCAATGTGAGCCTGAAGGTCGAGAAATTCCGTCAGATCGCCGAGGTTGTGATCAACGCAAACGGAATCCGAATCGCGGGAGAGGAATCTCACGAAGATATGTACGCTGCTATTGATCTGGTCATGGAAAAGATCGAGCGCCAGGTCAAGAAGTACAAATCCAAGATTAGAAAACACAAGCCTTCACCAGGAAAAGAAATACGGTGGCGCAGGGACATCTACGAGCAAGAGAGCTTCGAGGACGAAGCAGAGCCTGTGGTGGTCCGCACGGAGAACTATTTCGTGAAACCCATGTCCGTTGATGAAGCCGCCATGCAAATGGATCTCACGAGTCAGGAATTCCTTGTCTTCAACAACGCATCGAGCCAGACGGTGAACGTGATCTATCGTAGAAAGGACGGTAATTACGGGCTCATAGTACCCCAGAACATGTGAAGTGACTAGCCGGAGCATGGAGCGACGGCATCCTGATGGGTTATGGCCGTAGGGGCGTAGCACATGCTACGCCCTCTTGGATAGTGGGTCCAAGACGGAACTTCCCAGTCTATTCATTTTGATAGGAACAGCATATTATGAGGATTCTTGACCTCATCGTCACAAATGGAATCATTCCGTCGCTCCGCGCGGAAACCAAATCAGAAGTGCTTGCGGAACTCGTAGGGCCGATCGTTCAGGCTGATTCCACCCTTGATCAGCGCAACCTGGTTAAGAGTCTGATCGAGCGCGAAAATTTGGGCAGCACTGGAATCGATGGGGGGATCGCGATTCCCCACGGGAGGTTCGCGGGCTTGGACGGCCTGGTCGCGAGCTTCGGTAGAAGCCCCGGGGGGATTGATTTCGACGCCATGGATTCAAAACCCAGTTATCTCTTTTTCTTGCTCCTGGCCCCCGACAACTCCGCCGGTGACCATCTCAAGGCCTTGGCACGGATCTCCAGGCTCTTGAAGGACCCCATTCTGAAAAACACCGTGCAACAAGCCGAGTCAGCGGAAGAAATTCTCCGCCTGCTGGATGAATACGACCTCAAACTCCCCTGATTCCAATGCGCTTTCAAAGAGGGAACATATGGCTCAAGTCCGGAAGGGAAAAATCCCCCCTGCCCCCCTTTGCTAAAGGGGGGTGGTTCAGGTCCCCCCCTTTGAAAAAGGGGGGTTAGGGGGGATTTTGAGACTCGGTCCCTCACCTGTACACTGTACTGCTTTGAACGCAACTTCGCATGAAAGTCCCGTGGACAAAGCCACCCCTTTACGGGTCAACGTATGGGGTGGTTTGGAGGGGAGCCACTGCGCGTGGGGCGATTGAG
>CAZGNL010000194.1:0-9068 GCA_964527475.1 uncultured Syntrophaceae bacterium
GCGCTCTTGGAGTACCCTGTCCGAGGCGAAGCCACGGACCAGTGAACAACGGAAAAGACATTCATGCTTCGTTGTGCTTGTTATTTCAGGCATGTAGGTTAGTATGAGGCAACTCCGATGCGTTTCAAACATAAATACGGTAACTCCGGAGCTATTCCAGGACAAAAATGACTTCGGCCCTGACACGGTACTCTTGAATATCACCGGCTTCAGCCATCACACTGAACTCGACGATCTTCATGCCGGTGATGTTCCTCAAGGTGGCGTTGGCCCGATCGAACGCGAGCTTGACCGCTTCATCAAAACTGTTGGGTGAACCCGCAATAACCTCAGTGACTCGTGCGACTCTTCCTACCGCCATAGTGATACCCTCCCTCACCGGGTCGCCTCATGTTCCGTCAGCTTAGAGGATTGCCGCGGGTCGTGTCAATTTATTTCCTTGGGCCTACGCTGTCCCACATGGTGCATGACTCGGCCAAGCGGCCCTCCATGCGTCCTATCACGCCTTAGCCTTTGTTGGATCGCAATAGAGCGGCCAGCTTTCTCATCTCGGATTCGGTTAGATCTCGCCATGTCCCTGACGGCAGCCTCCCGAGGCGGAAAGGTCCGAATCCGGTCCTCCGTATCTTACGAACCGGATGCTCGATGCGCTGGAAGATCCGTTTGATCTCGTTTTTCTTGCCTTCAAAGAGAACCAACTTCACCCAGGTGGAGCTTTTCTGACGTCTGATAACGTTCCACTGGACATCCCCGATCCGTTCGCGGTCTCCGATACTCATTCCCTTTCGGATTCTGTTGAGTTGTTTGTCTTCAGGGTTTCCCCTGATTTTTACCACATAGGTACGGGGCGCCTTATGGGATGGATGGCTGAGTTTTTGGGCAAGGTCCCCGTCGTTGGTGAGTATCATTAATCCTTCAGCGTCAAAGTCGAGCCGACCAACCACGAAGAGCCTCTTCCTGAAGCGTTTCAGGAGATCTCCCAGGCACGGGCGACCCTCGGGATCGTTCAAGGTGGATACCACGTTGCGAGGCTTGTTGAACAGCAGGTAGCTCTTTGCGGATTCAGCCGTTTGCAGGAGGCGGCCGTCAACCTTGATGTGGTCTTTATGGGGGTCCGCGGCCTCAGCGGGGTTTTCCACCACTTCTCCGTTCAGGGTCACCCTACGATGCCGGATCATTTCCTCGGCTCCGCGTCGGGATGCAAGGCCCGCGTCACGTATGATCAATTGTATTTTCTTGGACGACATAGGTGTTTCTTCCACAAGACAATATCCAATATTCCATTTGATTGTGAGCGCTGCTGCCGCGAATGTCAATGCCGAGGTTGAATTGATCCGTCCCAAGATGTAAGCTCAAGAAGAGCACGGAGAGACCCCTTCTTCTCTGTGCCCTCTGTGTGTCTCTGTGGCTAAATACTCTTCTCTTCTCTGCTCTGCGCCTCTGCGGTTTGATCAAGCAAAAAACTTCTTTGTGCAGATCACGGGCAACATGGCCACGAGCAGCACAACCGCGTTGAAGATCGCATTGAAGTAGACCTTGTGGGACAGGGAAATGGCCGTGTCCGGAAGGAACCAGACGAGTAGGCCCACAACCAGGCAGCTTCGCGCCCATTTCTCCTTGTTTTTGAACGGATACGCGGCAATGAAGGCTACAAAGACCCCCCAGCCCGCGATGGTTGAACCCCAAACTCCGTAAGCCCATTGCTGAAATAGAGCGGCCTCGGGGGACATGGGGCTCGACGGCCAGAAAACCGGGTTGATCTGACTGTCGAATACAAAGAAGAGCTTTGTGCCACTGAAGAACGCCATGAACACTCCAAATGCTGTGATGATCACCCCCACCACGAACAACCACTTCTGCCAGAATTCAAAACCGTTCATTTCATTGCCTCCTCGATTTCCTTATGAATGCCCCGGGTCCTGGGAACCAGAGCAAAGAGGTTCACTCTGAAAGTCAATTTCTTCAGAGCGCCCCTTTTTCGGATTCCGGCCAGTCCCTGCCCAGGTAGGCCTCGATCACCTCTTCCCTGTTCGCCACCCATTCCGGGGCGCCTTCAGCGATTTTTCCGCCGTGGTTGAGGACCACAATCCGATCTGAGATCCCCATGACCGCTCGCATCACATGTTCTACCACAATGAGCGACTTCCCCAGATCCCGAATACTTCTCAATATCTCCAGGGCTTCGTCGATCTCCGTGGGCGTGAGTCCTGCCAGGCATTCGTCCAAGAGCAGGACCCTCGCGCCGGTGGAAAGCGCCCTGGCCAGTTCAAGCCTCCGTCTGTCCGGCACGGAGACCGCGCCCGCGAGCCTGTCTCTCTTTTCCACGAGCCCCACGAATGCCAGCACCTCATCGGCCTTTTCACGACCTTTGCGCATTCTCATCCGGCCGCCGTGCAGTGCCGCTACCAGCACGTTGTCATGGACGGTCATCGCCTTGAACGGCTCCATGACCTGTGATGTCTTGGCAACACCCTGACGACAAATACGATGAGGTTTCATCCCGGTTATGTCCTTCCCTTCAAAAATCACTCTCCCTGCGGTGGGCCGAAGCATCCCCACGATCATATTGAATGTCGTTGTCTTTCCCGCGCCGTTTGGGCCGATGAGCCCCAAAATCTCGCCTTCTTTCAGGGAGAAGCTAACTCCGTCAACCGCGGCGAGAGCGCCAAAGTGTTTCGTCAATTCGATTGCTTCCAGGATGTCCATAAATGTTGACCCATGTTGTCAGGGAAGGAGTGAGCTTCCACGTGGCGGGACTGCCCGTCTATCCAAGAGGGCGTAGCACATGCTACGCCCCTGCAGGCATAACCCACTAGGATGTCGAGTCTTTTGTGTTTCGGTGCGCCTGGTCTTCTTGAGACATGAGCGTTCACAGGAATCTAATCCGTTTCCGTTGCTTGATGGTGCCTACGATGCCCTGCGGCATGATCAGCACGATGCCGATAACTATGACGCCGACCATGATCAGGTAGTATTCCACAAACGTGGTGCCGAGGATCTCGTATATTATGGTTAGAACGGACGCTCCCACAACGGGTCCCAGCATGGTTCCCATGCCCCCGAGGAGAGTCATGATCACCATCTGGACTGTCTTGTGAACATTGAAAACATCATTGGGAGTGATGTACGTAATCCAGTAAGCTTCAATGCCGCCCAGGGCGCCCAGAAAAGCGGCGGCGATCATGTAAGCTCGCAGCTTCGTGCCGGTGGTGTTTACGCCGGCGATCTCCGCGGCGCCTTCGGCCTCATGGACGGCCTTCAAGCCGAGCCCGAATTTGGAGTGTTCGATCCAATGGTGAGTCAAGACCACGGCCAACGTCACCACAAATGTGCAATAGTAGAAAAAAGTGTCATCATAACTAGTTATGGGCAGAGTGATGCCGTGGCTGCCCTCAAAAAAGGAAATACCGAGGACGCGATCAAATTCAAGGGTGAACTGCTTCATGGTTTCCGCAAACGCAAGAGTAGCAATGGCAAAATACGCTCCTTTTAACCTGAGGGTGGTCAGTCCCATTGGCGCAGCGATCAGGGCCGCGGCAAGCCCGCTCAGAGCGATCGCCGGGAAAAAGGGGCTCCCAAACCGGGTCATGGCCAGGGCTGTGGTGTAGGCGCCTATTCCGAAATAGACTACCGGACCAAAGTCGATGTACCCGGTGTACCCGCATGCAATATTCCAGCAACCCGCCATGCCGATCCAGAACATCACGAGCGCTACTATCCTGATGAAATATTGGGATTGCGTAACCCCCGGGATCAGGCACACAGTACCTGAGATTAGGACAAGGCAGATCCAAAACGTCTTTTCACCGGCTTGATTGTTCATGGGAAAGCGCTGCTATGCTATGAATCCTTTGCCGACAATGCCCCTGGGACGGAAAACCAACATGAAAAACAGAATCATGAATGTGACCGCGACCGATACTCCCGCGCTGAGGTACGTTGCCGCGAGCGATTGAGCCACTCCCAGGGTGAGTCCGCCCAAGAGTGCGCCGGGAATGTATCCCATTCCGCCGAGCACCACCACGCAGAATGCCACAATAGTGTATTCCAGACCCATCTCCGGAAATATTATGACAAAAGGACTGATGCACGCGCCGGCCAGACCCGTTATCGCGGCTCCGATGCCGAAGGTTAGAGCATAGATCTCACGGACGTTTACACCCAGGAGTCGCGCCATGTCTTTGTCCATAGAAGTGGCGCGTATGACCCTGCCGGTCTCGGTGCGGTTCACAAACAGCCATAGCGAACCGATCACCATAAGGGCCAAACAAAACGTGGCTAACCGAGCATAGGGAACATTGAGACCCCAGAATGCCGCGTTGGCCCCGGAGTAGGTGGTGGTAACCGATCTGAAGTCATGGGTCCAGAGTTTGACGGCGATGTTGGCGACCACAAGGTGAATCCCGAAGGTCAGAATGTAGCTCATGATAGGTGGCTGGTCTATCACCCTGTTTATTATGTATTTTTGAACTACATACCCCAACCCGAAAAGGAATACCGCGGCAATAGGAGCGCTCAGATACGGATCCACATTCAGTATCTGAAACATCCAATAAGAGGTGAAGGCTCCCAGCATTATCAATTCGCCGTGGGCCAGGTTCACTACTCCCATTACTCCGAAAATCAATGAAAACCCGGCTGAATACGCGGCGTACACTCCGCCCAGCAAAAGCCCGGTGATTATTGCTTGAACAAGTACCGTGTCCATCAAACAGGACCCCGCTTAACGGCCCTTACTGTCGCTTCTTCCAGGGCTTGAAAGGATAGAGGATCTTCGCCTCCGCGTGCTCGAGCGGGTACACGTTCTTGAGTTTGCCTTTCTGGACCTGCACCGCTACAGGAGGATGATCTGCATTTGAGCCGTCCTCGCCGAACTCCACCTTGCCGTAGAAGGTATCGAATGACGCGGCGTGGAGTCCCATCATAACCGCGGTTCGATCCTTTTTCGACAGAGGAGGCTTCAGCCCGAGCTTTTCCATGACAAGCTGCTGTGCCACCGCGCCGGCCGCGGCCGCGGCTTCCACGTAGTCGGGATAGCGGTTGAATCGCATGAAGTAGGCCTTGTTAAATTCAGCCGCGGTCCCGAAGACCGGGCCTTTGTAAGGTAGATTGGGAGTCCATTCGGAGGCTGCTATGACATACTCCGCGTCGGCCTTGAGATCTTGCACGAACTTCGGAACGGTCGGTCCGTAGCTGAAGGCAACCGCCTTGGGGCTGAAGTCCGTTTCCTTCATGGCCTTGATCGTCCTCATTGCCACGAGCAGATGCGAGCCCACGAGCAGGACATCGGGATTCTTCTTCTTCACCTTCATCAACAGCGAATTGTAATCATGAAGTTTCATGGGAAAGAGTTCGTAGTGAACGATCCGTATGCCGCTCATTTCGCAGTACTTCTTGTATCCCTCACAGGCCAGGGACGTGAAAAGAATGTCCGCGCCGATAATGGCCGCTGTCTTGGGTTTCGGGTCCACAGCATTGAAAATATCCACACAACCGCGAACCTCTTCGGTGGCCTTTCCCAGGGTGGCAAAATAGTATTTGAAGCCTCTAGTGAAAAGCTTGTTTGAACTTGCGCCCCCGCTGATCAACGGATACCCGTACTTTTCCGCCACCGCGCTCTCGGCAAAGACCAGGCTGCTTCCGAATCCCCCCAACATTAGGTCCACTTTGTCACCGCTGATGAGCTTCGCCACCAGCTTTGCCCCTGTGGCGGGGTCGCTCTTGTTATCGTAAAATGTAAGCGCAACCTGGCGGCCGTTGATCCCGCCCTTTCCGTTGACCTGCTCGCTCCACATGGTGTACGCGTCTTTGACCAAACTTCCCGCTTTGCCGAAGATGCCGGTCAGTGGCACGCTCACTCCGATCCGGAAAGGATCAGCCGCGAGTGCTGAGCTTACGAAGAGCGTCAGAGAGCAAAACACGGCGATTAGTCCGACCAACCCGGGGCCTCTTCCAAACATTTGAGTATCCTCCTGGTGTCCGTGAATCCGATGCCCGCGCATGTCCGCCGGATTGCCTTCCCAGGGCAATGCGCCAAGAGCAATCTATCTGTATCAAGGCGGGAAAGCGAGTGCAAGGCCGAACCGCAAGAAGCAAAGAAAAGATATTTCAGCCACAGAGGTCACAGAGGACACAGAGAAGACGGAAAGATAACTTCTTTGTCTGGCTCTGTGCCCTCTGTGACCTCTGTGGCTACACCTTCTGTCATTTCTTGTCTTGTCCGTGCCTCTGTGGTTCGCCAATCTTTCTTATCGCACACCCAGACCGTTTCCCGCTCCAGAGTGCGAACAAAACGACCGCCCTGATTCCGAAGGGAGTCCCATTCAGCCAAGGTGTACACGATCAATTCAGCGGGAACGGGAAGCTCACGGAGATCCCAAGCCAAAGAACGGCGCTCAAACGGTTCGTCGGTCTGGTCAACTATGACTAGCAGATCCAGGTCACTCCCCACGCCCCAGTCTCCGCGGGCTTACGACCCAAAGTACCCGAGCCTGATTACCTCTGGGCGTTCTTGGACGGCCACTGCGGCCCAGTCACGAACCGCTGTGTCTACCTTGCGTCGGTCAGGCCATCTGAACACGGACGAATTCAATGATCTCACCGGCATATCGAATCGCCTCCTGACTTTGTATAGGCCCGTAGTGCTCAAACGGCGCTCCCGCAGGGTGCCCGTTAGCGTAGCGAGTTCCGATAAAAGTCTCGTGGAAAAACCAGCCCTTTGCGGGTCTACGTATGGGGTGGTTTGGAGGGGAGATGAGTCTCTCCTCCAAGTCCATGCGCAGCGTGCGCGCTCTTTCTTTATGCGCCCTGTCCGAGGCGAAGCCCCGGACCAGCGAACAACGGAATGGACTTTCATGTTTCATCGGCGCCTCTGTTTTATGGCATGTAAGTCGGGATGCAAAAATTATCCAGGACTTTTGCCTTGTCGGCCAGGTCTTGAGGCGGAGCGGAGGGGATCTCAGTCAACAGCCCGGCAACTACATGGCCCCACGCTTCCTGACCTACTGAAAGGTGCAGGTCCCTCACAGCCTTTTCCGCCGACTGTTGGGCGGCAAAACATGCCCATTCGTGCCGGGCTTCCGACCTGGAAGCCCACGCCTGCTCCATATCTCGGACAGCTTGAGCCAGCCAGTCTTCTGAACGATTCGGCATGGCATATACCTCCTGTAGAGGATTGCCCTGAGTATATCAAATCCGTTCGCAATTGCGAGACTTTGGGATATTGGCGTGCTATGTTGGACTGCGTCAGGCATATCATCCAAGTAGAAAGGAGATGGGGATGATCGGAATGGGCATCCGCTTAGTTGTGATCGGAGTGCTTCTAATGGGCGCTTCTTTGCAAGCGGCACATGCACAGGAAAGAGAGACCTATTGGTCGGTCTGTTGGCGCCAAGTGGTAGTAGGCGTGACAGACGCAGGAAAGAAGGTATTCGGCAGGAAGTGCTACATGGGCCGGACGCAGGACCCTCAGAGTCTACCGCGCAGGTGCAAATGGTTCAGGCACCGGGACCTCGCATCCGATTGGAGGGCCTCGAACTGTGACGAATATTGATGTCGGTTTGGAAAGGGGGCGTGGGCGCTTCGAGAAAGGCTTTGGGTTTATGCTTTGCACGGGGACACGGGGATATCGAGGGATGGGCCTACTTGGTCGAAGAACGGATATATCGTGGAGAACCTATTGACACCACGTCGAGTGGGCCCTCCAGCGGCGCCGGGCGCAGAACCGCTTCAAGCCAGGTGAACCATTACAGTGCAAATTCAACTTCTTGTCCCTTAATGTCTGAAAAAGGATCGTGTTCATAGAATCTGACTTTGATGTTGTTCTTCTTCATTTCCTTTTTCAGTTCTGAGAAGTAAACGCCTTCTCCTGATATGGTTAAGTGCTCCAAATAATAGTTACTCATGTATTCTCTTTCAAGGTCTTCCAATTTGAGACCGGGGCTGAATTCAAATGATTTCGGCAGATCAAATGTCGTGTTGACACCACAAGAAGGAGAAGTGGCAATACCAATAACGCCAACTATCTCATAGCCTGATTTCGTCCAATCTTTCATTTCTGATACGACTTCCCTGGCAATCTTTCTCCACATTATTCTCGTGTACCATACAAAAGCCGGAAACATTATTCTTGCGAATCTATATTGCACGGTTCCTTTTGTTCCTAATGGCTGCCAAGAATACTTTCTCAGAACACCTCCCCAAACCTTTTGCTCCGGACACTTCATCTGAACAATCCCAATACCATGACGCTGTAATTCATTCACTATTTCATCTATGGGACCTCTTCGGAAAGCTCCACCTTGAACACGGGAGTTTTGATTCAATATGCAATGAGCGACAAGAGATTACTCTTTTGCTCCTTTCATCTTGAAGTTTCTTGGCTACGATTTCCGCCTTTTGTTCGGACATTGTTCCTCCGGATCATGTGTTTATGTCTAACAAGGATCATACAGTTTCCCACGGCAAAAGAAAAGGGGTCAAGTCAGGCCATGACTGATAGGACGAGGAGGGACGCCCTTAAGTACCTCAGTTGACATCGGGCAGGGGAGGAATGCGAAGACCGTTACGATATGTTACGTCGAGACTATGGCTTGGATCGTATGATTGAGAGAGTATCAGAAATTCATAAAGTCATGGAGAATTGAGTACGCGAGGCTTGACGGGATCACTGAAAGCAATTGAAACCTAGAAACGGGGTGTCCAGTGGTGCGAGCCGCTGAACGAAACGTGCAAGGTAACCATTCACTTACGCGGGGGCAATGACATGATCGATGAAAATATCTGCCCCGTGAAACTGAAGGATTACCGTGCAAGCGTGAATTTGATTGACAAACCCTCAAGCTTTCCTATTTAATGTAACGCGTAAAGATGTAGATTATTTTGTCTGATTGATTCTTGGGGAGGCTTTGCCTGCATTGTAGCGGGCAAGGGCGTTTCCGGTGTGGCCGGACATGGGGGCTGATATGGCCGTCAGTGTTCCCAAGAGGACATTACGGTTGGTTCTTAGGAGGATCGTAATGGTTCACCGCGATCCCCCCAGTTTGGGAGTCTGATAGTCTTGTTCGGAA
>CAZGNL010000195.1:0-9062 GCA_964527475.1 uncultured Syntrophaceae bacterium
GTCCCCCCAAAGGACACCCTCCAAAACGCGCCTTGCTGGGCGGACTCACAGAGAATGCTCAGCACTTAACCGGACAGTCATGCCCCAGATTACTCTTCAAAAAGCGAATCCGTGCGAATCATGCTGAGGTTACATACGTAGTGTGGTTCCCTTTGTGTGTGACCGGGATCACCAAACTCCTGTCCTCCAGGTCAACCAGGTGGACGTGAACCGCGGCCAACCGGTGGAAGAGTTCCACGCCTACGGCCGATGGGAAGAGTTCTTTTGCCACCTCCAACTTCGTTGCTCCTTTTCCATCGTGCTTCCGTGCTTTCCACTCTTTCAAAATCGAGACTATTTTCTTGCTACGGTCCAGGTGATGGCCTCGCAGTCTGGTGATGGTCTTCTCAACATCGGAAAATGGTGATCCGTGTCCAGGGAAAACCTTCTTGATCGGGAGACTATCCATGAGGTCCAAAGACGCGCGGTATGAAGCCAAGCTCTTGTACTCGGACGCGCTGTGGTCTGCGCGGGTTTCCGTGGCAGGGTTGAACGTGATCTCTTCCAGGAGGGAGTCACCGGAAAACAGGGCGCCTTCCGCCCGGTTGAACAGGGCCACCGACCCGGGGCTGTGACCGGGAGTGTGGATCACCTCCAGGTCGAAGTCATCGAACCGGAAAACCTCATCCCCCTCCAGCATTGTCTGCCTGGAAAGCGGGCTAAACGCACCATCGTATCGCTGAACCAAGGTTTCCACCAGATGGCCGGCTTCTTCCTGCGGCATTCCCGCTTCCTTCAGGAAGGAATCGAGCCTTTCGCTTCTTTCCCTCAGCGGTTGTCCCGGAGCAGCGAGCAGGCTGGTCCTATCCCACGGATGTACAAATACTTCAGCGTCGCTGATGTCAACGATTCTGCCGGCCAACCCAATGTGATCTCCGTGGCCGTGTGTGACGATTATTCTTCGGATATTGCTGAGTGAACCGCCCTGGTCTTCCACTGAGGACCGTATCGCTTGCAGACCCTCGTCCGAATTGATGCCCGTATCAATAAGCGTGGGGATCGAATCCTCGATGTAATAGCAATTCACCCATTTCACCGGGAAAGGTATTGGAACTTGTATCCATGTGACTTCTGCCATGAAGCTGTGTGTCTCCGATGTCAGTGCGGTGTTCCGGATTGCCCGGGAAAAGCTATTCTGTTCGCTCTGTCAGCCTACGAATTCGGCGAACACCGTGCCCAATTCAACTCCTGGTCGCAGGATCAGCCCATTTCGTGAATGAGGCAGCGGCTCTCTCTAAGAACGGATCCTTATCTCTCGCAGCAGTTTCCAGGTGTTTTCGGAATACCAGATATCAACGAACTCACGGATGGAGTCTTTCTCTGTTTTTGTCATCTGTTCGGCTATCGGCTTTCGGAGGAGCATCTTGATGCTCTCAAAGGCTCGGCTGTCGCGTTGAGCGAAATCATGGGCGATCTTCTTCGTATCTTCGGAGAGATCATCTTCAGTGGTTTTCTGATGGATGAGACCCAGGCTCAGAGCCTCGTCCGCTGAAAACATGGCGCCGGAATACAACACCGATTCAGCGTTCTTTTGACCGACACAGCACTTGAGCATTTCCACCGACCCGGCAAAAACCGACGAGCCGAAAGTGATCTCATTGAGAGAGATCTTGGCTTTTCCTTCCACCATCAGCCGGTAGTCACACGCTGTGGCGATCATGCCGCCTCCCGCGATGGCGTGCCCGTTCAACGCTGCTATCACCGGTTTGGGATAAAGGAATATATGAGCATAGAGATCCGCGAACTTCGTGAGAAACTGAGCAAACTCATCTTTTGAATGGTCCAGGAACCCTGGAATGTCGAACCCGAAAGAAAAAAACTTTCCCTGACCGGTAAGGACAACGGCCTTCACAATCGGATCCGATTCCAATTCCTCAAAACAGGCCTTCAGTTCATCGACCATCGCTTCATTGACGGGATTCACCTTTCCGCGATTCAGATGGATAGTGGCAATGCTATCCTCAATTGAACGATCTATGAAACTCACGCGAACCTCCAGCCTGCCTTATCAAGTGCAAAAAAATCTGTCCGAAAATAAGCGCACCGCCTGACAAGCTGGCAGCGGCGCCCAAGAATCAACATGTCATTATTTTTGGCAACCGTTATAGGTGCTAGGGGCACTCTTGAGAAGTCCGGGCTCACCAAAGCCGTATCGGCTCCATCATGCAAGACCGACATCCAGCCGGTGAACACATTGCCTTGCGTACTCTCAAAAACGCCCTTGGACGCGCTCAAAAAAGAATGGATTCCAGTGGTGAGTGTCGTCTGAGGCCCTAACGGGGTTCTATGTCCTGATGCCTTGTAGATTCACCCTGGGATAGGGGGTTGGCACCCCTATCCGAGTGATCCTTTGTGGTGTGGATACGGGCCTAGGTTACAGCCTCCACGCTCTTCACCGACGGAACCTTTTCCTTGAGCACCCTTTCGATACCCATCTTCAGGGTCATCTGGCTCATAGGGCATCCGCCGCACGCGCCGGTCAAACGCACCTTCACAGTCCCATCATCCGCCACATCCACCAATTCGCAGTCTCCTCCGTCGGCCTGTAGCTGTGGGCGCACCGTATCAAGCGCCGCCTGAATTTCTTCTCTCATTATCTTGCTCCTTTCCGGTCCATCTCTTATCAAAGTCTAGTCACGACAATACTGGTAAGACAATAGCACACAAAGAACCGGATGCCAGAAAAAAAGGGACTTGTGCAGGTAACCCTTCAGGTTCGGGGCGCTTCGAAGGTGAGGGCAGACCCCAGAACCGCTTCAAGCCCGGTGAACCATTACCTTTGAAGTATGCGGGTACCCTGCCATACGAACTACGAGTCCCGGATACGCGGACAGATCGTCATACAGGGACCAGGCTTGTTGATGCGGCAATTTCCTTGATGCTTCCGCGCGAAGGCACACGGTCTTGGCAACCAACGGCCACGAGTGCTATGATAATGGAGGTTCAGTAAGTGTCGGGACCGTTAAGCGTATCCTTTTTCAACGAGTTATGCTATAATCATAATCCGACACGCGAGGTATTGCTGTGAAGGATTGGAGGTTCGATAATGAAAATTTGTGGAAGAATCGCAATCATGGCACTCGTCATTTTGATGGCTGGAGCAACCGGCGCCACCGCGGTCGGTTACGAACCGGCCAAAGCCATGGGCCCTTCCGTAATGGACACCAAGGCATGGGCCAGAGGAGATCTGAACGTGTGGCGTGGGCTGAAACGGGCATCGTTTGTGGAGAAATATCCGGCTGTGCTGGACAAGGCCGCGTTGACCGTGAAAAGTCTCCTTGGCCAGTTCGGCCTCGTCGATATGAAGGCTCCGTGATCGGACCGCTCGGGGCAAAGAAACCCTATGGGGTTTTGTTGGGGCCCCAGCCCGAAATGACGGGGAAACGATGAAGGCCGCCCTGTCACGCGGCGCTCTCCTCCAGTGAGGCGAAAACCATGAAGCGCTTGGCTCCCATATTAGCACTGGCACTGATCATTGCAGGAGCTTTGCCATGTGAAGGCGCTCCTTCCGAGAATGCAGCCAAGTTGCACAAGTCTGCTTTGCTCGCCTTGAAGAGAGGGGCCTCCAATGAAGCGATAGTGCTCCTGAACCGGGCTATCGCGACTGATCCGGGCAACCACCGTTACTACAACGACCGAGGCGTAGTCTTCAAGAGATCGGGAAACCGTGTACGAGCCCTTGCCGATTATACAAGGGCTCTTGAGATAAAACCCGATTACGTGAACGCGCTGAACAATCGCGGGGTAATGTACCTGGAAAAGGGATCTCCAGACCAAGCCACACGGGATTTCACGGAGGCCTTGAAATATGAGGGCCTCAAAGGAAAGCTGCTCACGAACCGAGGCATCGCTCTTTCAACGAAAGGGGAACACGCCGCGGCCATAGCGGATTTCGAGAAAGCTATTGCCTTTCAACCACTGGATCAGCGAGCATTTCTTTTTATGGGGGAATCACTTGAGAAGACCGGCAAGGCTGCGATGGCCTTGAAGATCTATCAGATTGCCGTGGGTCTCGTGAAGAATCCCGAGACCGCGCGTCGTTTGGAGAAGAAGATCTTGCAGCTTGGGCCGCGAGTCACCCCCAAGAAACATTTCACCGTGCGGCGGGCCGGCCGGTCGGCCCGATCCGGGACCCGGGTTCCGGTGAATGAACAGAGTGGTGACAAGTCTGAACTAAAGCGCAAGCGGCGAGCAAGAGAAATGAGGGCCACCGCGGCGCGATCCACTGCCGAGAGCATTGTCATTCAGCAGGATCCTGCAAGGACCTCTCCGCCTGTAGAATCGCTGGAGGAGCTCGACATACGATGTCGAAAAAGAGCAGTGGAAGGCTTCTCGTCTGTGGCGGCCGACATCTATATTCAAGGCAGACGATTCCTGCTGGAGTCCGACACACGAAAGGCGCTCGTCCGGTATGAAGATACGCTGCAGCTCGCAAAAAGAAACAGAAATACTCGCGGGTTTGCCTGGTGCATCCTGGAAATGGGCAGGATCTATTTTGGAATCGGAGACAATGTGAGGGCCCACAAGTACTTTTCGAGGGCCTTGCGGCTTTTTGTTCAGACCGAAGCTCGCGATGAAATCATCCTCACGTTGGTTGCACGGGCCGGAGTCAGCAAAGCGCTCGGGCGACACAAGAAGGCCTCCGTGATGTATTCAACAGCGGCGAAAAGGGTGTCATCGAGCAAGTACACAAACCTGATCGGTCCCATTGAAAAGCTGTCCCGGCAGAAGTTCGTCAGAGCAAAGGACGGACCACCCACCGGCTCGAGGGTTGCAGCAACGCGCGCAGGAGAAGTGAAGGCAAAGGAAGACAGGTCTGATCCACCGGAGCGTGTACGCGTCTCTATTCCGAAATTGCGGCCAAAGCCAAAGAGAAAGAGGATATCCGATCTTCTGTCCGAGTTGAAGAAACTCAAAGAAAACAATGATCGCGTAAAAATGATAGTGGTGCTGGAGCAACTGGCCGCGAAATACATGCGGAGAAAACAATACGCTAAGGCACTGCCCTGCCTGACAACTTCGTTGGCATTCAGAGAACAACTTGGCCTGGTCACGGACCTCGCGGATGTTCTCAAGACCACAGGATCGGTCCGCGAGAAACTGGGAAACCACGCTGCTGCTCTTGAGGCTTATTCGAGAGCATGGGTCATGTTGGAGGCGCCCGCTGCCCCCGGAGGTGCAGGGAAACTGGAAACGAGATCGTTGAAGCTTGCCCGTAAGCTCGGGCTCCACTCCAAGGCTGTGCCGGCTTCGCTGAAGTCCCTGTGGAAGGCGCGCTCCAATGGTGACCACAAGGGTGACCCCCAATTTCTGTACCGGATCGGAAGGCTCTACGAAAAGGCAGGAAGGTATGCTGAGGCGTTAGACTATTTCGAGAGAGCGTCGGCGTCCATGCTCGTAGAAACCGCTGAAATGTACGAGAAGATCGGGAAAACCGATCAGGCTGCACAAGCGAACAAACAGGCGCTGACAACTTTCAAGAGGTTGGACTACACTCGTTATCTGGAGATGATAAAAAGGAAGAAGGCGTCTCGGACCCTGTCCCGGCATTGAAATTGCGTCATCGACGGTGTGGGCCGAGCCCTCCGGAGAAGACTCCACCGACGCGAAAACAGGGCTCCGACTCAACAGGTCCAAATCGAGTATGGCTTTTCATCTTTCCGCGGACAGGAGCCCTTTTCCGCGGGGATCGACTAAATGGGAAAAACAATTCCCCAAATCATTCTATGACGGTGCCCTCTCAATGATAGGCAGAATCCTCTACAGCAATTGGTTTGCGTCGCTGGTTCTGGCGCTGGCCACAATTTCGCTCATATTGCTGTATTTGCAAGGCAGGACAAGTGCGGCCCTGGCAGGGGCCGGCCTACTGGTTCTCGCGATCATTCTGATAGCGTGGGGAAACAGACAAAAGAAATCCGAGGCCCCAAGGCGGTCGAAGCGCGGCGGTCCGGATCAACCGGCCGGGAGAAGGAGCGATCCGCGGGCAGGAAAGCGGGGCAGCCCCCCACAAGGCCGGCGAAGTTGAATCCGGAAGCATCTGTGAAATCTGTCATCCGCGGAGGTGACAGTGTCCGACAGGAACCGGATCTGAAATATCGGTCAACTTTTTTGACACTTGCTATAAATGTCGAAGCGGTATCACGTACCTCCACACCCATGCGGCAGTCATAGATCTATAGCTGGTTCAGGGAGTTTGGGGCCGGCTGTGCAAAAGGCCGTGCAAAGCACGAAAGCGGACAACAGACCCCTGACCGCGGCCTATTCCGCAATTCATGCGACGCGAAGAGCAGCGGCCGGAGACCCTACGGGCTGGTCACTTTGTACGTGAAGGAATATTTTGTACCGCCACACCCATCCGTGCACACCCGATTGCCGTAGGCCCGGCAGGCCTGATCCGCATCAAAGCCGATGTCGGGGGATCTATCCGTAGGTATCACGAAGTTGAAATTCCCCACGGTATTGTCTCTCGAGCAGCGGCAGGTAATGTGACACTTAGTCCAGACCTGTCCCGCCCAGACGCAGGCCACGGGAGGCAGCGTCAGCAAGGCGACAAGGATTAGGGTTACGGCACGCTTTGGAGGGGCCATGATCTCACCTGTCCGTTTCATATGGGAATCGAGTCTATCACAGCTTGTTATGCGTACGCAACAAAGATCAATATCACGGGCCCAATACTACAAAGGACTTGAGATTAGTTGTCTAAGGTGCTACAATAATTATACTACAGGAGGTTCATAATGCGGAAGCAACTGCACATGATTTTCCCTGTCCTGTTCTTTTCACTGGTCCTTGTTCCGTCGGCCTTTGCTTTCGGAGAAGACGTGCTCGCCCACACAGGGGAGTACACGTTCTTCATCAAGCCAAAGCCGGGTTCCTGCGTGACTTATCGTCAGAGGATGGTACCGTGCATGATCAAGGAGCACGTGCCCGTACCCCTGAAAACCAGTCGGACCTATCCTGTGCCCGTACCGGAAAACCGCAGACATCGGCTGGCAATCATCGAGCGGCCGGTGGGCTGTGCCAAGGATTCCGGGCCCTGCGTACGGTGTTTCCCGAGATGCTATCTGGAGCGTAGTTCGAGGACCAAGGTGCATCCCCGGATGTTACCGGTCCGCGTCTCCGGAACGGTCATTGCCCCAGGCTGTGTGACGCGCAGAATCATGCGTCCTCAATGGTATGAAGTGTGGGAAAGGCCGGTACCCCCGCGTCCGGTACGAAAAGTCGGGAAAACGCACCGGATTCAAAAAGTTGGCACAAACGGGTAGTGTCCCGCGGAGTCCTTTCATTCATTTCCTGTCTATGCGCCGATCTGTTGTATTCGGGCCGGAGTGTGTGCTAATCTGATTAGCCCCATTCTTGGGGGATAGGTTTGAACACTGGAGCGAACATGAACTTAAGCGAACTTGTGGATCGTCATGCTGAAGACATACCCGAGCACCCGGCCCTGGTTTACGAGGACCAGACCATCTCATACGGAGATCTGAGCCGTAGCATAAACAGGCTGTCAAACGCGCTGGTCAAGTTCGGAGTCGGGAAAGGTGATCCTGTGGGCATCCTTATGGGAAACAGGCCCGAGTTCGTAACAAGCTATTTTGCAACCATGAGAGTAGGCGGCATGGCAGTTACTCTGAATCCCATGTCCACTGTCCACGAGCTGAGCCATTACCTGACGGAGAGTAAGCCTTCCGTGGTCGTGTGCAAATCCGATCAGGTGCCAAAGCTCCGGAAACTGCAAGACAAGGCGGATTATCTTAAGGTGATCATAAGTACCGAGCCTGCCGACGATGCGGTTTCCTTCGCGGACGTGGAGAAGGATTTTTCAGACAAGTTCTCGGCGGTGGACATGGCGCCCGATGATCCGGCCGTCGTCATTTTCACGGCCGGCCTGCTCGGTAGAGCTTTGGGCGCGACCCTGACTCATAGAAATCTCGACTCTAACTCCGACATGCTCAAAGAAGTGGTCAAGGGCGGTCCCCATACCAGGGCACTGGGCCTGATTCCGATGTTCCATGCGTTCGGAGCCGCGGTGAACCTGGTGGGCGCCATAAAACCGGGTGCTACGTTGTACCTGGTGGAGAAGGTCGATTTTCCCAAGCTGATCCCATGGCTTCAGGAGGCCCGCATCACGTATACGGGTCTTGTGCCCATGGTCTACTACGGTCTGTTGTACCACCCGTCTTGCGCGGACCTTGATCTCTCGAGCCTGACTTGTGCCATCAGCGGCGGCGCGGCTCTGTCCATGGAGATCTACGAGAAATTCACTGAACGGTACAGCATAGATCTGTATCAAGGTTACGGTCTCACTGAATCTTCACCGGTGGTGTCGTGGAACTCGATTGAATACCCCAACAAGCCCCATTCTGTGGGCAAGCCGATCGCTGGGGTAGTCATCGAAATCCACGATGACGAGGGTAAACCATTGCCGCCCGGGGTGGAAGGGGAGGTAGTGGCCAAGGGTCCCAACGTAATGTTGGGATACCTGGGCAGGCCCATGGAGACTCAGCAGGTGATACGCAATGGGTGGCTGCACACGGGAGACCTGGGAAACCTTGATGAAGAGGGTTACTTAACTCTTACGGGTCTGAAAAAGGATTTGATCATAACATCAGGCTTCAACGTATACTGTCAGGAGGTGGAAGAAATCATCATACGTCATCCGCAGGTGGCTGACGTCGCGCTCCGCGGGGTTGACGACCTGATGCGAGGTCAGGTGATACAGGCCCTGGTAGTGCCGGAGCCGGGCACAAGACCGGTGGAAAGGGAACTCATCAGATTCTCCAGAGAATTTCTTTCACGCTACAAATGTCCTCGAAAAGTAACGCTTGTCAAGGAGATCGTACGAGACCAGCACGGGAAAGCTACGAACTGGAATTGATAGAAACTTTCATGCCTGTAATTTCAGGCATGAAAGTTTCTATGAAAGTCTCGTGAAAAAACCACCCATTTCCGGGTCAACGTATGGGGAGGTTTGGAGGGCAATGCTGTTGACTTAAGGAGAACTGGCTGTTTTTCATGGATAATAA
>CAZGNL010000196.1:0-8775 GCA_964527475.1 uncultured Syntrophaceae bacterium
GGGTGACGACGGGGACTGGTTGGCTTTTTCTTAAGTCACCAGCATTGCCCTCCAAGCCACCCCATACGTTGACCCGGAAAGGGGTGGTTTTTTCACGAGACTTTCATAGGAACTTACATGCCTAGAAACAAAGGCACAATGAAGCATGAAAGTCATCTTTTTTCGCGAAGGGGCCGTCCCCAAGCGGGGGAGGCGGAGCCTCCCGGTATGTGTTCCCCGGCAGAGCCTGGGAACGAGAGGAACAAAAATGGATTGAGCCCCACCACGACTCACCTTTTCCGATCCCCGGGTTCACGGTTTTCCTTGTCGTCGGAATCCTGGTTGTCCGGTGAGCCCGAGAAATCCGTGGTATCGGTAGGGCCTTCAATTTCCGCGGTTTCGAGATCCAGGGAACCCTTTGAGAACAAAAACGTCTCGATCTCGATAGTTTTGGTAGGTTCGAACATTTCCCGTGTATCGGACGTGTCCGAACCGGGTGGATCCATAGGAGCATGGATTTTTATTGTGTCGGTAAACTCGGACAAATCTTCGGCTTCCAGTCGCAGCGCGTCCAACCGACCTGGCAGCGAGTCAGTATCCTGAGTTTCATTGGGCTCGCTGATGTCCAGTGTGTCAAACTCGTGGGAATCCGTGGGGTACGGAACAGACAGGGTATCCAGGGCTTGGGTGGGCTCCCACATTTCCTCCGCATCCTCCTGGGAATCGGTGGTTTCGAGCCACACCGTGTCCTCGATAGTCTCGGTGGGTTCATAAGTCACTACGGTCGTGCGCCCCCGGGTCGTGGCGGGCTCGCGCGGACGCATCCGCAGTTGTTCCCGTTCAGACGACGGATATCTGGACGGAATAACACCGCATTGAGGGCATACTTCAATAGGCGCCCTGTTGTCAAAGCCGCACAACGGGCAAACGGTGTGCGTGGTTGCACGCAGCGGTGTTTCTTCTGAGCGTTGCGCTATCTCGTCGTCCAGAGAAATGACAAGACTGGCCATGTTCCGCACCACGCTGTGCAGCATCTTCAGTTGGAGTTGCGGGTCAAGCTCCTGGACGAGCAGAGCGTTTATTTGGAGGAGCTTGCAGTCATCCATCGCAATCACTGCGGCTGAACGTTTTTGCCTTGCAAAGGCGCCGATTTCACCGAAACAAGCCCCAGGGAGGAAATCCGTGATGACCCGAGAACGTTTGACAACCTTCACGTTCCCTTCAAGGAGCACAAAGAAATTGGAATCGCTGTCCTTTTCCATGATTATGGGCTGACCGGCCTCACAGGTTATGAATTTGCCGGCATTCATGATCTCCTGGATCTCGTCTGCGGAGAATAGGGAGAACATCTCGAATTTGCCCAGGCTGTCAACGAGATGGTTATCCGGCGTCGCCGCCCGATGGACCCCGTTTCTCAGACAGCCGGCCAACTCGTCCGCTAGATCCCTGGCCGTCTCAAAACGGTCGGCAGGAGATTTCTGCAGACAGCGTAGCACAATGTTGTCGACGCGCTCCGACACATCCGGGTTGTGACGCCCCGGGGGAGGAGGCTGCTCCGTACACACCTTGGCCAATGTATCTTCCGGACTGCTTCCCTTGAACGGGCTCCGCCTCGTCAAGAGTTCAAACAATACGACTCCGAGCTGGTAGATATCGACCCGGTGGTCTTGCTCTCTCCGCAGCACCTGTTCCGGCGCCATGAACCTCGCTGAACCGACTACCGCTTGAGCCTTGTCTTTGAGGTTGTCGCGAAACCGGGCGATGCCGAAATCCGTTAGTTTGGGAACTCCCCGTCCGGAAACAATGATGTTCTCAGGTTTGATGTCCCTGTGAACCACTCCTTCGCCATGAGCGTAATCAAGGGCGAGCGCCATTTCATAGATTGTCTCCAGGCAACTCCTCACGGAGAGGCCGGCCGAACGATGTTGATCGAGAAGCGTCTTGCCGTACACAAACTCCATGACCAGGTAGAGGAGATCGTCCTTCTTGCCGACGTCATAAACCACCACGATGTTTGGGTGCAAGAGCGCGCCCGCGGTTCGCGTCTCCGTGAAGAAATCCCGCATGATCTTCTTCTTGGAAGCTTTTGGGCTTTCCAGATCATCCAGGGAAAAGACCTTTATGGCAACCGGACGCCGGATAATCTTGTCCTTCGCCAGGTACACTCTGCCCATGCCTCCTTCGCCTATGGCCCGGACAATCTTGTACCGTTTGATCTTCTTTAGGTCCTCGGGTTCTTTCCCCAACATGCCTCAGATACCATTCAGGTTTGGGCGAAGCGGTTCAGGCCTTAATCGGCGCTGCCGGCGGTGAGCGACCCGAACCATCTTCGACAGTTTGCTCGTGAGTTGGATTGCAGTCACAGATCCGACAGGATGAGCGGACCGTTGTCGGTTATCGCTACGGAATGCTCAAAGTGGGCGGACAGCTTACCGTCCGCTGTGACCGCTGTCCAGTCGTCATCCAGGAGCCTGGTGCGCCAGGTTCCCTGGTTCACCATGGGCTCCAGCGCAAGCACCATTCCCACTTCCAGCCTGGGATTCCATCCAGGTCCTCTGAAATTGGGGATCTGTGGTGGCTCGTGCATGTCTCTTCCAATTCCGTGGCCCACGAAGTCGCGGACCACGGAGAATCCGTTGGACTCAACGTGATCCTGAACAGCAGCGGACACATCGCGTAGCCGATTACCCGGGGTTGCGCGGTCAATTGCCTTGTACAGGGCCTCTTGGGTCACCTTCAACAGCTTGGACGCCTCAGGTGAAATCTTCCCGACCGCATACGTTCTCGCCGCGTCCCCTACGTACCCGCAGTGAATAACGCCCACATCCACGCCTACAATGTCACCCTCCACCAGCTTGCGTTTGCCGGGTATGCCGTGGACGATCTCCTCATTGACCGAAGAACAGATCGCAGCGGGATAGGGTGTTTGGTTGCGCATCTTGTACCCTTTGAACGCGGCCTTGGCCTTTGCCTTGTGGATCAGTTCTTCCGCCACCCGATTCATCTCGCCTGTTGTGACACCGGGTTCGACTATCTCTTCCAGACGCTCCAAGACTTGAGCCACTATTCGGTTCGCCTCACGCATAATCCCGATTTCACGAGGGGTCTTCAGGATGATCATGTCGGCTTTCACAAGTAAGACCTGCCTTCCGGTATTCGTTGGAAGATTGTTATCGGACCCTCAAATATATCAGAATTGGCCCATCATACCAGATTGCGTTCAGAGATATAATTCCGCGTTCCACGGAGTACCGTCAAGGATGTGAGGTCAGAAATCGCCCATCTCCCTCAGTATTGCAAGGTTCACGTCGTCCATATCTCTGCCGTCCAGATCTTTGGGGGTTTCAATAAGCTTGGGGATTTGACGGAACCGGGCATCCTCCATAATAAGCTTGAAGCATTCCATGCCCAGCATCCCCTTTCCAATGTGCTCGTGACGGTCCACGCGCATGCCCAGGCCTTTTCTGGAGTCATTGAGGTGCAGAGCCTTGATCCGGTCCAATCCAATGATGCGGTCGAAATCATCCATGACCTTCTCGTACGATGCCCTGTTCCGCAAATCGTAACCAGCCGCGAACGCGTGACAGGTGTCAAAGCAAACTCCCATACGCTCGGGGTATTCGGCCTCAGACAGGATTTGCCCCAAATGCTCGAAACTGTAACCCAGAGCGGAGCCCTGGCCCGCGGTGTTTTCCACAAGAATTTCCAATCCGTACCCCTGAGTGTCTCCCAGTAGCCCGTTGAGCGCCCTGATTATGGATTTCAGGCCCGCTTCTTCTCCCGAGCCCGTATGGGCCCCGGGGTGCATGACCAGGTAAGGTATTCCCAACTGCTCGGAACGGTCCATCTCAACTCTGAAAGCCTTGGTCGATTGCCTGAAGAGGCCCGGCTTGGGAGACCCCAGGTTGATCAGATAGGAATCGTGAGCTAGGGTCATGATTCCTGTCCGCTCCTGCTCAGACTTGAACAGACTGACCTGATTCTCCATCAGCGGCTTCACTTTCCATCGGGACGCATTTCTCGTAAATATCTGGATAACCTTACATCCAAGAGCTTCACCACGACCAAACGCCTTGTGAAGTCCACCTTCAATGGACATGTGAGCCCCAAGCAGTAGATCGGTCTTTTCTTTCATCATGCCTTCCGAGCTTATGCGGATTGTCAAAAGTCCTGTCCGAATCCGGCAGTTGTCAGCCGGCTCCAAGCTGAATTCCTCCATTCCTCCCTTTGAAAAAGGGGGGTCAGGGGGAATTCCCCCGGGGACGCTCTCAGGGAAAGTGTCTCAGAACACTGAGCACAATGTCAAACTCTCTCTGTGGTGTACGTGCTATAATCCAAGAAGCAGCAAACGGGACCATAGACAACGAGGCAGTTTGCCGATCCATGCAGAGCCCCGGAAAAAAGCCCAATCCTGACATGGAAAGACCTGAGCAAGGGTTATTCCGTGACGGACGCTAAGAACCAACCAAACACGTCTTGGGAACGCTGACGATCCTATCACCCCCCATACACCGTCACAAACGCCTTTGGCCGCTACAGTACAGGCAAAACCGCCCCAAGAATCAATCAGACAAGAATCTACAGTTATTCACATGTTACTTCACAGGAAACCTGAGTGGTTGTAAAGCAATTCACCGCTTGCCGAGTAACCGTTGAGTAACGTGCGACTCGATCAGAAGGATTCCGTAACCATTCATTTACGGGGGGCAACGGGGAGGGCAGACACATAGAGCCTGCCCCGGACGACGATCCGGGGTCTGCCCCTACGTCTGGGCCCAGGTTCGTCGTGGGGCAGAGTGTACGGCGCGCACCTGTGTGTGCGCCCTCTTGCCATGCGCCAAACGCAAAAACGTGGCCGTTCCCGTCGGCCGCTCGTAGGTGAATGGTTACAGTATTCCCAACATTTTGCTTTACTTTCGTTTTGCGCGAAGATAGGATTCGCCCGATTGAAACAAGGGTCACATAGCCGGAATGAGAATCAAGCGGATCGAGATTAAGGGATTCAAGAGTTTTCCCGACAAGAGTGTTCTCCAATTTCAGCCTGGAATCACTGCTGTTGTTGGACCCAACGGCTGCGGCAAGTCTAACGTTCTCGAGGCCATTCGTTGGGTGATGGGCGAACAGCGAGTCAAGACCCTGCGCGGGAAAAAAATGGAGGACGTGATCTTCAACGGCTCCGATTCCCGCAAGCCCGTGGGAATGGCTGAGGTGAGGCTCGTACTATCCAATACGGACGGGCAGGGTCCTCCTTCTATGGGGGATTACGATGAATTCATGATCTCGCGGCGCCTGTTCCGGGACGGTGAATCCCAATATGAGATCAATAACATCCCTTGCAGACTTACGGATATAACCGATTTCTTTCTGGATACCGGGGTTGGGAGGAATTCCTACGCCATCATAGAGCAGGGAAAAGTGGACATGGTGGTGGCCTCCAAGCCTGAGGATAGAAGGGTGCTCATCGAGGAGGCCGCGGGTATCGCCCGGTACAAGGCGCGACGAGAGGCCGCGCTGAGGAAACTTGAACAGACCAAACAGAATCTTCTGAGGATCTCCGACGTTATTCACGAAGTCAAGCGGCAGAGCGCGTCCCTTAAGCGGCAGGCCTCCAGGGCTGAGCGATATCGCAAGCTGAGCGCACGGCTCAAGGAACTGGATCTTGCTTTTCACGCGCACAGATGCTCTGGGCTTCAGGAACGGGTAGACGCTCTCAAACAAGGTCTGGAGAAGGATCAGACCCGTCTTGCCGAGCAAGAGGCACAACTGGCCGGCTTGGAAGCCCGACTCGAATCCGAACGCCTCAACGCTCTCAATGGCGAAAAAGAGCTCACCGGGGTCCTGGAATCCCAACACGCGATCGAAGTGGATCTGACCCAGGTTAGAGGCCACATCGAGAGGGACCGAACCAGGATTGCCCAACTCAAGGACCGGGCGGAACGATCCACTGAGGAAGAACGATCACTCGAAGAGCAGAACCGGCGAGCGCTGGACCGGTTGAAAGATCTGGAGACTGAAGAAACCGCTGTTCAGACTGATACGGATTCAGCCAAGCTGGAGCTTGAACGAATTGATGAGGATGCCGTTGGAAGCCGTGAACAGCTTGCCCGGCAGAGAGAACTGCTGGATCGGCTCAAGGATGATCTGTTTCAAGCGCTCCAGGACGCGGCTCAGGAGAGGAACCGCCGGGAGAACCTGACACGGACCGCGAACGAAATTGCTCTCAATATCGATAAGATAGACCACGAATCTGCCGAAGCCGAGCTGGCCCTTGAGAATGACATGGGCCAAAGGGAACGTCTCTTCAAATCCACCGAGGAGACCGGTCGCCTCCTGTCGGATGAATCCGAGCAAAGGGAAGGCCTGGTTCTGGCCAGGCAGAGGACCCTCGAGCAGATCGAGGTGGCGCGGACAAAGCTCACGGCCGCGGAGAAAGAACTGGCAGGGCACAAGGCCCGACTGGAATCTCTGGAAGAGATGGAAACCTCGTACACCGCGTATGATGAAGGGGTTCGTTTCCTCATGAGTGAACAGGCATCTCACCATGAGGGATGGCTCCTGGGGCCGCTGGCCGAGATGATGGATGTGCCCGAGGAGTTTCAAAAGGCCCTGGCGGGCGCGCTGGGTGAGCGTCTCGGTCATCTGGTCGTGTCATCAACCCTTAAGGGGGTCGAAGCCGCCGCGCGCCTGGAGGAGGCCAAAGCCGGGAGGTCCACCTTCATCCCCATGTCTCCGCGGTCCGATCGGAACGGTGATTCGGGCGAAGCGCCGGAGGGCCTGGTGAGCCTGAGCAAAGTGGTTCATTTTCGCGGTGGATACGAAGAGCTCGGTGAATTCCTGCTCGGCCGATTTTTCGTTGTGGACGATATTCAAAGCGCTGTGCAGATCTGGGAACAGAACGGGATCGCAGTAGATCTGGTGACGCGGCGGGGAGAAGTGCTCAATCGTCACGGAGAAATGACAGGGGGATCCCGAGAGGGCGCGGGTGGAGAGATTTTTGAGAGACGAAGGGAGATTGTCGCGCTCAAGGAAAACATTGCAGAATTGGAACGGGGCATTTCCACGTTCGGGGACGCTCTGAATGGACTGGACACTGAAAAGGTAAGGCTGTCCGGTGAGATAGATTCCGCGGAAAACCGTATCAATGAATTCAGCATGAAGAATGTCCAGCTCGGAAAGGATTTGGAGCGCCTTGAGGAACGGATCAAAAGCTGGGAGCGAAAGCAGGAGGTCCTGGGCCTTGAATCCGAACGCCTGGAAAAAGAGTCCACAGAGGTCTCAGACCGGATCTGGGCTGCTGAGGAAGAGATAATCTTGTTGGAAAGAAAGGGTCGGCTGCTTGAGCAACAAAGGGACGGCACAACCGGCAGCGTGAACCAATTGACCCGGGCCGCGCAGGAAGAGGCCCGCCGGTCCGGCGAGATTCGCGTCAGGGCCGCGAAGCTCGAAGAACGGGGACGCTCCCTCCATAGGGAGATCACATCCGCTCGGGAGGCCGCTCAGAAGTTGGAACAGCAGCTTTCCACACTGGCACGGGAGATGGACCGTAACGCGGTCGAAGAAAAGAACCTTGTAGCCCAGCTGGAAGCCGGGGCCATGAAGGAAAAAGAACTCATGGAGCGGCACGAGGGCCTTGCGGAAAAGAGTGAACGCCTCAAGGCGAGTTCAGCCGAGATCGGCGCGTCCATAAAGAATCTCGAAGACCAATGGGGCAAAGCAGGTAAAGCTGTCAAAGAACTCAGGGAAAGCGTTCACACCCTGGAAATGGAATCCGTGCGACTCGACCAGACCCTTGACAGTCTGGTGGAAAAAATCCTGGAACGTTACGGAGAGGACCCGCGAGCCGTGCCCGCGCCGGAAGTCCTGCCCGATGAGGACGAAATCGGTCAACTGAAGACGAAAATCGATTCCATGGGCGAGGTGAACCTTGCAGCCATAGGAGAAAGCCGGCACACGGAAGAGAGGCTTCACTTCCTCCTGGAACAGGAAGAAGACCTGAACAAAGCGGTCGATTCTCTGTTCACCACCATAAACAAGATCAACAAGACTACACGGGAACGGTTCCAGACCGCGTTTCACGCCATCAACGAGAAATTTCAGGAGATTTTCCCATTCCTGTTCAGGGGCGGAGAGGCCCGCCTGGAGCTTACCGACGAGGAGGACCTCCTGGAAAGCGGTGTGGACATCATGGCCCGTCCCCCGGGCAAGAGAATCCAGAACATGCGGCTCCTTTCAGGCGGAGAAAAGGCTCTGACCGCTGTGGCCCTGATTTTTTCGATTTTCCTTATCCGTCCTTCCCCTTTCTGCCTCCTCGATGAGGTGGATGCTCCACTGGATGACGCGAACCTGGCCAAGTTCAACGATATGCTCCAAAGGTTGGCGGATCGCACCCAATTCCTTCTCATCACCCACAACAAGCGAAGCATGGAAAGGGCCGACACCCTGTACGGCGTCACAATGGAAGAACCCGGGGCATCCGCCGTGGTCTCCGTTGAGTTCATGGACCGCGGCGCAGCTTAGGGTCTGTCACGAAATAACGGTGGCATTCTCCTGTAGGGGCGGACCTATGTGTCCGCCCTTTCCCGCGTGCGCACCCTTACATTGGGGCAGCAACCTGTTGCAAGGTCTATTCCGTGACACACCCTTAGAAACCCGCGTCATACGGATTAGAGTTTTCAGAAGTAAACCGGGGGGACCTTTTCTCGGTAGCTGCTCCGCGCAGGGCGATATGGCCGCCCCGAGGTCTGGCGCCATTTACTCGAAGCACGGATTCACCGTGCAGGCTCGTTGGCCCCACCC
>CAZGNL010000197.1:0-8751 GCA_964527475.1 uncultured Syntrophaceae bacterium
GGGAGAGGGGACTGCTCTTGCTCCCTCTCCCTCTGGGAGAGGGGACTGCTCTTGCTCCCTCTCCCAGAGGGAGAGGGCTGGGGTGAGGGCCTTCCGGATAACCGGTGCAGAACAAATTTGCGCAGCACACGGCCCTAAGTGATAGGCATTGTTCAGAAGGTGTACGTAGCGGTGATCCCGAGAGTGAATAGGTGGAATCGGTAATCCATTGAGAAGCGGGTGGAAGGAGAGCCGACCTCTGCCGTGCTGTCTACGGTCGCGCCGCCGTGGAGTTCCAAACAGTTGTACCTGGCGCTCATGCCCACCAGGGCGCTTTCCGTGACCGGCAGGGCAATCTGAAAAAAGCTCTCGAACCAGATTCCGGTGACGGAGTGGCCGTCGATTTCAGTGAACTCGGTCGAGTTGTGTCGTCGCACGTCCACCTGCGCAAGGGTCAGTGGTGAAGCCAGAATATCGAGTCTGGTGACAGTTCCCAGGAGCTCGGAATGAGCGTAGTACACCCCGGCATAGGGAATGTGGACCTGTGTCTCCTCATTGAATGTGTCGGAGGTGTCGGTTACTCTGTTTCCCCGCAAATCGAAATAATTGAACCTATACCCCGCAATAATGCCCCCTGTATAGGGCATCCTTCCCAGCCCGAAGTGATAGACCGCGGCCAGATCGATCCCCACGTATTGTGCTCTTGTGTCCCACGCGCGAGCCGCGTTGAAAAGGAACTCGTTCCGATGCGTGGTGGGAGCGTTCACCCAAGCCTGCCCCCTGGCCGCCAGGTCCCTTGTGAAGAAATGCTCTCCGGCAAGCTCAAGGATCGGACTGTGAAGGTCCACATTTCTTCTTCCCGGGGCAATGTTGCCGTTGTCCCCATCTCTGAGCCGAAGCTCGCCGAACCCCCAGAAGTATCCCAGCCGGCCTTCCACCAATGAACTCTTCTTGGTCAACATACACTGCAACTGAGGGCTCCCTGGGGGAGGCCCCGGACCAAAGGCCGGCACGTCTCCCACTGTGGCCAAGACAATCAAGAACGCCAAAAACACGGTCTTTGCCGCGTTTTCGCGGTAACACGGCTTGCAGGTTCGGGTCCGTACTACAAGTCCGCCCATCGCATTTCCCGACTTGACGCATCTGGGGTGAAAAGCCTTTGCCAAGGAGACTCCTTGTAGGATAGACAAGATGTCCTTCATTGTCCGGCTCCGTCGCAGGGCGCTGATCCCCGTGAGTTCACCGGACAAGTCCACACCGAACTAAAAATCCTGCTCGCCAATACACGAAACGCCACGAGTTAAGCATATTGCCGTAACTTGGCGGGAATTGTCAAGATTTAAAACAATTGGAGTTTCCCTACTTTCACTTGATAGATGGCCTATCCCATTGAAATTAGATACTAAGCTGGAATCACTCCTATTTTTCCGGATAACTCTGGTACCGCTGTTGTTTTCTCCTGGCTGCGGTGGTATGATGAGAGATTGTTCTGTTTCAGAGAGCGTACAAGAGAAACCGAGGAGCACCGCATGGGGATGGAATTGTTGTCCAAAGCATACGATCCGGCCGACATAGAACAGCGTTGGTCGGACGTGTGGGAAAAAGAGAAGCTGTTTCACGCAGATGAAAACAAATCCGACAAACAGTATTCTATCGTCATTCCGCCGCCTAATGTCACCGGCTCACTCCACATGGGGCATGCGCTCAATAACACGCTCCAGGACATTCTGATCCGCTACAAACGTATGAACGGGTACAACACTCTGTGGATGCCCGGCATGGACCACGCGGGAATCGCCACTCAGAACGTGGTGGAAAAACAGCTCCACGATGAAGGGCTCTCAAGGCAGGACCTTGGCCGAGAGAAGTTTGTCGAGCGCGTATGGTCCTGGAAAGAGCATTCGGGTGGAGTCATACTGAACCAGCTCAAGAGACTCGGGTGTTCCTGCGACTGGGACCGGGAGAGGTTCACTATGGACGAGGGCCTCTCAAAGGCCGTGCGAGAGGTTTTCGTGAGGCTGTACGAAGAAGGGCTGATCTATAAAGGTGATTACATAGTCAACTGGTGCCCCCGCTGTCATACAGCGCTTTCCGATCTGGAAGTGGATCACGATGACGCGTCCGGCAATCTGTGGCATATCCGTTACCCTGTGGAAGATTCCGACGAGGCCGTGGTGGTGGCCACCACACGTCCCGAAACAATGCTGGGAGACACGGGCGTGGCCGTCAACCCAAAGGACGAACGCTATTCCCATCTGGTCGGCCGATACGCTGTCCTGCCGCTGGTGGGAAGGCGACTGAAAATCATCGCTGATCCCGTAGTGGGTATGGATTTCGGCACCGGCGCGCTGAAGGTGACGCCCTCCCATGATATGACCGACTTCGAGCTGTCGTTGCGTCATGACCTTGAGCGCGTAACCATAATGGATCCTCACGCGCGAATTAATGAAAACGGCATCCATTACAGTGGCATGGACAGGTACGAATGTCGAAAGGCCATAGTGAAGGAGTTGGATCAGAAAGGCTTCCTGGTAAAAACGGAACCCTACAATGTGAGTCTGGGCCGCTGCTATCGGTGCAAGGACGTGGTCGAGCCGCTCATTTCCAAGCAGTGGTTCGTCAAAGTTGAGACCCTTGCGCGCGACGCGCTCGAAGCGGTCAAAGACGGCACCACAACCATAGTCCCGGAGCACTGGACCAAGACCTATTACGAATGGATGACCAACATACGGGATTGGTGCATTTCCCGACAGATCTGGTGGGGTCATCGGGTCCCCGCCTGGAACTGCGAGGATTGCAACGAAATTATCGTGGCACGGGAAACGCCCACTGAGTGCCCGTCCTGCAAGGGGTCACGATTGAATCAGGAGACCGACGTGCTCGACACCTGGTTCTCCTCTGCTCTGTGGCCCTTTTCCACCATGGGATGGCCCGACGACACACCGCTGCTGAGGGCCTACTATCCCACCTCCTGCCTTGTGACCGGGTTTGACATCTTGTTCTTTTGGGTGGCTCGCATGATGATGATGGGCCTCAAATTCCTCGATGACGTTCCGTTCACCGACGTATACATACATGCCCTGGTCAGGGATGAAAGCGGCAAGAAGATGAGCAAGTCCCTGGGCAACGTCATTGACCCGTTGATGGTCATGGACCGGCACGGAACTGATGCGTTTCGTTTCACCCTGGCCGCTCTGGCCGCGCAGGGCCGAGATATACGCATGTCTGAGAAACGGATCGAGGGATACCGCCATTTCATGAACAAAATCTGGAACGCGGCTCGGTTTGCTCTTCCCCATTTGGAGGGGATCGAGGGCGAACTCTCGTCCAATGATCTTCAATCCCTTTCCCTCTCCGAACGCTGGATAGTCTCCCGGCTCAACGGCACCGTAAGGGAAGTTCACGAATCGATTGGTGAATACCGTTTTAATGACGCGGCCCAGGCCTTGTACCAGTTCACGTGGCATGAATTCTGCGACTGGTTCATCGAGGCGGCCAAGCTCCCCCTCGGGGGAGATGATGCGGATTCCGCGCGGCGTGCCGCTCATGTTCTCAAGTATGTGCTCGACTCCCTGATGCGGCTCCTGCACCCGTTCATTCCGTTCATTACCGAGGAGATCGCGGACAAGATACCGGGGAACGGAAACACCATTGTATCGGGGCCTTTCCCCATCTTCGATCGATTCAGGATAGACCCCGAATCTGAGGCGGAAATGGGGTTGATAATGGAACTGATCACATCAGTACGCACGATCAGAGCGGAAATGAACCTGCCCCCATCAAAGAAACTTCCCGTGATAGTCTACCCCTCTACCCGGGATGAACAGGCGCTCGTGGAGTTGAACCGCAAGATGATCGCGGTCCTGGGTAGAATGAGTGAAATGGAATTACTCGACCCGAACAAGCCGCTCCGAGCGCCCGGCATGTCTGCAACAGCGGTGGTGGGAAACATGCGCGTATTTGTGCCGTTGGAAGGAATTGTAGACCCGGACGCGGAGATAGCTCGACTTGACAAAGAAATAGCCAAGATCGAAAAAGAGCTTTCCACCGTAGAGAAGAAGCTGTCCAATGAGAACTTCCTGTCCAAGGCGAAACCTGAAGCGGTCCAAAAACAGCAAGACAGGAAAGAGGTGCTGTCTTCCAAAAAGTCGGGACTGGGAGAAGCCCTGGAGAAGATGACCAAGCTCAAAGGGGCGTGAGCCGGACGGATTCCGGGCGTAACCGAGCCCCACGGTGGAGAGCACCCGGGGCTGAGCCCCCTGTTTGCGAATGACTACTACGCGGTGACCCTTCAGTCATTCGGGGGGCTCTTGCAAGCTGTCATTGCGACTCCGGGCTTGAACCGGAGGAAGCAATCTCCTGCGCGCTGAATATGGGGATTGCTTCGCTGTTTCTCTCCTCGCAATGACATGCGACACGAGAAGATCTGCCCCGCGAAACTGAAGGATTACCCTATGCGGTCGAATCTGATAATTTCTCAAAAGGCTGAATCTACACAGGACCTGGCAAAGGAACTGGCCCGCGCCGGGGAACCCGAGGGTGTGGCGGTCATGGCCGTCAATCAGACCAGCGGGAGAGGTAGCTCTCAACGTTCGTGGATTTCCCCGCCGGGAAAGAATTTGGCCTTGTCTTTGCTTCTTCGGCCGTCGCTGCCGCCCTCCGAGGCGATGCTGCTCGGGCTTGCGGCCTCCATTGCCGCAGCTCGGACCGTTGAGGCCTGCGGAGTAGGCCATGTGGAACTCAAATGGCCCAACGATGTGCTGGTGGGGGGTCGCAAAGTAGCCGGTATTCTCTCCGAGGCCTCTATGGGCGCCGAGGGTCTGGATTACGTCATAATCGGCGTGGGGATGAATGTGAACACCACAGTGTCTGATTTCCCACCCGATTTGGCGGATCGGGTAACCTCGCTTCTGATCTGCACCGCCCGGGAGTGGGACATTCGAGACGCGGCTGTTGCGTTCCTGGACAAGATGGAGGTCCTGTACGAACAGGCACTGAACGAGGGGTGCGGATTCATTACCGGGCTTTGGGAAAGACGCTGGGCCCATCGTGGAGTCATGATGAACCGCAATGGCATAACCGGCATCGCAGAGGGCATAGACACGGACGGCGCGTTGCTCCTCCGAACCGAGAACGGCCCCCTGGAACGCATAATCTCCGGCCGGGTGGAACCCATGGAGGCATAGGATGGATCAAGAGAACAATTCTTACTCAACCCCGACAGCGGCGCCGACGGACCCGACTCCCGCGGGCTTGGCCGCGTCAATCAGCAGAATCCATTGGACCGTGGTGGTCTGCGTACTGGTCGCGCTCGTGGGTCTGAGCGCATGGGGCCTGGTCGCGACGACAAGACCGATGGTGGACCGCTTTTTGGACGAGCAAATCGAGCAATACGACACGTTTTTGCCGGAAATTTCCATTCGCAACGGGAAGGCCTCCATCCGTGAAGAGCAGCCCTATTACGTGGAAAAGGACGAGGCCGACAAGGTTGTGGTAGTCATAGACACGCGAGAAGGCAAAGAGGATGAGGCCATAAAGTACGTCAGAGGCTTCAAAACGGGACTGGTGCTCTCTCGAGAGGCTCTGTTCTTCAAGAACGAAGATGGCCGAATACGGAGCTTGCCCTTGGAGAATCTCCCCGACCTGGTGTTGAATTCCCGGGAATTGCGCAAGACCAAGGATGAGCTTTTCCCCAGTTTCGTCCGGTTCGGCGCCATCATGGTACTGCTGTGGTTTCTCGTGGTAAAGCCTGTGCAGGCGCTCATTCTGGCGACGATACCAATGTTGATGGGGCCGCGCTACTCGGTGCCTCTGTCTCTCGGCGAAGCATTCAAACTTTCGGTATTCTGCATGATACCTCCGGTCGCTCTGGATTTGTTTCAGTACATTTGGGGCTTTCAACTTCAGATGCCCCTATCCATATTGTTGTATCTGGCGCTCTACGTGGCGCTGCTGATCTTTGCGGTGAGAGATCTTGCAAGGAGACCTCCGGGACAGGGTGACGCAACTGCTGAACTCGGTCCCGGAACGTAGTGATCTAATGGAATTCTTTCTTTGTGTCATTGGAATGGTGATGGTAATCGAGGGAATACCCTATTTCGGGTTTCCCGATAAGTTGAAGATCATGATGAGAGTGGTTCAGGAACAGGAAAACGACACTTTGCGAATAATGGGGGGAACGCTGATTTTCCTGGGATTGCTGATTCTGTATCTCGCCCGACGAGCGCTCGGTGACCTGTGAATCAATCCGGCTCAAATGCGGGTGACCCTGTCGCCGCCCCGGACCCACAACATACGCCGGCGAGGTTTCGACTCTCAACCTATGACTACGATCTTCCGCGCGAACTGATTGCCCAGGCGCCGGCTGCGCGCAGAGACCAGGCGCGGCTCCTTGTGCTCAATGAGAAATCGGATGGAATCCTTCACCGAGCATTCCACCAGATCCCTTCCCTGCTTCGTCCGTCGGATCTTTTGGTGCTCAACGAGAGCCGCGTGATCCCCGCGTCTTTGATCGGGCGCAAGGCCGTCACGGGGGGGCGTGTGGAGATTCTCGTTCTCAACCCTGCCGAATCCTCCGGCAAAGACCGGGACAACAGCGATCATGCCGAACGTGTCTGCATGGTGAGCGCGGCCAAACCTCTCCGAGAAGGCGCAGTGATTGTCATAGACAGCGGGTTGAAACTCACCGCGCTCCGTGCCGTGGCTCCAGGTCGTTGGAGGATAAGGTTCCCCGTGGCTGAACCGGATTTCCTTTCGCTGCTCGAAGAACATGGGCGCCCTCCCCTTCCGCCCTACATCAGAGGGGAAGGCCGCGATCCGGAAAGAGACAAAGAGCGATACCAAACCATCTATGCCCGATCCCCCGGGTCCGTGGCGGCCCCCACAGCAGGACTTCACTTCACAAAGAATCTCTTGGACCAGCTCGTTGATCGCGGCGTGGAAATCGAGCGCATCCTGCTGCACGTGGGCCCGGGAACATTCACTCCCGTGAGGGATCCGGATATCCGAGACCACAAGATGGAAGATGAATTCTATGAGATTCCCGAACGAGTCGCGCGCGGGATCAGATGCGCGTCTCAGGAAGGCCGTCGGATTATCGCGGTGGGGACCACCACGGTCAGGGCCTTGGAATCCGCGGCCCGCCGACAAGGTCCGTTCTGCTCCCGAAAAGAAAGAACCGATCTATTCATGAGTCCGGGGTACACGTTCAGAGTGGTTGACGGCATGATCACAAATTTCCATCTCCCCAGATCCACACTGCTCATGCTGGTGTGCGCTTTTGCCGGTACCGACCGAATCCTCGGCGCGTATAAGGATGCGGTGCGAGCACGTTATCGGTTCTACAGCTACGGTGACGCTTGTCTGATAATTCGTTGATCAAAAAATGACTTGTACTGCCCCGCGGAAATTCACGGGCGGTTTACCTATAGTGCCACGCATTGAAAATGGGTTCTGTGGCGCGAACCCCCTCACCCTAACCCTCTCCCGCCAAGGGAGAGGGGACTCTTCCCCCCTCCCTTGACGCTTACTTTTACCCACACGACACCGTGGGTGGTGTAGAAGGGAGAATCAGTCGTCCCTCCTGGACTTAAAGAAGGGAAATTATGGTGGTTTCTTTTACCCGGCCATAAATGACCGGGCTACTATCAGATGCCCCGACGGGGCATGAAGAGGTGTCCCGTAGGGACACTAGAAAGTAGCCCGGTGCTTCAGCGCCGGGTTCCTCAATCCACTCTAACCCTGTCTGAGAGTCCCGGAGGGACGACAGAACCATTACGCACTCGCTATCTTTCGTCCCTTCGGGACTCCGAACCGGCTCGGGGCTGGAGTTTTCATACTATGGTGGTTCTCGTAATTAGTTTCGGATTCCTCCGAAACTTCTGGCGGAATGGCAGACCACTGCCGGGCAAGCCGGCAGTGGCACCCAGATCTCAATCCGTGAGAACTCTCGAGAACTGCTACAGCCAACCGGTCAAATTGTCGGTCGGGGCAAAGCGGGGGACCGGCGGGAAAAACAACTTTTTTGTTCTTGCCAACTTTGGCACGCGCCTTGCAAAAGTAAAGAAGCACATAACGACTCCTTAACCATACCCTCTAGCCCTCCTGCAATAGGCGGGCATTTTTTTTGCCCACAGCCACTGGGCCTGCCTGCAATCCCGCCGTAGTTTTCCGTTGATCCGAATGAATTCCCGCGTGTACATTTTTTTCCCACCTATGTCCTGACTGGGTTCAACATTTTGGCAGGCTCTCTAGTTGGCCAGTATTGCTGGTATGTTAATGTTATTATGCCGAGAGTTGAATAAATATAAGCGTCACTGTCCTATTATTACAGGGGTTTTCCCTCTCCGCGGAGAGCCTACCTGGTCTGGTGTGAAGTTTTTTCGCACCCAGACCCATAGGGTTCGTCACAGAATAACTCTTGCAGCTGACACGCGCATAATCCTTGCTATTAAGAAGGCGACGCACGCATAGCCCCTACCGCCATACCCCCTCCGCCGAGGGCCCAGTCTCCTGTTACGGCAAGAGAATCACTCTTTGGATGCGCGGCCGCATTGTAGCCAGGATATTCCCCGAAATCCCATGAGTGGGAGGAAGGGGGAATTCAGGCCCATCTTGCCCTCTGCTCGGCTCGTTCTTTCTTGGGGGTAACTTCGGGACCCGAAAAGTGGCTTGAAACCGCGGTGAGTACAAGGTAATCTCTCGGAATGTATCAATGTCGGTAATGGTTCACCGGGCTTGAAGCGGTTCTGCGCCCGGTGAGAATGGAGGGGG
>CAZGNL010000198.1:0-8623 GCA_964527475.1 uncultured Syntrophaceae bacterium
TTTCACGCCACACCTCACCCGGACAATTCCTCGATCTATGGGGTTCGCTTCACTCCCCCCATCCTACAATCTGTCACTGGATTCCGGCTTGCGCCGGAATGACGGGTAGACTAAGCGGTCTGGGTCCCTTAAGTGGGCGCCTATGCCCCGGCCCCTCCCCAGGCAGACCCCGATGTACTATAAGTAGTTCTCGAAAGCTCTCACGGATGTCGAGATTTCTTTGCTACGCTCGCAACGAAGCAATCTCAATCGAAACGAACATCCATGGTTTCAACCGCGCTCATGGGAATCCTACGTTACTTCCGACCACCGTTATAATCGACCCGGTTTTCACGGAATTCTTGCGCACTCAGCCTTCCCTGATTACAATGCGGTGAGTGATCCCGAAAAGAGTCTTCTGTTTAGAGATCTACAATGCCTTCCCACAGAATCAGAATCGGGTGTAGGCTCTTCCATTCCGCGCGCCTTGCCCTTTGGTCGCTGCTGATGCTTCCCGGACCGTGCTTTGCTGAGGCGGCCGCGGATTCGTTTGTGAAGCGACTGCGGCTCCCGCGCGCTCCGGAACCTGTGCTGGATGAGGTGTTATCGCGCGATGAATTCGCGCAACCTTGGTCTGATTCACTTGTTGGAGCATGCAACGAATGGTTATTGGATATCGTGGAACGTGTGCTGACATGGCTGTCGGAGAGGATACCCAGCATCGGGCCCATAGAAGCGGATTGGGATTTCTGGGGCCTGGTCACCGAAACCCTGATGATCGCGGCGGTCGTGATCCTGGCGGTATTTGCCGCGAGGTTTGTTATCAAGCTGATTGTCAACCGCATGCCTGACAAGCAAGTCGATGATTCAGCAGGCCCCGAAGGAGACACCGGGTTCGTCACAGCGGGAAAATCCTGGAAGCAGGCCCTTGAATTGGGCGGACATGGGAAGTACAGGGAGGGCCTGATCCAGTTATTCCGTTCCGTGTTGACCTGGCTGGATGAGAATGGTCGATTGCCGGTCCGCGAGGACAGAACCAACAGAGAGATACTGGAGAGCGTCCGCGAATCCGCGCCCCTACGATCCACTCTCGCGGAGATGATCCCCACTTTCAATAGCGTGCGCTACGGCGACGCTCATTGCGACAGAGCCGTTTATGAGCGTTTTTTGGTTCTGTGCCGACGTGCGACGGAAAGGACCTGAGCCCCATGTCGGTAAGGCGCTGGATTGTTTTGGCTTTAGGCATGCTTGCGCTGCTCGCGGCGGCTTCGGTGTTCCTTTTGTCCGGTCCCGCAGTGAACAGGAGCGCCAGACCTTCCACCTATTCCTCAAATCCTGCTGGATGCAAGGCCCTGTTCCTGGTTATGGAAGAATTGCAGTTGCCGGTGAAGCGCTTCGGCCGGGGCTTTCAATGGCTCAGAGAGCGTGAGGGAATCCTGGTGGCAATAGATCCCCGGGGCGTCGGGTACAGCGCCCGGGAAATCAAGAAGGTCAAGGAATGGATAAAAAAAGGAAACAGGCTGATCATTTTTCAGGGGCGTGAGAAAAGGCCGACTCGACACAAAGAGAAGCAGACCAAGAAAGAACGCGAGTTCATACGGTTCATTCGAGGCGGCTCACTTGCCCTGAGATTCGGTCTGAGACTCAAGCCGGTGGAACGGGTGTCGCGCTCGAGTGTGCGCTTGGAATTGCCCGACGCTGATTGGCACGGCAATGTCGACGTATCGAACAGGGCCCGTTGGAAGAAGCCGTCAAAAGACTGGGACATTGTGGCGCAAGATGCGGAAGGCCCGATTCTGGTCACAAGGAAAATGGGAAAAGGCGAAGTGACGGCCATGTGTGATTCAACGCTGCTCTCCAATCGGCATCTGAAGAAGGATCAAAACCTCAGGTTCGCTCTGGCGCTTCTGCTGAAGAATGGAAGCCCCAAAGAGATCCTTTTTGACGAACACCATCACGGGTACATGGTTTCGGGCAGCCTCCGGGAGTACATAGGTTCTTCGGTCTTTTCCTGGATCTTCATTCAGGCCGCGCTGGGAGTGATCATTCTGTTCTACTCCAGGAAGGCGATGCACGCGGGAAGATTCCGCTCTCTCAGCCGGGCACCCGGAAGATCCTCGTTGGAATACGTGGATTCCATGGCCAATGTCCTTGAAACCTGTGGGGCCGGGTCCGCGGCGCTGGAAGTGATTCTAAAGCGTTTCTTGAGCGAATTGTCGCAACGGAAGGGCATTCCACTAAGGACTCTTGGAATGGACACCCTTGGCAACGATGGGTTGAGCGTTCCGGGAGCGCCCGGAGATCTGGCTGACCTGATAGTAGAATGCCGTAAAGCAGTTGAGCGAGATGAGGACCCGGAGAAGGCCGTGGTTCTGGCCCGCCGCTTGGCGATCACCTTGGCGGAAATGGGTGTGGCGCGGGCGCGGGGTGTCAAGGCATGAGCCGCAATCGGCTCCACATTACGGAGGAAACACATGAAGGATCTTGAGAAGATCCACAAGTCAATGACGGCAATACGTGACCTGATGGGTCGCGTGATCATGGGACAAGAACAAGTGCAGGAGCAGCTGCTGACCTGTTTTCTGGCAGGAGGACACGCGTTGCTGGAGGGGGTTCCGGGACTGGGCAAGACTCTGCTCGCCCGAACGCTGGCTCGGTTGGTAAATGCTCACTTCACGCGTATCCAGTTTACGCCTGATTTGCTCCCTGGTGACATCATCGGCACAAATGTGTTCAACCCCGGGACCATGGAATTCTCTCTCCACAAGGGACCGATCTTCACCGAAGTACTCCTGGCCGATGAAGTGAATCGCACGCCTCCCAAGTCTCAGGCGGCTCTACTGGAGGCCATGGAAGAGAGGCACGTGACAATTGACGGGGTGACCAATGACTTGCCGGAACTGTTCTTCGTCATGGCCACACAAAACCCCATTGAGTACGAGGGCACCTATCCTTTGCCTGAGACTCAATTGGACAGATTCATGATGAAAATCGTTCTGGACTATCCCGGAGCGGAGCCTGAACTGGAAGTGATCCGTAAGTACGCCAAGGGCGACGACCTGCACGACCTTGACCGACTGATCCCGAGCGGCGTTGTGTCCGCGGGACATGTTGTGGCCTTTCGGAAGGTTGTCCGCGGGGTGGTAGTCAAGGAAGATATAATCGAGTACATACGTAGAATTGTAGCGGAGACGCGAGACCCGGGTTACGTAATGCTCGGCGCGTCACCCAGGGCCGCGGTGTCATTGCTCAAATCGGCCCGTGCGCTTGCCGCGTTGCGGGGCATGGAGTTCGTCACACCCGATGAGGTCAAGGAAATGGCCGCACCGGTGCTGCGACACAGGGTCATATTGCTGCCGGAAGCCCGAATAGACGGACTCATGGCAGATGATTTCCTTGACACCGTACTTGGACGCATCCCGGTGCCGAGATAGGTTGAATACTCGATTTCATGAATGCGGCGCCATATGACGGACAAGGCTGGTTCTCATGGGCAGAAGTTCGCTGTCAGTATATTCCCTGATGTCCATCCGTCCTGGCCGTCACCCTGAATGAACACATCATGAAGCAAAGAAAGACCGGAAAGCTTCGAGACAAGAACAAAATAAGGAGCAGGCCGTTCTATTTTTCCACGAGATTCTTCATCCTTTTCGGGGCGGCTTCTGCATTGCTCGTTCCGGCCTATTTCTTGTATCGACCCTATGTCTGGCTGCCGTGGGCGGTTGACGGGATGCTCATGTTGGCGGCTCTGATCGACTTCTTTGCCGGGCCTCCCACATCAAGAATCCTACTGGAACGCCCCTTGCCGTTTCCTCTTGCGGTGGATCGGACAAACGAGGTGGCCGTTGAAATCACGAACAGGACAGGGAAACCGGTCAGATTGGTCATTAAGGATGATGTGCCTGCTCGCTGTGAGACTCGGCGGCATCCCATAAGGACGCGCGTCAATCCAGGAAGGCTCTCCCGGGTGACATATGGTTTGATCCCTCTGGAAAGAGGCGCCGGCCGATTCGGGAACATTCATTTCTGGGTGAACGGCCCCTTGGGGCTCGTCTGGAAGAAGGGTGAGCAGCCTGCTGAATTCACTGCAAAGCTATACCCGGGATTGGCATTGATCGAAGAAAGGAAGATGAAGGTCCGGCGCCCGCTGATCCAGGACGCGGTACGACCTTACTGGAAAAGAGGAGGTGGGGCTGAGTTCGACAGCCTGCGCGAATATGAGATGGGTGACGATCACAGGCTGATCCACTGGAAAACCACAGCGAGAATGGGAAAGCTCGTTGTTCGCCTCGATCGCCTGGAACGCAGTCAGAACGTTTTTATGGTGCTGGACGCGGGCAGAATGATGACCGCCCGGGTGCTGAACAAAACCAAGCTGGACTATGCGCTGAACACGGCTCTCCTGGTGGCCCACACCGCTCTGGAACTGGGAGACAAGGTCGGATTGATGGTGGTGGGTCAGGATGTGCTCGCCTTTGTTCCACCCTCGAACGCGCCCGATCAGCTGGGCCGAATGCTCGACTCGACCTACGCAATTCAACCGAAACTGGAGGAGCCCAGGTTTTATCTAGCTCTTTCCAACCTGGCGGTCAAGCTGAGGAGGCGGTCGCTGGTAATGGTCTTTACCGACCTCATAGATGAACGAGCCTCCGAAGGGTTGATCCGGTACAGCCTCGGTCTCCTGCCGCGGCATCTCCCGCTTGTGGTGACCATGTCGGACACCGAGGTAATCCGTGTTGCGGATTCAATCCCCCTGGAAAAGGGCGACCTCTATCGTAAGGGAGTCGCGGCTGAAATGCTTCAACGCCGTGGACATCTTCTTGCGCGGCTGCGCTCGGCGGGTATGCTGGTCATTGACACCCCGCCCGATCAGATCTCAATCAGTGTTCTCGAACGATACCTGGACATCAAGACCAGAAACTTATTGTAGCCGAGGGGGCCGGCTGTTCTGGCGGCAAGATCGGCTTGACTTAGGGCTTGTCACAGAATAAACCTGACAGTAACAGAAGGCGTCGCGGGCCAAGGACGTACGGCGCGACGCATGCGTCGCCCTCCTTATCGCAAGGATGAGGCGCTGTGTCAGTTGCAAGGGTTATTCCGTGACGGACCCTTAGCGTTGTTCTTCCATGCAGAAGTCAACGAACTTCTTGACATGCTTGCCCACGGATGTCTCATCCCAATACAGGTACTCCGTCATCAGCACCGGGTAGGAGCCGTCCTTGAGTGTTTTCACTGAGGGCATGACAGCGGGAGACTCCTTGTCTTTCTTTATACCGAGAATCTTCACCATATTTCGTTTTTGAGCCTTCTCAGCATTTCCTAATGGCATGTACCCGATGGCAAGATTTGTCTTTCCTTTCACTTGTTGAGCTATACGGTGAAAATGGAGCACGAATCTGCAATCGGAGGAGAGAAGGCCTCCCTGAAGCACATTGGCTCGAATCGCCAATGCGGTGCCGGACGTCTGTGGGGTGGCCAGCGCGAGAATAGGCTGATCAGGGCCGCCCAGGGTGCTCCAATTCTTCAATTCCCCGGAATACAATTCAAGAAGATGTTGTGCTGAAATCTCACTGACAGAGTTATCCGGACGGGTCACAAATGCCAGGGCTTCCTTACGCAGGGTCAACTCGACCGGCTTAACCCCGCTCAACATAGCGGCCTGCCGCTCTTTGACGTATATTTTACGTGAAGCCATGACCAGTTCCGCGCTCTTCTCAAAGAGTGCCAGTAAACCCGCCTCAGTACCTCCTCCGCTTACGACGATCCTTATTCCGGAGTTGGATTGCATGAATTCCTTGGCCAAGGAGTCGATCAGGTTGGCCATGGAGTTGGCGCCTTTCACTCTGATGACCTGTGTAGTGTCCTTCTCCGCCGCGAAAGCGGTGGCCGCAACCACAAGAAAAATTGAGCATGCGACAGCCATGACTGCCAAACGCCTGCTATTCATAGAGCATCTCCTTTCATCCGGTTCGGTTTGAACCCCTGCACGGTGTCTTCCCTGTCGACCTTTTCCCTCGGAACGGTTACGACCTCTACGCCTTTGTGAGTGATCCCGTATTGGGCGACGATTTCATTTGCATTGGAGCGTCCGGTCTTTGGGCATTCCATTCTCATGCCCTCGTAGCGAATTGTAATGGAAGACCCAGGACGTGTGCAAGAGATATTCATGGAAACGAGAGAAATAGAGACCGGTCGCGCAAATGCTCGTTATCATCCGTGCTGTGAACGCTTTGCAATGATGCTCCGGGTTCAAGCGGAGCAGTTCTGCAAAAACGCCTCCCCCGGTTAACTCTTGCCTCCTGGTTCCGCTCAGTTGACAGCCGTTGACGGCTTTGTTAGCATTTCAGCGTTTATCAACCAAATAAAGGTGGTCAGTTATGGCGGATGTTCAAGGAATGGTCGAGGCGCGGGATGTTAAGGATTCCGGCGGTGGCGGAAAGGGCGGTTTTCATTTGAAAGGTTCATCCCATCTTGATTGGGGAATGAAGAACCGCCTTTCAAGGATTATCAAGCCGGATACCGGTCGCACGGTCATGCTGGCCGTGGATCACGGGTACTTTCAGGGGCCCACGTCCGGGCTCGAGGTAATGGAACAGACCCTGGCCCCCCTGGCGCCCCACGCGGACTGCCTCATGCTGACCCGTGGGATACTGCGCACGTCGGTGCCGCCCGGGGTTCAAACGCCAATAGTTATGCGGGTGTCAGGCGGGAACAGCGTTCTCGGGGACGATCTTAGTAATGAGACGTGGAACGTTGCCATCGAAGACTGCGTTAGAATGAATGTCTCAGGAATGGCCTTGTCCATCTATGTGGGTGGGAAATACGAACACCAGACGCTTATTGCCTTCTCCAAACTGGTCGACGCGGGTCTTGCCACAGGTATTCCCGTGTTGGCCGTGACCGCGGTGGGACGGGAAATGGCCCGGGACGCCAGGTACCTCAGCCTTGCCTCCAGGATGGCCGCGGAAAAGGGCGCCAATCTCGTGAAGACGTACTATTGCGAAGATTTCGAAAGGGTCACCAACACTTGTCCTGTTCCCGTAGTTATGGCCGGCGGGAAAAAGCTCCCTGAGATTGAGGCCCTGACCATGGCTTACAACGCGGTGACCAGGGGTGCTGTGGGAGTGGACATGGGACGGAACATCTTCCAGTCCGATTGCCCGGTAGGAATGATCAAGGCGGTGCGCGCGGTTGTCCACTACGAGGAAAAGCCCGAGACCGCGCTGAAAATCTATGAGGATGAAAAGAAAGCTTCCTGAGGATCTTGAAAAGGACCTTTGTTTGATTCGACGTGAACCATGTACGAGTCATTCAGGCAGGCAGTTGGACTCTGAATCCCCAGGCCCGTGAGTGTCTTGTACCGGGGAACCGGACCCGTCCCACGCGAATCACCTTTGTGGTAAAGGAGCCTCGTCCATGCGAGTGGCAATGTACTATGGTAACAAGGATATCAGGCTCGAGGAAATGGATGTTCCTCGGATCTCGGATGACGAGTTACTTGTAAAAATCCGGAGCAGCGGAATTTGCGGCAGCGATGTACTGGAATGGTATCGGCTGCCCAAGGCCCCGTTGGTTCTAGGACATGAAATCGCAGGAGAGATTGCTCAGGTCGGGGCGAACGTGGAGAAATGGAAAGAAGGGGACCGAGTCTTTGTGTCTCACCACGTGCCCTGCAACATCTGCCGATACTGCGCGAACGGGCATCATTCGGTTTGCGACACCCTCAGCAGCACGAACTTTGATCCGGGCGGTTTCAGCGAATATGTTCGGGTACCGGGCATCAATGTTCGTAACGGGGTGTACGCTCTACCGGACTCCATGTCCTATGATCAGGCTGTTTTCATCGAGCCCCTGGCCTGCGTTTTTCGAGGCCAGGAACGTGCAGGATGGGAGACGGGCCGGCGAGTGCTGGTCATCGGCAGCGGCATCGCAGGTCTCATGCAGATTCAGCTTGCGAGGATATCCGGCGCCAGCAGTATCATAGCGGTGGACATCAATCCCAAAAGGCTCGACGCGGCCCTGGTGTTCGGCGCGGATCAGGTCCTGCCGGCCGGAGACGATCTGATAGAGAGACTCAAGGAGGCCAATGAGGGGCGTTTGGCTGACCTTGTGCTCGTGTGCGCCGGCGCTCAGTCGGCTGTCGAGCAATCGTTTCGCGCTGTAGATAGAGGCGGTACGATACTCTTCTTTGCGCCTTCCGACCCGGACGCCAAGGTGTCCATGCCGTTCAATGACCTTTGGCGGCAAGAGATCACCATGACCTCCTCGTACGCGGGAAGCCCCCGTGACATAATCAGGGCCATCGAACTGATCGCCCGGGAACGGATCAACGTGGAAGACATGATCACGCACCGTCTCCCCCTTGAACGGACGGAACAAGGCTTCTCGCTCGTTTTGAACGCGGAAGACTCCATGAAGGTGATCATAGAACCCTGGAAATAGGCCACAAGAGGCAGCAAAGGGGAAGACCGGCGAAACGGAGAGAAGAGAAGAAAAGAACAGAGAAGAGATATTAACCACAGAGACACAGAGACACAGAGAAGAGATATTAACCCCCATGCCGTAGAAAGGGCGCCAACGGAGCATAATATTGCCCGTAACGTAGCGGAGTACAGGTCGTGAGGGCTACGCATGCGTAGCCCTC
>CAZGNL010000199.1:0-8621 GCA_964527475.1 uncultured Syntrophaceae bacterium
GGGAGGGTGATCTTAGCACCGAACGTCAATCCGCATCACTATAGTTCATTTCTGAGAGCAACTTGGTATTAAGAGCGCGCTTGCTGCGCCTGGATTCCGGTCCCGGTTTTCACCGGATGATGGTTCCGGGGCATCTGCGTAAACCGGCTGCGAATTTCCGCCGTGCAGTGCTAGTTCCCGGAAGCGCTTTGGAGCCTACTCATGAGATCAGCCAGAGCTTGTTGCCGCCTAAGGTAGGCCACCTTTGCGGTCGCGCTCATGGAGAGCGCTTCAGCCTTCCTGGCGAGGCTTTTCAATTTCCGCTGCAATTGTTTGGCGCGTCGGCCGCAACTCAGGAGGTCTGTTTGCGCAACCCGGTCGATGTTGCCCTTGGTATCTCGCAAGTTACGCCGGGCGTTCTGAATACACCTGGACGCCACCCGCAATTCACGCCCCATAGCAGCCTGCTCCCGAGCAAGAGCATTCTGGTGAATGGTAATGGTGCTGGGAACCCCGAATGGGCGGGACACGGGCGTAGCCGACGCCCCGGCGCCCCGAGCCGTGGCCGGCGCGACTATCGTCAACACACACGACAAGCACAGCATTGCTAAAAGAATGGGCGCGGTGCAAAGCCCGGCGAACTCCGTCACTGAGCAAGCATCCGGGAGAGCGCAGTCCCGCTTTCCGGGCGGAACGGCCCTACGTCCGGGACCCGGTGCGTTTCCGACATTTTTGTGCTTCGTTGTGCCTCGATCTTGCGGCATGACCGTTCCTATGAAAATGATGAGCCGAGATGACCCTGACGCTTGGCCTTGCACCAACTATTTCGGAGACGCATGCGTAGCCCCTACGTGCGGGACCCGCGACCTTGCGGCACATCACATCTGACGGAGCCTTTGAGCCACCAGGTGAGCGCGTCTGAACCCGGGGATCCTCATTAGTTCTTCAGGATACCCATGCGCCGTTCCAGAACAGCCTTGTTGATTCTGTACTGTATGAGCGATGTGTAATAGTCACCCGCGGCTTGGGACAGTTCTCTCAGCGCGTCCAGGACCTCGATGTAGGTTGCCACCTGTTCCTTGTATCTCTCCTGGTTGATACGGAAATTCTCTCGCCGATATCGGACGGCCTTGCGGCTGTGCCCGATGTCGCTCTCAGACCGTTTCATGTCCAGATAAGCGGCTTTAACCTCGTCCATTATATCTTCCACAAGCCTCTCCCTTGCCACGAATGCGCGGGCCTGCGCGGCGCGGTTCTGTTGGACCGTCTCACGCCTGCGGAAAAAGTCGAATGACCAGGTAAGAATCCCCTGTACGCTCCAATCGTTTATGGCCTCTGGGTCAAAGGGATTCCAATCGTCATTTGTGCGGGAGCCCGTAGTCTGGATGCTCACCGAGGGCATCAAACCGGCGTTGGCTGATTTCACAAGGGCCAAGGCCTGCTCCACAGAGATGTTGGCCTGGCCGATTTCCAGCCTGTTCCGAGCGGCCACCCTATATATTTGCGGAATCCTGTATGGATTTGGTCGATAGCCGAAATCATGGATAATCCGGATGCGCGTCTCTTGCGGATATCGCAGGAGCAAACACAGTGTGGCCTTGTACCTTTCTATGTCGGTGACAGCCTGGGTGCGCTGTATCATGGCCTGGGCCAGGAGACCCTCCGTGGAGAGCACGTCAACCTTGGGCACCACCCCGGCCTTGTAGAACTCCTCGGCCTGATTCTTTTGCGCGCGAAGAGCCTCGATGGATTTGTCGGCCACCTCCAACAGCTTTTGCGATTGCATCATCCCGTAGTAGGCTTCATAGACTTCCAGGACAAGATCCTGACGTTCCACATCCACCTGTATCTCCGAATAATCCACGGAAAGTCGCGCGAACTTGTAATCATTCAAGATCCTCCCCGCGCTGTACACGGGTTGGGTGAGCGTAGCGGACAAGGTGAAGGTACTGTAAGGATCGATTCTGTAGGGATAACTGCCGCCGGACGGCGAAAGCGCCCTCCGGGCGTCATGAGCCGAGGCAAAGCCCAGAACCGTTCCGGATTGCTTGTACCGGTTGCCTTGCGCCACATATTGAAAATCAAGAGATGGAAAGAAATCGGAGAACGCGGAGCGACGCAGGCTTTCATTTTCCTTTACAGCAAGCCGAGCATCGGTAATGCGGAGATTTCTGGTCACTGCCATCGCGACAGCCGCGGGCAGGCTGATCCTGTCCTGTCCTTTCGGAATCTCACGACTGCCAGGTTGGGTGCCTGCCTTTTCCGCGAGCACGGGCGTGATCGCCACCAAAGAAGCGGCCGATATCACACAGAATATTCGAAGTACGGGTTTGAAAGGGCTCATACCCGCTCATCCTCCTTAAACATAACTTCAGCCCGGCCACAAACCGGAACAAATCGAGACAACAATCACTTTTTTCACATCATCAGATCAAACCATCAGCCTGGCAAAAACCTTTGCGTTTCCGACCAGGTTGTCGATGGATATCTTTTCATTGGGCTCGTGGGCCGTTTCCAGCATCCGTTCCCACACTGCCGCGCACAGCCCCCGTTTCCGGAAAAACGCGGCTACGGTCTGCCCGCCTATTCCGTGGGGACGGGCTTGCACTCCATAGACCTCTTGAACAGCCCGGGCAAGGGCCACAACCACCGGAGAATCAGCCGGAGTGGGCGGGGGCGCCTCGAACTTCAGCACCTCTTCCATTTCGATCTGCACTTGAAACTGTTCACCCACGCGTTTGGTCACAACGCGCATCTCGTCCAGGACCAGGTTCAGCGGAATCTGGGGGAGGACCCGGCAGTCGAAGTGAAAAACATCTTCCCCTGGGATAGTGTTTATGTTCGGCACGTTCGGATCTTTCTTGGTCGGCTCGAAAGTGCTGCGGGGAGGACTAAAGAATGAATCGGTCTGCTGAAAATTGCAGGCCAAAGATATATCCATCTCCACAATGAGATTGGCCGCGGCCCTGAGTGAGTTGAGGCCCTGGTCCGGGCGAGAAGCATGAACCTGTTTTCCGACAACTTTGAACCGGACGTGGAGCAGGTGTTTTTCCGCGATCTCGATATGATCACCGTTCTTGTTGCCCGCGTCCGGGACCACTATCAGGTCTTCGGGTTTGAACATGTCCGGGCGTTGATCCAGCACGTAATCGAGGCCGTACCGACTACCGCATTCCTCATCGGAAACCAGGGCCAAGCCCACATTCATACCGAGGCCGCAAGTCTCGGCAACAGCTTTGACAGCAAAGAGACTCGCGGCAACGGCCTGACCGTTGTCTTCGACTCCTCTGCCGCTCAGGAAACCGTTTTCAAGCCGTGGTTGGAACGGATCATGGTCCCACAATTTCAGATCCGCCGGGGGAACCACATCTATGTGGGTGAGTATCCAAAGGGTTTTTGATGTATCCCGGCCTTCAAATACCGCCAGGAGATTGGGCCTTACCCCGTCGGGAACACGGTCGTCGGGCGCGTGGACCTCTTGGGTTTGCGCGGGCCCCAGGGACAGGACGAAATCCCGCACCACGCGGTACTTCTCCATCTCCCCGGCGCCTTGGTTATCGGGTCCAATGGCCGGGATTGAGCAGATGTGGGCGAGAAAACGCACACAATCATCACTCAACTCATCGATTTTTCGATCAGCGTCCTGAAATCCCAAATTTCGCTCCCCAGAGGGGTAAAGTTCCGATTTTACCGTACAGACTTCGGAATATGGCATGGTATCGGAATGTTTCGCACTATGTCAAGGGAGAAAAGAATGGCGGAACGCGCTCGGAACAGAGCGCGGGGCAAGGCTAATGTGCAAGCCGCTCAGCGAGCCGAGGATCGTAAAACGTTTATCCGGGGTACAGCAGATACTCTGATCGGGTCTTTTCAAATTCAGACAGGCCGACTTCCCAATCCTTTTCCATTTCAAATACGGAGCATCCCTGTTCCAATTCCTTACGCGTCCGCCGATCGCCGAGTATCACATCCACCGGGGACTTTTCATATTCGTACTCGTAGGGCGGGTCGGACCAGGAGAACCGGTCCGGATGGGCCTTACGGATTGCCTGGATCACAGCGACAGACAGTCTGTAAGGACGGAAGACGTTACGATCGGTCACGTGAATCTGGAACCCGCGACATACTCGGCCGGCCCACTTGTTGAAGGTGGGACGGAACGAGACTTCTCTGAGAACCGCGCCGTCGAGAACACCTTTTTCCAGTGCCGCAAGGATTCGATCCGGTTCCAGGTACGGGGCCCCGAAGATCTCGAACGGTCGAGTTGTGCCTCTCCCTTCAGAGAGATTGGTCCCCTCAAGAATGACCTGACCCGGGTACACCACCGCGGTTTCTACCAGCGGCATGTTGGGAGAAGGAGGTATCCACGACAAACCGGTCTGATCGAAATAGTGGTCGCGGTCCCAGCCCTTCATGCGAACCACTTTCAGACGACAGCCGATGGAACGCTCTTCATTGTAGAGCGTCATCAGCTCGCCAAGCGTCATGCCGTGCCGCATGGGAATGGGATGGGGGCCCACGAAAGAGGCATTGGCAGGATTGAGCACATTCCCCTCCATGTCCCTGCCGTTCACCGGATTGGGACGGTCCAGGATCACCACCGCCTTGTCGGTCTGCGCGCAGGCCGGCATGAGGTAGAGCACCGTGGTGGCGAAGGTGTAAACCCTGGTTCCCACATCCTGTATGTCAACCAGCACAGTGTCCACCGATTCCAGCATTTCGCCAGTGGGGTGTCGGGTCTCCGAATATAGACTGTACTCAGGCACGTTCAGCCGCGGGTGGCTCCCGTGCGCGGTCTCCAACATATTGTCCTGTTCAGTCGCGCCCGTGCCGTGCTGAGGACCGAAGAGCGCCTTGATTCTGCCCGGCAGGACACCGGCCAGAGCATCGGGCGCGGCCTCGAATCTCCTGTCGATGGAGGCTTGATTGTAGAGGAGGCCCAGTCGGCCTGCGCTGTCGAGTATCCCTGGATCTTCCAGGACCCTTTCAAGACCCGTGAGAACCATTAGCACTCCTGAATAATACCCATGTTTGAGACAAATGACCCCCTGCCCGAGGGCCACGCATGTGTCGCCCCTACGGGCCTACCCACGAGCATCTCCCGCATTTCCATTGTTCGCTGTGCCCCGATTTCGAGGCATGGAAGTTCATGCACAAACGGCCCCCCCTATTCCCATTTGCCGTCTCTGCCGCGGCGCATGTCAATGGTGTCGTCTCCACCGTGCCCGTGGCGCCTCTCGATGACGATCCTCTCGCTGTGACCACCTGCCCCCCAGTAGTTGGTAATCCACGACACTATGCTTACGATCAAGCTCGCCCAGAGCGCGGACCAAAAAGAATCAACCACAAGGCCTGGGATAATCGCGCCGGCCAACTGAAACAGAAGCGCGTTGATCACCAGAATGAACACCCCAAGGGTGACAATCGTCAGGGGAAGGGTCAAGAGAATGAGCACCGGTCTTACCAGCGCGTTCAATACTCCCAGTATGGCCGCGGCTACCAACGCGGTCGCAAAGCCCTCCACTTTGACGCCTGAGACCAGTTCAGTCGCTATGAGAATTGCAATGGTGGTGATGAGCCACCTTACTAGTATCCCCTGCATGATCTTTCCTCTGTAAGTGCCGTGCGCGCCGGCCGAGGCGAAGCCCCGGACCAGTTAACAACGGAAAAGACTTTCATGCTTCGTTGTGCCTGTGATTTCAGGCATGTAAGTTGGTATAAGACTCTTTCACTTCGTTACCATGCCGAATCACCCCCCCCCTTCCTCCTTCCGTCAATCCCGCGGCACGCGGGACTGGAAGGAGGCGAGTGCAGGGGCGACCGGCCGGTCGCCCCTACAGGATAGGGTTAGGGCGAGGGGGAATTCAACATTCGTGTTCAGGCGGAGATTCCGTAACAGGGCAGAACCTCAAATCCGAGCGACCGCGCGCGGTAGGGGCCCTTATTTGTCCTCCTCCTGTTTCTTCATAAATGGTCCAATCAGGTCAATGGGAACCGGGAAGATGGTCGTGGAGTTTTTCTCAGTGGCCACTTCCGCGAGGGTCTGGAGGAATCGGAGCTGCAACGCGGCAGGGTTCCCGGCAATGATGTCCGCGGCTTCTCTGAGCCGCGAGGCGGCCTGGAATTCACCTTCCGCGTTGATTACCTTTGCCCTACGTTCTCTCTCCGCCTCGGCCTGACGCGCTATTGCCCGCTGCATGTCACTCGGCAGGTCGATATGCTTGACCTCCACCGCGCTGACCTTCACACCCCATGGGTCTGTATGGCGGTCGAGTATTTCCTGCAATTCCACATTTATCTTGTCCCGATCAGATAGGAGCTGATCCAGTTCAGACTGCCCACAAACACTTCTGAGCGTTGTCTGAGCCAGCTGTGAGGTGGCGTACAGGTAATTCTCCACTTCTATGATTGCTCTTGTGGGATCCATCACCCGGAAGTACAATACCGCGTTGACTTTTACCGATACGTTGTCCCTTGTGATCACATCCTGGGGCGGAACATCCATGGCCACGGTCCGGAGACTGACCCTGACCATACGATCGATGACCGGAATAAGAATGATCAGGCCCGGTCCTTTGTGATCTATGACCCTGCCCAGACGAAAGATGACTCCACGCTCGTACTCGTTGAGTATCTTGATTGCCATGAACAGGAAAACAACGACAAAAAAACCAACAATGCCAATAACATACATAGCGTTCCTCCTTCAAGATAGAAACAATACCGGGAATAGCCGTCCACACCGCCGCGATGAAAAGCGGCTCAGTGGATAGCGGTTGCAAACCAAGAGGGGTTGTGGTGCCACGGTGTGATCTGAGTCGCGTAAATCACGCGCCCGCGTCTCTGGCCACAACCAGATCAAGATTGTCCACTCTGATCACACGTACCCTTTCGCCCTTTGGAACGAGACTGTCCGATCGCGCATTCCAGTACTCACCGTGTACATAAACCTTTCCCATTGGGTCCACTTCCGTGATAGCGATTCCAACCTCTCCAATGAGCCCTCTTTCGCCGGTTCGAGGCTTGCTCTGCCACGCCCTTACCGCGAGTGTCATGGCGAAGATGAAAAAGGCCGACACGGCGCCTACCGTGGGAATGATGATGGACCAGGAAACCCGCACAGCGGTCTCGCCGGTACCGGTATCGAAGAGCATTACGGAACCGAGGAGCAGACAGATTACTCCACCTATGGATAGGAGGCCGAAAGAGGTCACTTTTATTTCCATTATGAACAGAATGACGCCTGTAATCAACAACAGGACACCCGCGTAATTCACGGGCAGAACGTGCATGGCATACAGGGCCAGAAGAAGAGAAATTCCGCCCAACACCCCCGGAAAGATCAGTCCGGGGTTGTAGAATTCAATCATCAAGCCCAGCATCCCTGCCATCATCAGCAAGTACGCAATATTGGGATCGGCCACCAGATCGAGGATACCGAACCGCCAGTCCGACGCGAATTTCTCTACTCGAGCGCCTTTGGTGTGTAGAGTAACCTGTTTGCCCTTTTTTTTCACGGTGCGGCCGTCTATTTTGTTGAGCAAGTCGGGAATCGAGTCGGCAATGACATCTATCACATGGAGTTCCAACGCCTCCTCCGCTGTGACGGAAACGCTGTCCCGGATCGCCTTGTCCACCCATTCGGCGTTGCGCCCCCGGGCGGTCACGATGCTGCGCATGTACGCGGTGAGGTCATTCATCACCTTTTCCACCATAGTCTTGTTGACTTCTTTGCCCCCGCCCGAAACCGGATGAGCAGCGCCTATGTTGGTGCCCGGGGCCATGGCCGCGATGTCCGCTCCCATAGTTATGAGCGCGCCGGCCGAAGTGGCCGACGATCCGCTCGGGGCCACGTATACCACCACCGGGGCCTTTGAATTCATGATGGCTTTTATGATGGCTTTGGTGGTCGTAACCACTCCTCCAGGAGTGTCCATGCTTATGATCACCACGTCTGCGTTGTTATCGTTGGCTTTCTTGAGTCCCTTTTTGATGTAGTCCGACAGAGCGGGGTTCACTGTGCTGTCAACATCGAGTAGGAACGCCACCGGCTTGGTCTTGTCCACACCATCCGCTGTGTCGGCCTCGGAACCGCTGTAGAATATCAACAGTCCGGCAACAAAAATTAGGGCGAAAATTGTCAGTCTCTTTCCGTTCATGGCTTCTCTCCGGCCCCGGGTATTGGAACATTGAGAAAGGACATTACCTGTTTCAGATCCGACCACGCCAAACCTTTCCATTTCCTGTCCCGCTCGGACCTGAGAAGAAAGGAGGGGTGAAATGTCGGCATTACAGGTATTCCCTTCCGGTTGTGGAATTTTCCTCTGAGATTCTTCGAAGCTTCATTTGTGTCAAGAAGCACTTGAGCCGCGATCCTGCCCAGGGCCACGATCACCCGGGGCTGCACGGTCGATATCTGCGCCTCCAGAAACGGGGAGCAGCTTGCTATCTCCCCTGGTTGAGGATCGCGATTCTCAGGCGGTCTGCACTTCACAATATTTGCGATATAGACCTCATTTCGGTCCATGGTCATCCCATGAATCATCTTTGTCAGGAGTTGACCGGCTCTACCCACGAAAGGTCGTCCTTGTCGATCCTCATCCGCGCCGGGCCCTTCCCCTATGAACATGATCGCGGCGCGG
>CAZGNL010000200.1:0-8597 GCA_964527475.1 uncultured Syntrophaceae bacterium
GTACATTTTCCCCAACTTCGCGAGAAAAAAATGGACTTTTGCAACAGTCTCTTCAACCCGTGGAGAGCGACGCCTATCCAATTGTCGCCAACGACCCCCAAGGGGTCGACCAATTAGGATCCACTCGGCGTGGGGCCAATGAGCCTGCACAATGTATCCGTGCTTCGAGCAGATGGAACCAGACCTCAAGGTGGCCATATCGCCCTGCGCGGAGCAGCCGCTCGGCATCAGGCGCTGTTCATCAAATTCCATTCCGGCTTCAATGAATCATACGCCTCCTTGTATCATTGGTGGACCCCTTCAGGGTCCGGACCCGTTTATGGTGATCCCCTTTTCCGTGGGTTGAAACCCACGGCTATTCGTGGTCTGCCCCTTCGGGGCAGTTATCCTGCTTCACTCCCTGTTCTATCTCCTGCGCCTCCTTGTTGGTCGTTGAATCGAGATCCGCGTCCAAGTCAACGGGACACAAGCCCGGTGTCCAGCGAGACTTATGGGTAAAGATCAGGGCTGGAGCCTGGGAACGAGAAGAATATCGACTGTAGGTCTGCTTTGCGTGATACCCGGCATGAAGAGGGCGTAGCATGCTACGCCCCTACCAAGACCTGCCCCGCCGGCTTCTGAAATTGTTGGATCTGTTCGAATTCCCCATGCGTAACTGAAGGGTTGCTCAGCAAGCTGCTGCGGACTTCCAAAACAAGAGGGTGTATGCTATCTTTCATGGACCACTTACACTGTGGTTTGTCGAGGAGGTGGAAGAGTCCTGGTGGGCTCCGCGGTCTTCAAAACCGTCAGCAGGGCGCTAGTACCGTTCTGGGTGGGTTCGATTCCCATGCACCTCCGCCAACACCCGATCATCCAATTCCAGGGCCACGAACCAGGGCCAAAGCTTCCTTGAAGGGAATCCCGTCAACCCGGGTATCCCAGAGGAGTTTCACAGCGGACATCACATCTGCCCTGTGCTCCGGTGAACCATTACTGTCTTTTCAACGAGAGACTCAAGAACTATCATCCCTTCCAAAAGGACTGCCCAGCAAATTTGGATAATTTATAGTAGAATAGGAAAGTGACACAAGGAATTCATTTGCTCCGTGCGTGAGCCTTCTTTGACGGCGCACAAGTATAGCCGCAGGCAAGAGGAGTCTCGTGAAAATATCAAGTGCCCGGTTCCTGAGGGCGGCCGAAGGGAAGCAAGACTACCCCCCCTCGCAATTGACCGAAATAGCATTTGCCGGCCGCTCCAATGTGGGCAAATCTTCAGCGATCAACACGCTCCTGGGGCGACGAAATCTGGTGAAGACTTCCAAAACTCCCGGTCGTACGAGAATGCTCAATTTTTTCTCGGTCAACGATCAGTTTATCTTCGTGGATCTCCCCGGTTACGGGTTCGCTCGTGTCCCACTGGAGGTGAAACGGAAGTGGAAACCGATGGTGGAAACCTATCTCAAGGAACGGAACCAACTTGCCGGGGTGGTGTTAATTACGGATGCTCGGCGCCCCCCGACCGAATCCGACATGGATTTGATCAGGTTCCTCCAGTCGTTCCGGATACCACTGGTGGTGGCTGCTACCAAGGCCGATAAGCTCACCCGAAGCCGGTTGGCGGCCCGGAAGAAGTTGATCCAGCAAGAGGCGGGACCCGATGCCAAGGTGATTCTCTTCTCTTCTGTTGACGGACGGGGAAAAAATGAATTGTGGAAAGAGGTTAAAAAGCTTATAGAAGGAAAGGGATAAGGGGAACCATATGCCGGCTTCGGGGCCCGGAATGCTGATCGGCTCTGAGACCGGCCGTTAACTGACCAAAATCCCTATTATTACAAGGAAGCTCCCCAGGGCCGACAACATGACGTGGTCTGACGGAGATTCCGAAAAAAGAAGAAGATATTAATGTCAAACAAAATGCTGATAAATGCCAGTCACCTTGAAGAATGCAGGGTCGCGGTAGTTTCCGACGGGATACTGGAGGATCTGGACATTCAGGTGAGCACTCGAGAATCAACTCTCGGGAACATCTACAAGGGTACCGTCAATCGGATCGAACCGTCTCTGCAGGCGGTGTTTGTTGACTACGGATCGGAGCGGAACGGTTTCTTGTCCATCAATGATGTTCACCCATCCTATTTCCCGGAGTCATTCCATGAGGGCCGTAGGCGGCCTCGCGTCCAGGATGTTTTCAATAAAGGTAGTGACGTGGTGGTGCAGGTCACCAAGGAAGAGCGGGACAACAAGGGCGCGGGCCTGACCACGAATCTTTCCATCGCGGGCCGTTATCTGGTGTTGATGCCCGGTACCGAACTGATGGCCGTATCTCGGAAAATCGAGGACGAAAAGGAACGCAAGAAGCTCAAAGATATTCTCAAGCAGTTTAAGCTGCCTGAAAACATGGGCTTCATAGTGCGCACCGCGGGCCAGGGACGGACGAAGACCGAACTGTCACGGGACCTGGATTACCTCCTTAAACTATGGAAGGCCATTGAAAACAACATGGGCCGGAGCCGTGATCCGGAATTGCTCTATCGGGAACAGGACGTGGTCATCCGGTCCATAAGGGAGTACTTCTCTCGCGACATCTCGGAGATTCTTGTGGATGACAAGGAAGTCTACAACAAGGCGCGAGACTTCTTTGAACAGGTGATGCCCCGGTACAAAGATAGGGTGAAGCTCCATCAGGAGAAGCGGCCCCTTTTTAACAAGTACCAGCTCGAGGGACAGGTGGAGGACGTATATCGACGGCGGATCAACCTCAAGTCAGGTGGCCATATCCTGATCGAGCCGACTGAGGCCATGGTTACCGTGGACGTGAACTCCGGGAGCGCGACCAAGGAAAGAGACATAGAAGAAACCGCCTTCCGCGTGAACCTGGAGGCCGCTGAGGAGATTGGTCGTCAATTGAGGCTTCGGGATCTGGGCGGAATCATAGTCCTGGACTTCATCGACATGACGCAGAAGAATCACAATCAAGCCGTGGAAAGGGCCTTGAAGGCGGTGCTCAAGAAAGACAGGGCCAGGAGCAGGGTCCTGAGAATCTCCTCCCTGGGAGTGCTGGAGCTCTCACGTCAGAGGCTCAAGTCCGCCCTGGGCACCGGTGAATACCTGGACTGCCCATTGTGCAACGGTCGGGGAATGATACGTTCACCGGAAATGATTGCCTTGTCGGTCTTCAGAAAGATCAAGTCTCTTGTCATTAAGACCGACATATCGGAGGTCAGAGCCGCGGTCCCGGCCAAGGTGGCTGAATACCTGCTCAACAAAATGCGATCGCACATCGTGGAGATGGAGAGACAATACTCCGCCAGGGTGATTGTCCTGGGGGAAGCGGGCCTGTCTGAAAGAGATATAACCGTGGAAGCTGTGAAAGAGCCCGTGGCCGCCCCGCCCCCTGCGAGCGGGACCACGGTTGAACCCGAGTCTCCGGAGATCAGGACCGGGCCGGAGGATCAGCCCTCTGCCGATCCGGATAAGAAACAACCGAAGAAACCTGGGCGCCGTCGTCGCCGCAGCAAACGGAAACCAGCGGCCGGACGGGAAGAAGCCGTTGGAGTCGAGCCCGAAGCCATGGAAACAACGCAAGAGACGCCAGGTCGGGCAAAGGAATATCCCGACACCCGGCCAGGACAAATTGCTGAGGATGATGAAGCAGCTCCGCTTCTCCGCGAGCCTCCATCCGAGTCCCCTGCGCAAGAGGAGTATCTTACTTTGGAAGAGGATATTCCTGAGGAGTCGATTGAAGTGGTCAACGCCGAGGAAGAACAGACCCAAAAACCGAAGTCAAAATCACGTTTTGCATCACTCAGGGATTTTCTCCCCTTCTCGTAGGCGCGGGCCTGCGTCAGTGCAGGCGCGCTTATCCGTAGTTGCGGGTCCTGCGAAAAACTGATATTCTCTAGTGGGGCCTGTTGTCGCGGGGGAACCTCTTTCCATTGACCGTCAGTGGAAAGGTTCAACAATTCAGAAATCATTACAGGTGCTTTTTCCGGAAAGGAGAGTCGCGATATGGTCGGGCAAAAAGGCGTTGTCCACGTGGTGGGCACCGGAACCATCGGAGAGCCTCTGATTGGGTTGCTAAGCCGTTTTAGGGAGAAGGCCGGGTACGAGGAGGTCACATTCCACAAGCGGTCACCGGTGCAGAGGGATGTGCCTAAAATCAAGGCGCTTATCGCCATCGGGGCGAAGCTCGTGGTGGATGAAGACCGGGTTCAGGCTTTTGAAGACCTGGGTCTGACGCCCACCATGGTACACGAAGAGGCTCTGGAAAAGGCTGATGTGGTGGTGGATTGCACTCCATCGGGGGTCGGTAGGTCCAACAAGACTCAGTTCTACAACAAGTATCTTGCCGGCACCAAAGGATTCATCGCTCAGGGGAGTGAATTCGGCTTCGGAAAGATGTACGCCCGTGGAATCAATGATGAAGCGCTGGAGGTCGGTCAGGACCGATTCATTCAGATTGTAAGCTGCAACACCCACAATCTGTGCGCCCTGATCAACACCGTGGCGTTGCCTGATGGGGATGACAATCTCGAGGAAGGGCGTTTCCTGTGTCTTCGCCGGGCCAATGACATCAGTCAAGTGAAGGGTTTCGTGCCCTCACCTGAAGTGGGAAAGCATGGAGATCCGGACTATGGGACCCACCATGCCAAGGACGCTGTTCATCTATTTCGCACCAAAGGCCTGGATCTGAACCTTTTCTCTTCAGCGCTGAAAATGAACACCCAATACATGCACTGCATCTATTTCACTCTGAAGCTCAAGAAGCCTGTTGCAAAGGAAGAAGTCATACGGCGATTCCGGGATGATCACCGCATTTGTACGACCAAGAAGCAGTCCGCATGCGAGGTGTTCTCCTTTGGCAGGGATCACGGGTATTTCGGGAGAATCTTGAATCAAACGGTAATCGTGGAGCCTTCGGTGGAGGTGCGCAACGACAATGAGGTAATAGGATTCTGTTTCACTCCTCAGGACGGCAACTCACTGTTGAGTTCATTCAGCGCAGTCAACTGGTTCCTTGACCCGGGTACGTACAACGAACGCACCGACGTGCTCCGAGAATTCTTCTTCCAGGAGGTGTGAGCCTGCCTTACATCAACTTCCAATCGTCATGGAATTGAGGCACAATGAGGCATAGAACTACTTGTCATCCCGGCTTGTTACTGCCGCCGGGGTGATGCTCGCGTCGCGCTCCTGGATGGTTGGTCAGTCCCAGGACGTGGGAGTTTGATCCTTCCTCTCGGGGTCGGCGCATTCGCTCCATTCAACCATATGCCCAATCGAGTCTGTTCTTTGACGGCGCATCTTTCTGAAGCTTTTCCGGACTTGAGAGATCATGTCGGAAGAAACCAGTATTGGTCGAGAGTATCCTCGGGCCCCTCTCATGGGAGTAGGGGCCCTAATAGTGGATGGACCCCGGATTGTGCTCGTCCGAAGAGGATCTCAGCCCTCGAGGGGCGAGTGGAGCATACCCGGAGGCCTGGTGGAGGTCGGTGAACGTCTGGCAGATGCGGTGGTAAGGGAGGCCCGTGAGGAGACCGGCCTGGAAGTTGAGCCGGGACCGTTGGTGGAATTGTTGGAGCGCATTTTTCGTGACCAGGAAGGCCGTGTGCGGTACCATTATGTACTGGCCGATTATCTGTGCCGGGTCGTGGGGGGGGCGCTCTGCGCCGGGTCAGACGCCACCGAGGCCCGTTGGGTCCATATGGGTGAACTCCAGGGTTTTGATCTGCCGGATGTGACAATGAAGGTCATTATAAAGGCGATCAAGTGAGATCGGATATGTCTTTTGCCTTGACGGGCAAGGGAAGGGTTCCGACGCCCGTAAGGTTCGACTGGTGTGGACGCCGCTTCCGGGAACGTGTCGTGGCCCCGGGCTGCTGCAAGGAGTGAGGAGACTATGGCCCCGAAATTGCAAAAATTGGATCCCATATCGGAGATGCTGGCCCTTGCCACGCATCAGAACAAGAAGAATATTATAGTGGCAGCGCTCGAACTGGAAGGCCCACTTGACGCGGAAGCTATGAAACAGGCGGCCCAGGAGACGCTGGAAAGCTTCCCACAATTCATGAGCTGCCTCAAGGAGATCAGGAAAGGTAGAAAATTCTATCTATACCGGGAGGTCCGTGCCGATCTACCTTTTCAGGTAACGGTTTTCGATCTGAAGACGGGCGAGACCCAAGGCGTTCTGGAGCCTCTGCTGGATCATTTGAGGCCGAGTCTCGACAGAGATTGGGACCTCTTCCAGGAACATGGGGGCCGGGTCCACATCGCACGCATATCAGAAGACAAACACGTGCTCGTAACCGTGGTGCACCATTCGGCGGGTGACGCGGCCACGACAACGGAATTCGCCAAAGCAATTCTCGTACGATACGAGAACATCATCGGAAAACCCCGAGATCGGTCAAAGGAAACCGAGGCCCTATCCACCATGCGCAAAAGAAGGGCCCGCGTGAAAAAGCGCAAGATCAGGGATGCTGTGGCCGACTTTATCCTGGGCGTGACACCCCTTTTTATTCGGCCCACGCTTCCTGTAGGGAGCGGCGATCCCAGGGACGAACGCCAATTTCACATCAAAAGGCTCTGTTCCAAAGAGGACACCGAACGGATAATGGCTCAGCAGTCCAAGAGGGGGGCGCCTCTGACGGATATTCTGGTTTGCTCGGCAGACTTGGCCATAGATCAATGGAACGAAGCCAGAAACATACCCCCGGGATCCCTGGCCACCACCATGACCGTAAACATGAGGGGAAGATTCGAGGGTTTTGACAATCCTAACAACAGCGGGATGATCTTCTTCAGGTCGCAGCCTGAAGAGAGAAAAGATCCTGTGAAATTTGCCCGCTCAGTGGCCCTGACGCGTATCAGCTACTTCCGCAAACACCAGGATCTGAGATTCTTTATCAATGTGTCGAACATGAATGACAACTTTCGGATAATGCCTTTTCACATGAGGCGTAGAGTCGTTCATTTCTTCATGCAGAGGCACCAGTTCTCCATCACAACGACCTTGCTGGGTGTGATCCTGCCCGAATTCAAGAAGGGAAGGCCCACGGGCCGTTCCATTCCACCTGAATTCGGAGATGTCACCCTCACGGAAATCCACGGTATGGGGTACAAGCTGCTCTCCAGAACACACCTGGTTCTCATGGTCTATTTGTATCAGGATCGGCTCAACCTGGTCCTGGACGCCACAGCTTGCCATTTCACCAGGCAAGAGGCCGAAGAATTCATGGACCTCATTCTGGCCAATATCCAGGGAGATCCACACGCTTAGGCCTTGTCCCGAAATAAACTTTGCAACAGGTTGCTGACCCAATTGTAGGGGCAGACCCCGGATCGGAGTCCGCCCCTACAGGAGAATACCAACGTTATTTCGTGGCAAGCCCTAGGTATGAAGTGCCGCAGAAGCCAACAGCTATGCCGCTATGAACGGGGGTTGTTCAGGCACATGTCTACCAGATCGTCTATCAAGGCCACTCCTACGCACATTACCGTATCCGCGCCGCCCCAGTAGATCTTCACTGTCCCGTCATCCTCAGGGATCGCTCCACAACTGAAGACCACATTGTGCACATATCCCGTCACTTCCCAGGGGTCGCGGGGCTGAAGAATCCATTCGTCGGCAACCCCGAGGAGTATTGAAGGGTCCTCAAGGTCGTGAAGCGCAACTCCCAATCTGTATACCGCGCCGTCCATGGTCTTGAATACCCCGTGGTAGATATTGATCCATCCCTTGTCGGTGGCGAACGGCGTCGGCCCGGGGCCGACCTTCATTTCATCCCAGTGGTAGGGGGCGGGCTTGATGATGGCCTTTGAGTTTCCCCAGTGGATCAGATCCGGGGAATAGGAAATCCAAATGGACCAGGGGCTTATCTCGGAATGCGGGCGATCCAGGCGCGCGTACATTCCATTGAATTTCTCGGGAAATATGACCACATTTCGATAATCGGCCTGGGTTATCAATGAGATTCGGTGCACCGATTCAAAGTCTGTGGTTTTTGCCAGCCCGATCCTCACACCGTGCCGTGAATACGCGCTGTAGGTGATCAGAAACTCACCATCCATGAAACAGATCCGCGGATCTTCGACTCCAAATTCTTCGTATTCAGCGAAGATGCCGGTCTCGGCCGGTTCCAGGAACGGTGCCGGATCCACCTCAAAGTGGAAGCCGTCGCGGCTTCTAGCCGACCCGAGAATGGAACGACCATTCCTCAAGTGGGAACGAAAAACCATGATATATTGGTCGCCTGCCTTGACCGCCGCTGCGTTATGAACCGTGGCCACAGCATAGGGGACCTGATCCCGAGTGAGTATAGGGTTGCCCTCAAAACGGCGAACCACTGATTGTTTTGCCGATCGCTTCATTTTCTCTCCTCGAAACCGTGCATGGCGCCAATAGCGGCCGCCCCGTTGCTGGAGCCGCTCAAACCTCTAAGAGGGCGTAGCATGCTACGCCCCTACGGCCGGGCCCCACGACTTTGCGGACATTTCCATGCTTCGTTGTGCCTGTGATTTCAGGCATGTAGGTTTCTATGAAAATGGCTGCGCTGGGAAATCCACCCAATGCCGTCACTGACCGAGCGTTCAAGAGGGCGACGCATGCGTCGCCC
>CAZGNL010000201.1:0-8556 GCA_964527475.1 uncultured Syntrophaceae bacterium
CCCTCCATTCTCACCGGGCGCAGAACCGCTTCAAGCCCGGTGAACCATTACGATGGCGCCATGCCCCTGCGCGTTGCCTGGGCGCGACAGGCAACATTCTCTTTTCAGGGTCTGATGCTCGTGAATAGGCCTTATTTCGATCTTGACAGCAATTCAGGTTTGAAGATATCTTTGTAGAGTTCTTGCAGGATCTTCGGGCCACCGGATAATCGGGAGTCGGGTGGCTTTTGTCATATCATGTTCCGTGAAAGGTAATCCCGTTACAGCCGCCCCCCCGACAAGCAAGAATCGGATGGGCCCCTTCCCCGACCCTTATGGAGGAGTCGATTAATGCCGCGAAAGAAGATAACCGTTGTAGGCGCCGGAAACGTAGGCGCATCCGTAGCCGCATACGCGTCCGCTCAGGAGTTGGGAGACATTGTACTGCTCGACATTCGAGAGGACTATGCCAAGGGAATAGGCCTTGACCTGTTTGAGGCTACTCCGGTTCACGGAGTGGACACCCGGGTCCTCGGTTCACAGGACTACGAAGAAACAAGAGACAGCGATCTCATAATCATCACCGCGGGCATTGCCAGAAGACCCGGCATGAGCCGTGACGATCTCCTGGCCACCAATGTCAGGATTGTGGGCGAGGTAGCGGAAAAGTCGTTCCAAGCTTCACCCAATGCGATCATGATAGTTGTTTCCAATCCCCTGGATGCTATGGTCTACACCGCGTGGAAGAAATCAGGCATAAAACCCAGGCGCCTTATGGGAATGGCCGGTGTGCTGGACACCGCTCGATTCCGAAGCTTTCTAGCTGAGGAGATCGGAGTGTCAGTGGAGGATATTCAGGCATTGGTACTGGGTGGTCACGGTGACAGCATGGTTCCACTCACTCGGCACTGCTCCGTTGGCGGAATCCCGGTGACCGAATTCATTACTCCCGGCCGGCTGGAACAGATCGTTCAACGGACCCGTGAGGGCGGCGCTGAGATCGTGAAGTTGCTCAAAACCGGAAGCGCTTATTACGCGCCGGCAGCTTCAGCAGTTGAAATGGCCAAATCGATCCTGCGTGACAAGAAGAGACTCTTGCCCGTGGCCGCGTACTTGGACGGAGAATTCGGAGAAAAGGGAATCTTTGTGGGAGTCCCTGCCATATTGGGCGCCGAGGGCGTAGAAAAGGTAATCGACGTGGAACTTACGCGAAGCGAAAAAGAGCTGCTATCAGAATCAATCGAGCAAGTCAGGGGTTCCATGAATGAGGTCGACCGGGAGATGTAGCGTTCGTGAAGACTGCCGAACATGCTTCGTGTGCAACCGTCGTGTAGACCCCCCACAGCAAGGGGACGCGGCACCCGAGTCTACAACGGTTTCAATCATCTAGACGTCTCCATTATCAATTTGGGTAACGGCGGAGGATGTAGCCCACTACGGTCACATTGTTGACGGAACAAGCGCCGGCTAATTTGGGCGCCGTGGTCGGGCGAGTTCTTGCCGGGGGACCTCCGCAGCCATCGCTTGGCGGTAGCCCGCAGAATTGCCCCGAACGCACGGTTCTTAATCTTGGAACTTCAGCAATCTGGCCACAAACCTCTCACCTGCCTTGGTCTGTCCGGTCCGAACCTCGAATTCTACTGAGAGTGGTGAATCCTTCAAAGCGTGGAACAGCAAATTGTTGACCAACACTTCATTCGCGCGGGAGTTGGACGCCATCCTGTCAGCCCAGACAATGGCCGGACTTACTGCAATGAAGTGATCGTGTTCATCTGTGAATCTGACTTTTCCGTGGTCAGCCCCCATGGCCAAACCTACACTTGGGGCATCTCCTTTGGCGCCAGAAAGCTTCCGCACCCCCTTCTCCCATTCACGGAAGTGCTTCGCGCAGAAGTCCCGTTGATCCTTTGTGAAATCCAGAAAGCACTTTAGGTAGTCTTGATGGCCAGCCCCGGCGGCTTCACAAATTGCTTTGTTGAAATAAACGAGGAACCCATCTCCCGTGAATTTGTCGAAGATGCCGGAGTGCTTGAACACATTTTCACGCGTGTCGGCAATGAAATTACTCATCTTACATTCAAAATGACCGGGCTCCTCAGCATAAGTCATGAGATCCTGCGATCTGCGGATGTCTCCTACAACTACTATAGTGTCACTGATCGAGGCCTGTACCGTGACCAGTGTCCTGAGATCCTGCCGCCTGAGGATCCGCCGTGGCAGATGCGGCTTCCATCGCTGAACCCGTGGATCGTAACGCTCTTCACGGGAAGTCGAAACAGTTACAGGGCTCTGCTCAAAACCCAAGTATTCGATGAGATGTTTCTTGACGTTCGACAGGAATGCCCGCATTTTTTCGCGGCTTTCTTGAATATCCCCGAACGGGTAACCTTCTCTTATTGCAGCCCAATCTTTCAGATTCGGAATCAGATCAACAGAGTCTGGTTTCTCGCCTGCGGCGCGAGCCGCGCGTGCCGGAATGTCGGTCTTCCCGCCGGGAAGGGCCTCCAGCGATTCAATAAACTGGATCAGAGCTTGTCGACACTCAGAAGAGTAGAGTTCATCCTCCGAAAACAGAACATAGGCCCAATAATTTTCAAAAGTCTGAGCAAGCATCAGGCACTCAGCATATTGCTTTCCAAATTTCGGTAAGCAGTGTCCACAGGTCATTGGTAACTCCTATCGCCGACGCCAACGTGGAACAAGCTCGGCTTTGGTACACCGCACGCGGGTGAAGTTTAGCTTCTCCCAAGCCTGAAAACAAATATCATGTCATCGCAACAACCCTTGTGCTGCTCGGCGACGCCTTCGGATCGTCTCACAACGATGAAGGCTTGGACTACGTGGACAGAGTTGCCTTGTGGCGCTTTACCGCGGGAACAGCTCGTCAATGATTTCCTCAAATTCTTCGTGCCACGGTCGCTTTTTGTCAAGGTCTGTCCCCCCCTTGACCAGGTTCTTGATAGGCGGCCAACCGAACTTGTCTGCTCTTGCGTTGGCAGCCTTCAACGGCGCGGCGTCCACATCGTGTGCCTGGATGACGCTCAGAACCAGAATTGGGATCTTTGCGAAGGAAGCATCGGACGTTTCGGGCCGAAGCAAACGGTCGATTATGACCCATCCGGCACGATTTCCGCCATCGGTATCAGAGTTGGGGATACCTACAGCCTTCAGGTTCATGACACCCAATAGACTTATGTCCACAACAATTAGACCAATGTTATCAGCGCCGTCTTCGAGTTGTTCCAGAAATTCAAAATCCGTCGGCACTACCGTCACTGAAAGGCCGCGTTCCTCACAGCACGTGAGCGGCTGAACAATAGACTCTACTCTGTCCTCCAAAAACAGAACCGTTCTTGGATCCATCTGGTTTCTCCTTCGTCGCATTTCGCTTTGCTTCAGGCCTCCTTCAACCGCGGAATCGTCAACAAGAAATCGAAGCGACTTGTTCCAAGTCCAACTTCCTCTACGTGGTGTCGAAAACTGATGCCGGCAAACTCGCACCAGAGACGAACCATGAAGAGCCCGAGACCCGTACCCATGACGCCGCCCTTGTTGCTCCCCCTATGGCGGTATTCCATCAAACGCCATTTCTCGGAAGGTTCCTTGAGAGACGGGGCCTGGTTGGAAATCTTTACTCGAAAGTGTCGATCTGTTTCTTCAAAACGAACCGTAATAGTTTTGCCCTTTTGTGAATAATCACACGCATTGAAGAACAGATAATCGAGTGAATTCTCAAACGCAAATTTGAACAAGCTGAATCTTGGGTTTATGGGCGTACCGACCGTCAAGTACTCGATGTCCCGGTCTCGATTTTCAGCATATCGCTCCCCAATAGTCCTTGTCATTTCCTTGATGTTAACGATTTCCGCATCTTGATCCGGGTTGAGTTCACCGTCTTTGGAAAGAATGAATAAATGAGGATCAAGTCTTTTGAACCTGGACCTGAACTTCCTGTAGTCTTCAGATTGAAGCAGATCCACTGTTTTCAATAATATTTTCTTCGAATTGTCGATACTTGTCTGTGACTTTCGGAGAAAATTGGTTTCCCTTTCGGATCGGTTGTCCTCAACTCTCTTCAGTGTTGCAGCTATGTCGTTTGCCATGTTGACAGTAAGGTGTCTAATCTGGTGACGGAGCAAGTTCTGAACGATTGCGTCCTCGTCTCGGCGGGTTTCTATGGCGGCAATGGATAGGGCCGCGTAGTTGGAAATGAATCTGGCCACCGGCTCCCATGTTCTTTCAGGAACACGCACGCTATCTCTTCCTTCCTGGGCCTTGTAGTACAAGGACAACCCTCCCAGGGACTTGTTCGTTTTCGGGTCTCGAGTCGGAATAACGATCCAATTCTCATACTTATGCTCATTCACCGTATTCTTGCGCAAGGGAAGTTCTTTGTTGTCGGCCCATCCGGGATGCCGCTTTATCCATTCCTTAATATTTAGCACCGCAATATTCTTCCCCGAATATATCGTGTCTATCAGAGGACTGTCCGTGTGATACGGTTCAAGGCGGTATTCACGTCCTCCTGCGTCCAGGAATTCCATCATGTCCTTTCTGTTGTGACATGCGATCAGGTCAAAGACATCCGTTTTCCCGACAGGAGGCATAAAGAGGGCTGACGCATGAGCCATGAATATCTTGCAGCATTCCTCGGCAATCACGTTGAGCCGTTTCTGGTCCGGTGTCTCACGATCGAGGACCTGTTCGCCGACCCGCTGCAGGCCGGTAAGAATCTTCTGTCGGTATACGAATGGCCCTATAATATCCCCGATCCGTTGAGCAAGATGCATATTGTCATGCCTGAACTGATAGGGGCTGAATCCATTAATTTCCAACACGCCGAACATCCGTCCATAAATTATGAGTGGAATGGCCATTTGTGCCTGTGGCTCAAAGAGGCCGGCCCTCTGATTCTGTACACTCTTGTCCGGCGCATGGCCTCGTTGGTCCCTGTCGAGCCCTTCTGGCCAGAACTGCGTCCTACCCGTTTTTGCCGCTTCGTACGCAATAATCTTTGCTCTCATTTCAGTATCAGACGCAGCATTCCGCATTAGCCGGCGTTCCGCCTCCCACCACTCATGCTTCTTTTCTTCAGATAGGTTTGCATCAAAGTAAGCGGCCTCGGGAATCAGCTCTTCCAGGCTGTGATCGTACAGAAATATCTTCACTATGTCCGCGAGGAAAAGATCCGCTATTCTCCTTGCCAATAGGTAATATCTCGTCTCGATCTGATGGTCCGTCAGGCCCGCCTCAGTGGAGAGAACACCGAATTCATTGTTCAGCCTTTGGTACAAACGGTTGACCTTTTCATCGGCATATCCGTCCCACTGTGTCGCGAACGACTGACCGAGCTCGCCTTTGCGCTTTTCCAATGCTGTCTCGTCATCATTGAGTTTGCTGTCGCAAACGGCATCAGGAGTTTCTCTTATCCAGACCGGTTTCTTCATGTCAGGGTGATTCTCGAAAGACAATTTCCACGCACCTTCCTTTGGCTCAGCCGTTAGTACGCGGCCGCCTGCAGAGGGTAGTTTGAACACAAGCGCACTGCCGTCCTTGATACCCTGAATCTTGCCGTTGGGCGGATCAAGCTCATTGTGAAGTTGAAACGCGATCCGCGCAATAGCATTGTATTCGGAATTCTTTATTCTATCTTCCTTCAGAACACTGCAGTCGGCTGTGAATATTGATCTGAGCGCGTTCGCCAGCAGTTTCGTCTGCTTCTCGAGGCAGTCGCTGTACATCCACCCCTTTGCAGGTCCCAGGAGCAGCATTTGCTGAAGATTGGGCTTATGGTCTTTGTCTTTCCTTGAAACATCTTTGTAAACAGCCTTGACAAAATCTTCTACCTGATCACGAAATTCACGCGGTTCGTCATTGGCTATCGGACGAGCGAAGACAGGCCCCAGAAACAGAAACCCGGGGAAACGGGTGTCCGGTCTCAGGTCCCATGTGGCCACTTGCATTTCCTTTTGAAAATAGTTGTGCAAGGCGGCCCCGTCTATCTTCGTGTTCTCGAGCCAGTTGGTGAAGAAAATATGCTCACTTCCAAGCCAGTTGGGATTTCGTCTGAGGTATTCGACCAGCGGGTGCATGTTGCGGGTCGCGGTTACCCATCCCGAGTTATTACGATCATTGAACCAGTCTGAAGTTTGTGGGTCGAGACGGTGAAAGAACGCATCGTCGGTCAGATCATTGCTGGCGCCCATCGCCTTCTCCCGCTCCGATTTGAGCCGGACAACCTTGTCCCAATCGAGCAGTCGCATCGGAAGATGAACCAGGAGGGAAAGGGTCTGCTGCACAACCTGCAGCGACCACCGATTCTCCTTTTCCATCATTTTCTCGATCAATAGAGCCATGAAGATTCCCTCCAATGAAGAGATCCGAGCAAGGACCGGATGAGTATTGCAGCAATCTAATGATCTTGGCCGCTCGGCCGCGTTCCATCAGGTGTCTCCGGTCCACGTGCAGCCGTGTTTACAGTGGGCCCTGATTGCAAGGCGAACTTCGCCCTTTTGCCCGGCAGCGGTCCCCGGGCCCACTTCCACAGATTCACCCCAGCCGCCCACTGGTCGCCGGTAGATTTCAGGCAAGACTAAAAAACGGTGAGTGCCATCATTCCAAGGGTACCACGACACGGCAAACGATACACCAAGAGTTTTTTCTGTCAAGGGCTAGTTTAGGGGGTAAGCACGGGTACCCATCAAGCCCCGCGCTGAATAACACCTGGATCTCACAGGATATTGTCGTCACGCGCAGCGGCTTGACTGAACCGCTTCTTTTCGTTATGGTTGGAAACACCACTCTTCCAAGGCTCCACGACAGCCGTCATCCATTGGTTATGTCAAACCGCGCGTCATGTCCGGAGACGTTGACCAGCCACAATTGACCCGGGTTTTGAGGGGCGAGCCGGTCTCATCATCCAAGAGCGCGCGACCGAGGGCCCGATATTCGGATACAGCATCCGACCGGCGGCGCCTATCACTGCTGGAATCAGATTGGAGAGGGATATGTCACGAAAGAAGATAACCGTGGTTGGAGCGGGCAATGTGGGCGCATCTGTAGCCGCGTACGCGTCCGCCCAGGAATTGGGAGATGTTGTGCTGCTCGACATCCTTGAAGGAGTAACCCAAGGTAGAGCGCTGGATATATTTGAGGCCACCCCGATTTACGGAGTGGAGACCCGGGTCTTCGGCACGCAGGACTACGGAGAAACAAAGGACAGCGATCTCATAATCATCACCGCGGGCATTGCTCGAAGACCAGGCATGAGCCGTGATGACCTGCTGGCCACCAATGTCAAGATTGTTGGCGAGGTAGCGGAAAAGTCGTTCCAAGCTTCACCCAATGCGATCATGATAGTTGTTTCTAATCCCCTGGATGCTATGGTCTATACTGCCTGGAGAAAAACGGGTTGTGATCCCAGGCGAGTCATGGGAATGGGCGGCCTCCTGGATTCCACTAGGTTTCGGAGCTTCCTGGCTGAGGAGATCGGGGTTTCGGCCCAAGATATCCAGGTGCCCGTCCTTGGAGGGCGCGGCGACACAATGGTAATACCCACGCGCCTGGTGACGGTGGGCGGGTACCCGGTGACCGAATTCATCCCTCCTCATCGACTTGAACAGATCGTTCAACGGACCCGTGAAGGCGGTGCTGAGATCGTTAAGCTGCTCCGGACCGGTAGCGCGTACTACGCGCCCGCTGTCGCCGCAATTGCAATGGCCAACGCGATCCTGCGCGACGAGAAGCGACTCATACACGTGGCCGCGTACCTGGATGGAGAATTTGGTGAAAAAGGAATCTTTGTGGGAGTCCCGGCCATATTGGGCGCCGAGGGCGTAGAAAAGGTAATCGACGTGGAACTCAGCGCGGCAGAGGATGCTGCGTTTAAGAAATCGGTTGCCGCAGTGACGGACCTGGTGGTCGAGGTTGACGGGCTCTTGTAGTGATTGTCATGGGGATGACCCGCGTTTCTTGTGGGGGTGGATCCACATTGACTCCCTGCAATAGTGCCGCACATTGAGATTCGGCCAAGATCAGCCCCCCTTCCCCCATTGGTGTTACCATAAGCCTTTGGTCCTGTTGCTCCCGTGGCATAAATCCGCCCTACCCCCCTTTGCAAAGCTGACTCTTGCCCACACGTGAGACAGTGGGTATGGCTACCACCTGTGATTCCTGTCAGTTGGCCGGCAGGTGAAACTGTCCCCCGGGGCAAAGAGGGCGACGCATGCGCAGCCCCTACAGCGGGAAGCCCGCGTCAATGCTGTCCGGCCGAAGTTCCCTGTATCAAGTGTGTCCCTGAGTCAGCTGCCAAAGGGGGGGAGGTCCATGCTCAGCGCGCCCATGCGATTATTGGTCTTCCGTACCTGTACCGTGAAGTATCGTCATCTTGAGTCAGAGTCTCGCAGATGCCCCCCTTCCCCAATGCTTGTGACTTATACCAATGCGCGTTCAAACAAGTGATAAAGAGCACTGCTGGGCAAGCCGGCAGTGGCACCCAGGAAGCCCACCTCACTCTCTTGATTGCGCATTCCTATGAAAGTCCCGTGAAAGAACCACGCCTTTCCGGGTCAACGTATG
>CAZGNL010000202.1:0-8534 GCA_964527475.1 uncultured Syntrophaceae bacterium
TTATAGCAGGCGCCAAAAGTTCTGTCTGATCGAAAGGTGATTGTCGCACATAGGCAAAACACCCCCAACCCCCCTTTGTCAAAGGGGGGCTAGGGGGGATTTTGCCTATGTGAGCATCGGAACCGGACTTGAAATATCGGTCAACTTTCTGGATACCGGTTATATGCCCGAAATCGCGGCAATGGTCTGTGGGGCCACATCACCGGGAACAATTGTCCAGCTGCGTGCATGCCTGCGACTCCAATTCGGGCGATCGACGCGGTCCGCGGATCACCGCATGGCCCCTTGAATGATGATGGCCAACGCTATGAAAACAGAACCCACAATGATGGCCAGCGCCGTGTTCTGGTCATGTTCAATCTCCTTGCGAATTGAGAAAGGCGCCACCTTGACCATGATGAGAAAGGCCACCGCGAATATCGCCATCCCTATTGCCGAGTAAATGACCGTGCTGAGCATGGTAAGCGGTTTCAGGTCAATGTAAATCTGTTCCATATGTCTCCTCCTCCAGTCGGCCTGAGATCCGGTTCAACATTCATCCCTGGATCGCTGCCGCAATTAAGGGGCTATTTGCCGCCCCGGTACCCTCCGCCGAAATGACTCCTGCCGATGAAATATAAGCCGGTACCGTGAATCCGGGCCCGCTGGGAACCGTCCCTCAGGCTCACCGATTTCTTCAGGGGCTCGGCCAAGTACCGGCCGTGAAAAGCACCCCCGTAGGCAATCCAGGTCACCCAACCCAGCAGCCCCACAATGAGAATTCTTGTTATCAACGCTTTCACGGTTTTTCCTCCGAAAGGCCCTATTCCCAGTCATAGTCCATGACAGGGGCCCATCGTTTACTCTCGTACAGCTTGCGGTGAATCAGCCCCGACAGGACCATGGGAATCGACAGAAGAATCGGCAAGATGAAATAGTACCAGATCGTGACTTCCGATTCCAGTTTCAGTGTCACCGGCTCTTTTCGGGGCGGGCCGCGGTATGAGCTTCCACCCTTGGCATGCACCAGGAGACGATAGTCACCCGCCTCCTTCACTTTCAAATAGGTGGAAAAACTCCGGGAGCCCTCTGACCAGCGACCCTCGGAATCACGTCCGGTGTAGTACGATGCCTCATCCCAGAATTCCGATAAGACTCGGTCGTTCGCGTCCACAACAGCAAAATCCAGAGCAAGCCAGGAATTGCTAAGTGGCGAAGATCCGGAAAGCCTCAACACGCAATTGTCGGTTGGGACCACAAACCCTTTACTTAGATGCTCCTTACTGTACTGGTTGTAGGCAATCTTCTGAAGCAGCACCACATTACTCTTGTCCGCTTGGATGCTCCAGATGAGCAGCACAATGTTAAGGATCAGGAAAACCGAGCCGATGATTCCCAGGCCCCGCATCCACGCGGGAACCGTGTAAGGCTGACAGGAATAGATCCCGCGGGCCGGTGGAAGCACAACGCCTTCCGGGCACGCGGCTTCCATCTCTTCCCGGGGCACGTAACGCCCCTGGAACAGCTCCGCCTCCCGGCCTGTGATTTCCTGGTCCACGTAGTCCGGCGGTTTGATCAAATGTGTGTATCGGGTTTTTTCCCCTACCGTCGCGGTCCACGGGATGGCGCCGTCCACCCAACGCAATGTGACCTTGCCCCACTCGAACAGAGAGTACAGGTCCTTGCCGACCCTCACTTTCTTTCCCGTGGTCTTTATTGGAGGCATGGCCGCGGCAATATGGAGCGGCCAACTGATCGTGAAGTGCCCGTTCTCTTCGGACAGCCACAGGTAACCTTTTTCAGGCTCGTGGAGTATGTATTCCATGGAGGGGTACTCCAGCCCCTCATCAATCTCCACGTAGTAGAGTCGGCCCATCACCTGGTAAGTTGTGCCCTCAAGCTCCACAGAGTGGCCGACTTCCAACGTAAAGGGTGGGGTGGCGCCCTTGTTCTTCCCGACTACCCGCGTTTCGGCCTCATCCAATTTCAACGCGGACCCGCACGCTTCGCACACCACCATCTTGGTGCTCTCCACCTGCGGCCCCTGGTAAGGCTTGCCGCAGCCCGGGCACCTGATCGCTTCCGCGGCCTTCGCGTCGGGCCCGAACCCCGCTCTCTGAGCCTTGGTGTCCTTTACCGACAGGATCTTCCCAATGAAAGCAGTGGGATGATCGCCGTCCGTGTCATATTCAAGCCCAAAAGAGTAGCTTCCGTCCGGCGCTGATCCGTCCGCGTAAGGGTAGATCTCGCCGATTTCCACCACAAAGGGGATCTGACCTTCCCCACCGAGACACTTGGCCTCACCCAATTCCTCGATCACACCCGGTTTGTCGTTGAGCATGATCTGCATCCCCGGCTCGAGTTCCTGGAAGGGCGGAACCGGAGATTTCAACTCCAGGGGCTTCTCGAGAAAAAGCTCACCTTCGTCCTCGGCCAGCCATTGAATGCCGCCGCCGGCCGTCTCAATGAACCACTCGTTCCACTGACCCTTTTCATGAGCGTACGAAAGACGTCCCAGGACAGTGAACGACTTGCCCTTGATCTTGCCCCCCACGCCAACCTTGAAACGGGACGATTCAGGCAGATCCATGGACTTGCGGCCTGCACGCAGAGCCGATTCCTTATCCCAGTACATCGCGGTCTTGCAGAAGTCGCAGACCTTCATCAAGATCCCGGGATTGGTTACAACCTGCCCCGCTCCGCAGGATGGACATTGGAATTTACGCTCCATGAGTCACACCATACAATGAGATCACAATCATTTTCAAATATGCGCCGGTAAGAGCGTTTCCGCCACCCGTCAACCCGACCCCAATTCCTCTCCGCGTCGTGTGGCCGCTTCTATCACGTCCATGATGATTCCTCGCAGCCCTGCTCTTTCAAGCACGTGCAGGCCCGCGATGGTGGTCCCTCCCGGAGAAGTAATGCGATCCTTGAGTTCGCTGAATGACGTGTTCTCCGTGGCCGCCATCGCCGCCGCTCCCTGCACTGTCCGGACGGTGAGGTCCCTGGCCGTGGGCCTGTCCATTCCCATCCGGACCGCGGCGTCCGTCATGGCCTCCATGATCGCGAAAAGATAACCCGGACCACTGCCTGACAACGCGGTGGCAACGTTCATCATCTTTTCATCAACGGTCACCGCGGCGCCTATGGATCTGAAAATCTCCAGGGCCTGCTCCAGATCCTCCTCATCCGCTCCACCCGCCTTGCACAACGCGGAAGCGCTCTGCCCCACCATTGCCGCGGCATTTGGCATCACCCTGATCACCCGGGCCGCTGAATTCAGATGCGACAGAATGAAACCCGTGGAAACGCCTGCCGCGATGGATACTACAACAGGCCGGTCGCTTATCTTGTCACGAACGCGATCCAGCGCATCTCCGATGATCTGGGGCTTGACAGCCAACACCAGCATCCCTGTTTCAGGGGTGATAGTGTCTTCAGCGCGCTCGGCTTGCACGACGCGGAAATCCTCGTGCAAAGCCTGAGTGGCGCCGTGATCCACATCAAACACATCAATGGAATCTCCGGAGGTCTTTCCGGAATTGACCAGCCCCCGTATCAGGGCTGAACCCATATTACCTGCGCCTATGATCCCGATTCTGTTCACTGCCGTCTCCCGGTGTCGCGGCGCCACCGCTGGAAGCCAGAGGCTTTGTTGATAAAAGAGATAGGTTCGTCCTATAACTTCATGCTAGTATGAGAATTGAGAATATCATGGATCACCGGGTTGTCCCACGAATTTCTTCCAAAAACCGGGACAGGGTCAAACCCGACGAACTCGGCGTGTGAAGGGGGGGAATCCCGCTGATCCTTGGCAACAGTTCACCGGGACGACATGAAGATTTCTTCCAGCTTTTGATTCCCCGGCGCCCTTGGCGTTGGAGAAGTGATTTTGCGCAAGAAAAGGCGCAAAAGAAATCGTGTAAGGAAGATACGATGTTCGGCGGCCGCCGCGAGCCTCTCATGAAGCTCCCGAGCCTGTCGGCCCGCAAAATGGGAGTTTTTGGGAGGGGGTCCCGGGGGAGGCGTTTTTGCAAAAACGCCTCCCCCGGTGAATTCTTACGATCCTTGCACAGACCACAGGAGAAGAGAAAGATGACCGACGACTACATAGTGGACGCGACAGGACTCACCTGCCCCCAACCGGTTCTGGAGACCAAAAGGGTGCTGGATGAGGGGCTCGCCGGTGATTTCATAGTTCGGGTTGACAATCTCACGGCAAAGGAAAACGTCAGCCGATTTGCCCGAAATCAGGGCTGCGAGGTGGCCGTGGAAGACAAAGGATCCGACCGCTTCGATATCCGCGTAAGACTCGACAGCGAGAGCGTCCCGCCGCAGAAACAGGAGGAGATCCTCGCGTGTCCCGCGGAGGAGGCTTCCCCGCAGAAGGGAGCCGTGGTTTACGTAGCCACCGATACCATGGGAACCGGCGACAACGAACTTGGAACCAAATTGATGCGAGTGTTTCTCCGAACCTGGATAGACGTAACCCCCGGGCCGTGGCGAATGATTTTCATAAACTCAGGGGTGAAGCTCACCACCACGGACGACGAGGCTGTGGAGGCTATTGCCATGCTCGAAGAAAGAGGTGTGGAGATCCTCTCCTGCGGGACCTGCCTGCAGCATTTTGGATTGGAGGACAAACTGAGCGTCGGCAAACCCACCAACATGTACGAGGTGATAGAATCCCTGAACCAGGCGTCCAAAGTGATTTCCCCGGACTGATATTGACTTACATGCCTCTGTTTTGAGGCATTAACGCGGGTCTCTAAAGCTCGATCTCGAGCCCTTCGTATGCGGCTATGGTGTTGGGGAAAAGCTGTTGGGCCTTGCGCTCGATCTCTTCTATTGCCGCGTCCTCGTTACCGTGGTGGAACAGTACGAGCTGCTTGGCATTGGCCTCTCGGGCCAACCGTACCGGGATTTCCACGGTGCTGTGTCCCCACGATTTTCTCGAGATTCCGTCTAGTTCTCCCCGATACTGTTCCGGTGAGAACATGCAGTCGTGAATAAGGACATCCACGTCGTGGGCCAACTCCAGCAGTTTTGTGTCTATTCCGTCGGCCGGCTCGGTGTCGCTGGCATATATGACGGATTTCCCTTGGAAATCCACCCGGTACCCCATGCATCCGCCCGGGTGATCTATTGCAGCTACCCGGACCAGCGCATCGTCGATTTCCACGGTTTGCCCTGGTTCCACATTATGGAACGACATCTTCGCTCCAAGCTTATCAATGGATATGGGGAAACACGGCTTGCTCATCTGAAACCTGAGCGCTTCCTCAAGGTAGCAACCGTCGTTGTACCCTCCGTAAAGGTCGAATTCGTTTCCGGCTTTGAAAGCCGGGCCAAAGAATGGAAATCCCTGGATATGATCCCAGTGATAATGCGATAAGAAGATGTGACCCCGTATGCTCCCGCGATTCTTGAAGCGCGTGAGTAGGTCTTTACCCAGCTCCCGAATCCCGCTTCCCGCGTCGAAAATCAACAGGGTTGAACCGCAGCACACTTCAACACACGGAGTGTTTCCGCCGTATTTCAAGGTTTTCGGACCGGGCTGAGGCAAGCTGCCGTGTACGCCCCAGAACTTCACGATCATGGGCATTCTCATCATCCGACGGTCTGATCTACAAAAACTCAGGATGGGCACAGGAAGCACTTACAATAGTGCGAAACTACGATGTTTATTAGCACACGTGGCCCCAAAAGTCAACAACCGAGGCATGTTTAGAGGAACCATTCACTTACGCGGGGGCGCCGGCAGGATGTCATTGCGAGCGCAGCGAAGCAATCCCCTGCGCGCCAAATATGGGGATTGCTTCCCCGGATCGGGGTCCGGGGCAAGCTTTGTTTCACTCCTCGCAATGACACACGCGATGAGTGGATCCGCCCCCCTAAACAGAGGGCTTACACAATTCCGTAACCATTCAGTTTCAGGAGGGGCGAAGGTGAGGGCAGACACATAGGTCTGCCCCTACGTCTGGGCCCAGACCCGTCGTGGGGCAGAGTGTACGGCGCGCACCTGTGTGTGCGCCCTCTTACCATCCGTTGAACGCAGTGGTCGTTCCCGTGGCTCCCCGAATGACTGAAAGCGCACACAATTTTCGTCCTTCTTCTTGACATTTGTCCTGTTTTATGAAAGTTGTTTCTCGTCATTGACGATAATGGCTTGAGGCCACTCGGACTTACACAGGTAATGGCGAGGAGTCAAAATGATACAGGTCCGATGCCCGGAATGCGGATACTTGCAGTCCCTGTCGGAAGACAGGTTCATGTCCATAACGGAAGATTCCATTGACTGCCCTCATTGCAGCGCGAAAGTCCCAAAGGAATGGCGTCCCGATACTTCTGAATCCGCGCCGGAAGAAGCTCGACACAAGATGCTGGCGTTCTCGCGTAGGATACTCAACGGCGGGGAAATCAGCCGAGAGATGGTCTTCGCACTCGAATCACTCGTAAGAAGGTACCAGCCGGGGGAGGATTGCGCGAAGGCTCTCGGAATCGGATACGCTCAACTGGGAGAGGCGGAAAAGGCGGAAGAATTCCTTGTTGCGGCAAATCGGGAGGATCCTACGGATCTCAGCGTACAGCGCAGTTTACTTGAGGTCTTGCTGGCCCGGGATGATTTCCATGAGGCTGAGCGGGTCGGGGCTTCTCTGTTGGATTCTCTAGGCGCTTCGGCCGACTCCGACGCTGTGGGCATAGTGGTCCTGGCCCTGCTCGGTGGGAACAAACTCGACAAGGCCGAGGCTCTTCTGAAAGGCCGGCCGGATCTTGACTTGACCAACCCCTTTATCAAACATGCTCGCAAGGAGTTGAACCGGGCAAAGGGCGGGGGATTGGTCTCGTTCCTCGGAGGCTGGAATCCTCTGAGCCGCGTGCTCGGCAGTCAGCCATCTGAGGTACTCCAAATTGTTTCGCGCAAGGCACGGGCGTTGTTGCGTCCGTCCTCGGGCCGCGGCAATGGCGCCGCGGAAGCCCCGGGCGCGAGCGACAAAGTTTTGAACGCCCGTCGTCCCGAGTATCGGAAAACGCTCAAGATCGCGCCGATCATGGAATACTGGATCTATTGCAGTCGTTCGGCCATTCCCAAGCTGGAGGACACCAGGGATCGGTTCGCGCAGGCGCGGGAGGAAGGCGCGGCGCGGGAGAGCGGCCTGCGAATGTTCGATTCCTTTGTTGAGAACGATCAACTCAGGTTCGACCATATATTGAAAGCGGACTCCAAAGATCTCTTTGATTACCCCGATGACCTCATTCCCCGGATTTCCAGAGGATTTGAAAAGACCGATCATCAGAAGCTCCACCAGGCCCGGATGATAATTCGCATCCGACTTTCCCCGGAGGGTTTTCGGGCCAAGGAGTACATTCCCTTCATGGTCGATCTTGCGGACGCGGTGCGGGACCTCATGGAGGGCGTTGTTCAGGATGCGGTTTCCCACACGCTCTGGGGCACGGAAGAATGGAAGTCGCGGGTGGTCGCGGATCCCATGAAGTATCCTATTGAATCGCAGCTTCATTTTGAGAGCCTCGATGAGGGCGGCAATGTCTGGATTCACAGTCACGGCATGCTGAAGTTCGGACTTCCCGAGGTGGAAATGGAAGGGATTCCGGCCGAACTGGCCACTGCAGGCCGCAAGATGATTATCCTGGCCGGCAAGACCGTGATTGACGCGGGAGCGCGGGGCCTGGATTTCAATGCAGAGATGGACATTCCGCATACACCGTTTAACTTCAGGATGGAGGTCCGTGAAAAGGACGCGGAAGGCCATTTTCCTGCGGGCAGTGTAAGGATCCTTCCGTACATGCCACAGTACGATCCATACAGCCCTGATACCGCCAAACATGTACTGAGGATGCTCGCCGCGAAGTTCAGGAGCAGTGCCGAACTGGGCAGAAAGAGCGAGCCGGCCGCGACGCAGTTCTCGGAAGCCGGAATGGCTGACGCGGAAGAAAGGGCAGCGAAGGAAAGACTCCTGGAAGCTCACAGGAGAGCCCTGGCCGGATTGGCCGCATTCAAAAAGAGTTTTGAGGAGGCTGCCCCACCCACAGGGGACATTCATGCAGTGAAGATCGGCTTTCCTGTTCACGGCGACGACTACGAATGGATGTGGGTCTCCCTGGAGGCCTGGAGAGGCGCTTCCCTGGTCGGCCATCTGGAAAACAATCCGTTGCGGCGCAAAGATCTGCGCAAGGGCAGCACGGTACATGTGAGCGAGCGGGAAGTATTTGACTGGGCAATAGTGTCACGCGCGGGCACGTTGTTGAACGGTGCGTACACTGAAAAAGCCCAGCCCCCTCAATCCGATTGACTCATTCCACATCACGCTCGATGCCGGGGTCACCGGCAACGAGTCTTCCATATGGGCCGAGCGGCCGCGAACACACGTAGCAAATCTGAGGCGATACCGGTATAATTGTTCTGGGGCGGCACGCATTGGATTTTGCAGTGCGTCCAATTTGCACAGGAACTTACATGCCCGACCGGGCGCCGGGCACAACGAAGTATGAAAATGTCCGCAAAGTCGTGGGTCCCGTGCAGAATGCGGAAT
>CAZGNL010000203.1:0-8529 GCA_964527475.1 uncultured Syntrophaceae bacterium
ATTGAGTTCGGGTGTCGTTCACGGGATCGGCAAGACCCGTACGGAATGAGGTCATATGTGTGGAATAGCCTGCCTACTGAGCAACACCAGATGGCTCGAAACGCCCGACTTTCCCTGGTTGGACCGCCTGTGCAATGAATTCAAGGCGGCCGCCGAGGCCCGGGACGACTGGAAAACAACGGCCTCACTGGTCGAAGGACTTGTGCAGCGCTTCGACTCTCTGATGTCTTTCGGACTCCACATGGAGATCATATCGAACGTGGAGGTTCGTGGTCGTGTCGAGGACCTGGCTGGACATGTTAGGGCTTTGCGCGACAGCGCGGCTCTGGTCCTGCAACAAGGAAATCGTACAGATGAGTTGGAACGCCTGCACGAGAGCCTGGAAGACTATCTGTGGCAAATCGAATGGGAGGTGCTTCAGAACGCAAAGCGGGCTAGGGCCCTGTTGCCGGCTGCCTTGTCCGAGGGGGGGGGCGATCGTACCCACGAATTTCTCGCATGGTCGATCGAACAGGTTATGCAGAGCCTGGACAAACTTGAGATCCGTGGTCGCGATTCCGCGGGTATTACCATCGCGTGTGTGCTCGGGGCAACCGCGGACCTGGAAGATCTGCTCGACGAAACAGCTATGTCTGAACTGACGCGTCGCAGGGCCGTCGAGCACTTGGATGCCGGACACATACTTGTTCATCGCATGGAAGACGGCCGCATGGTCTGTCGTTTCATTTATAAGATCGCCAACTTGGTCGGCAGATTGGGGGACAACGGGGAAGCGCTGCGCTCCGCGGTCCGGGAAGACCCGATTCTCTGGAAACTGGCATCCAAATTGGAGATAGTCAATATCGTCGCTCACACGCGATGGGCCTCAAACGGCATCATAAACGTTCCCAACTGCCATCCGGTGGACGGCAAAGTTGTGTTCGGCAACACTGAGGGCCGGTCGGACTGTTCCGTGGACGCGGACACTCTGTTCGTTCTCAATGGAGATGTGGACAATTACTATTCGCTGATAGAAGCTTCCGTGCGTTCCCGGGGGGCGGAGATTCATCCGTCGATTAGCACGGATGCGAAGATTCTGCCGGTCATATTCCATGTGGGCACCGACGAACATGGGACTACCGAAGAACGCTTCCGTGAAGTGATGCAGAGTTGCAACGGTTCGCTGGCTGTAGCAATGCAGCATCCGCACTATCCTGAGAACATATTCCTGGGGCAAAAAGGGAGCGGGCAGAGCCTCTACGTGGGCCGGACTAATGACGCATGGGTTGTAGCCTCGGAGGCTTACGGGTTGGCGGCTCGTTGCCGAAACTCGTATCCTATGACTGCAACGGAACTTGGTGGAGTGAGCGTAATCCTGTCCAGCGAATGGAATTCTACCGAAAGTGATGGACAGACGCTCCCCGCGACTTTTCTGGCAGGCGGCGGATCCTTTGGCTTGACGGCTGAGCCCATTGAAATCTTTTCCAGGGACATCTTTCTCAAAGATCACTCCTATTTCATCGAAAAGGAGATTCACGAAGCCCCGGACAGTGTTCGAAAGACCCTGCAAGGCAAGTATCACAAGACCGAAGCCGGCGTGGAATTTCTGACGAACGGCTTGGGAAACGGTGAAGCTCTACTGCGACGTCTCAAGAGCCGCGACCTTCCCCGGATCCGACGCATCGTGGCGGTGGGCCACGGCACGGCCGCCATCGCTGCTATGGGCGTGGCAGAGTTGATCCGTAGGGCGATTGAAGGAAGCGGTATTTCTGTTGATTCGGCCAAAGCCTCGGAGTTGGTCGGCTTTGTGGCAGATCGCTCGCTCGATGACATGCTGCTCATAGCGGTTTCTCAAAGCGGTACCACCACCGACACGAATCGGGTCGTCGATTTGGCTTCAGAGCAGGGAGCATGGATCCACAGCATAGTGAATCGTCGCAATTCACCGCTTATTCGCAAGTCCAAATCTTACATCTATACGAGTAACGGCCGCGACGTAGAGATATCGGTGGCTTCCACCAAAGCCTTCTACTCCATGATAGCCGCGGGCAAGGTCATGGGCTTATGGCTTGCCAATGTTCTGCGGACACTGACCGACAAAGAAATCTACGACGAACTCACGGAACTGGAGCGTCTACCGGCCAAGATCGAAGAGGTCTTGGCCCAGCAGGAAACCCTTGCAGCGTATGCTGATGAATTGGCCCCGTGCAGCCGATACTGGGCCGTAGTGGGGAACGGCGCGAACCGTATCGCGGCAGAGGAAATCCGGATAAAGCTCAGTGAACTCTGCTACATATCGGTTCCGTGCGATGTCACCGAGGACAAGAAACACATAGACCTTTCTACGGAACCACTCACCATAGTGGTAGCCAACGACCTACCCGAGATGGTGGTTCAGGACACTGTCAAGGAAGTGGTGATTTTCCGAGCCCATAATGGCAAGCCCATGGTCTTTTGCGCTCGCGGGGAGAACCGCTTTGACGAGGCGGCCGAGCGCACTTTCAAGCTGCCGCTCATAGGCGGCGGGCTGGCGTTCGTGCCGGCCACTGTGGCCGGGCACTTGTGGGGGGTTGAGGCAGCCAAGGCAATTGACAGGCGAGCCGGTGTATTTCGGGAGATCCGGTCCTCTCTCACGGAGGTCTTGGACAATCCCGCGATGTGGGATCGGCAGCGGATGCTCACGACCCTTGGGAAGGCCTTGGACCTTATTGAAACGGGGAATGCGGATTCCTCCTTGCCGCCAAGGATCGCCGCAGCTATAGCTCGATATGTGATTTGGCTCCAGGCCCGGGACCCTGGAATTGCCGCCAAAGATGCGAGAATTCCGGAAGCCCTGGGAATAGTGAATCGGGCCGTGGAAGAAATGACCCGCACCATAGACACGATTCGCCATCAAGCCAAGACGGTCACTGTGGGGATATCGCGGCCCGCGCGTGAGATTTCAACGCTGGTCGTGAATGCCATGAGATCCCTGGGAATTCTGCCCGAGGACCTGAAACAGGAAGATAGACGGCTGCTTGAGACGCTTTCTCCCTTCATTTCCGGTGTGGAGGGCAGCCTCCTGTATGAGGTGGTAGACAAGACCGGTTATGCATCCGGTTCGACGCCTCCACGGATCCAGGCCGTTAAGGGCCTCGGTGTTTCCCGGCCGGCCGACTCTCGCTACGCACAGCCTCAACCCGCGGCCGGCTCCAAGCGTAAAGCGCTTCGCACGGGCTTGGCCGCCTGGACCACCGGGGCAGGCGGCGACCAGAGTGCTATAGTCTTTCCCGTGTTTAAGGGGGGTGACCCATTCTGTGCCGAGCTGCTCTTGCTGCTGCTGACAATTGCGCCTCAGGCCTCGCTTCAGCAGAAAATCACTCTACTGCAAGAGTTGGGAAACAAATACGATGAAATGGTCGAACAAAGGGGAGAAATGTCGCTCGCAATAGAACTGGAGTCTATTCTGAACGATGTCTCGCCAAGGGATGTAATCTTCAAGTCCGCGCAGGAAATCCTGAGAGAATCTGTGTCCAAGGCATCTGATACCAATGCGCGTTCAAACAAGTGATAAAGAGCACTGCTGGGCAAGCCGGCAGTGGCACCCAAGAACCCGATCTCACTCTCTTGATTGCGCATTCGCATGAAAGTCCCGCGGAAAAACCCACCCCTTGCCGGGTCAACGTATGGGGTGGTTTGGAGGGTCGCGCAGTACGCGTGGGGCGATTGAGCGGGCCTCGGACAGCTTACGTGACATGACAGATGTCGGTAGCATGACGTTCAAATGCTTGCCCGGGTAGGGCCTCCCCTCCAAGTCCATGCGCAGCGTGCGCGCTCTTGGACTACCCCTGGCCGAGGCGAAGCCCCGGACTACCGAACAGTGGAAAGGACTTTTATGTTTCGTTGTGCCTGTGTTTTCAGGCATGTAAGTTGGTATCAATGGGAGGTCAGGACCCTAGAATAGATCCAATTCGGGGCCGCCATTGTTCGACGGACCGCTGGTGACAAGCTGAGGAGTGGCCTCCGGGGGGCGGATACCCTTCTTGAACACTTCCATGAACGCGCCGGCGGATGACGTGACCAGACCGGAACTTGGATCGATCATTCTATATTCCACGGCTCTGGAAGCAGGAAATTCCTTCACCGGCTTGCCTGCCAGCACTTCCTTCATAAAGTATCCCCAAATCGGAGCCGCTGCCTTGCCTCCTGTTTCTCCGTCCCCCAGGGAAAACTCGTCGTCAAATCCCACCCACACGCCGGTGGTGTAGTCCGGTGAGAAACCCATGAACCAGGCGTCCACGTTTCCATTGGTGGTTCCCGTCTTGCCTGCGATGTCGTGTCGCTCCATGATCTTCTTGAGATTCCTGGCCGTACCTTCCTCCACTACCCCCTGTAACAGGGAGACCATGATATACGCGGTGCCCTCGTCTATGCTTCTGCGCAGGAACCGCGCTCCGAATTCCTGAAATTCCGTCTCCCCAGGTGAGGACGGAGGTGAGACATTGTGTGAGATTCTCTGTATGTGAGGTTGATCCGCGGCCATTGCATCGTCAAGTAGCACGGGAGGATCATGTTGCTCTATGATCTTGCCGTTGCGATCCACTATTCGCTTCACGTACACGCCTGGAACCAGGTACCCTTTGCTGGGAAAGACTGAATAGGCATTAGTTTGCTCCTCCAGAGAGACGCCCGCAGAACCCAGGGCCATGGTCAGATTGTTGGCCAGGCGCGAGGTGTAGCCCAGTTTCCGGGCATAGGCCTTGGCATGTTCTATGCCAATCTGCTGAAGGATCTTCACGGTAGGCACATTCCTCGATTTCACCAGAGACTGCCTGAAACTTATGCGTCCCTGGAACCCGCCTTTGTAATTCTTGGGCCTCCAGACCTCGCCGGTCCCCGGAATCGCCAGGGCCAGCGGAGTATCGAGAATCATGTCCGCGCATGTAAACCCTTTGTTGAGCGCGGCTGCATAGATCACAGGCTTGAAAGCTGAGCCCGGCTGGCGTCTGGCTTGAGTAGCGCGGTTGAAATCTTTTTTGTAAAAACCTGCGCCGCCCATGAGGACCCGAACATATCCGGTCCTGTTCTCCCGGAGCATCAGAGCGGCCTCGACTCTGGGCTCCTGCTCGAGGACAAGGGGGAAGTATTCGAGCATTTCTTCCGTGTACGGCTTGTAGTTTTTCATTTCAGGGTCAAGTTTTCCGTACTTTTGCAGGTACAACGCGCGGCGTTTGACGTTGGGGTCCACGAGGCTTACCAGAATCAGATCCCCCACCTGGAAGGGCAAGTCTCCCTCGGCGAAGTTGCGAGTTCGCAGGTCCGGTCTTACGTAGGGTCTACGGACCCACCATTCGGAATTCGGGTCCACTCTGATTTTCCCTACATATTCCCGCTTGGTGTCCCCGTTGATAAAGCTTCCCATCCGGACGTAGATACTGAAGTCGTCAATGTCGGTGATCACGCCCTGAGTCATATTCCCGAACCGCAACGGCTCTTGCATTTCCCGGGTCTTCTTCTCGAGGAATTCCATCACGCCCTTGACGTTCAGCGTCTGAAGCGGTCCTCGGTAGCCCTGCCTTTTGTCCAGCTCACGAATCCCACGGTCAATGGCCTGTTTGGCTGATTCGGTCATTGCAAGGTCCACGGTAGTATAGACCTGTAGGCCTTCTCTGTACAAAACATCGCGCCCATACTTTTTTTCGATATATCTTCGGACGTGCTCCGTGAAACCCGGCACGATTCGCCCATAAGGATTGACCCGTTTGACGAGCTTAGCGTCCTCTTCGGCGGCCTGTTCGTGCTGCGCCGGCGTAATGTAATTGTCGTCCAACATTCTCCCCAGCACATATTCCCTTCGCTTCAGAGCTCCCTCAAGGTTCCGCTTGGGAGAGTCCCTGTGCGGCGCCTGGGCCAGGCCGGCCAGCATCGCGCACTCGGCCAAGGTCAGTTCTTTCACGTGTTTACCGAAATATGTGCGCGCAGCCGCCTCCACCCCGTATGCGGAGCTTCCCAGGTAAATTTGATTGAGATACAGATGCAGGATCTGCTTTTTTGTCAGAGAATTCTCGATCCGCGTCGAGAGTATTGCCTCTTTGATCTTTCGTTTGAATTTCTTTTCCGGGGTCAAAAGGAAAGTTTTCGCCACCTGCTGGGTTATCGTGCTCGCGCCGATCATCTTCCCAGTCGTGATATTCGTCTTGATAGCGCGGACAATGGCCTCCCCGTCTACACCCTTGTGTTCCCAGAACTTTTTGTCCTCAGCCGCTACAAACGCATTCTGCAATTGTCTGGGGATTTCATCGATGGAAACCAGGAATCGACGCTGAAAGGCAAATTCCCCGATCAACTCTCCATTGTCGGCATAGAAATGGGTGACAACGGGGGGAGCGTATTTCTTCAGCTTCTCTATCTTGGGAAGATTGTGAGTAAAGAACAAATATCCCTGGGCCACGACTCCCACGCCCCCGGTCGCGCAGCCCAGCATAATCAGAAGAACGAATCGGGCTGTCCCGGCAAAGAAGGATCTCTTTTCAGTTCCGGCCGCGGGCCGGGATTGTACCTCTCGGAAAGGATTATCCTTTTTCCGATTTCTACCGGCCAGTGGATTCACGCCGGGCCTCCTTCTCTGTCGCGATGCTTCCGAACTGTAACACCGAACCTCTTTCGTATCCACGTCTATACAAGAATACAGTCGTTATTTCAATACAATTAAGTGCAAATCTAAAGCTCTGCAAGATTTGTCGGGACGGTCCGCTCAGTCAATGTTTGGCAACCGTTCACTTACGCGGGGCGGATCCTCGCATGGAGCGTGTCAGTGCGAGGAGTGAAACGACGAAGCAATCCCCATAACCACTGCGCAGGAGGTTGCTTCGCTGCGCCGGCAATGACATCCTACGAGAGCCCCCGCAACTGAAGGCTCACGTATCCGACGCGGAAACACTCCACATCAGACCAAGAAAAATGGTATATAGCAATTGACAAGAGTGTTGTCCGAACGGAATCGTCCCACCGGCCGCGGGACACCCGACACCCAAACGGACATGGTTTTGGACAATCGCTATTGCAGAATCGACCAAGTAGTGAGGGGAAGAGATGGGAAAGAGGAAGATTACGGCGCGCGACGTTCTGGCTGATTTGGAAGCCGGCCTTGACGACCCCGAACTCATGGACAAATACAAGCTCACGTCCGAAGGTCTTCAAAGCCTCTTCAATAAGATGCTGAAAGCACGAGTCATCACTCGAGCTGAGCTCGACTCACGAGCGCCGGCAACCGAGAGAACAGTCGAACTCGGGCTCTTCATTTGCCCGGCGTGCGGCAATATTGAGCATACCGAGTTTACCAGATGCCCAAAATGCGGCCACTCCGCGCCCGATTATATGAGGAAGGACAGGTCCGAAGGTCACCGCCCCGACGAACGAATGGGAGGCCTGGATGAAACCAGCACATCAATCGTGGAGTCCCTCAGGTCCGCGACAAAGCCTGGCAAATTTCGTGAACCGCTAACAGCGGCCCCTCCCTACCAGGAGTACGTATCATCGGTAGATTCCTTCCCCGGCATCAGCACCACGCTGGACTATTGCCAAAAGCTGAGCATCGCGGCTCTGGCGTCATACGGCGGCGTCCTATTGGGTCTTGTTCTGATCATGCTCGTTTTCCCCAGTAGCGGAGTTCTCACTGTGACCCAATCGCTCATCGGGATCTTTGTGCTCCAGATCCCGGCATTGGTCATAGTTTTGACAACATTTGTCAATCTCAGGGCCCTTACCGAATCAATGAAGGTGTTTGCCGAAGTCGCAGACAATGCCCTTAGAGCCGAGGTTTCGTCCTCCAAAAGAGACCGACGCTGATTTATGCCGACTTACATGCCTAGAAACAGAGGCACAACGAAACATAAAAGTCCTTTCCACTGTTTAGTAGTCCGTGGCTTCGCCTCGGACAGGCGTGTGAAGAGCGCGCACGCTGCGCAATAATTTGGAGGGAGACTCCACCTTCCTTACTTGGGGCCGGCGCCTTCGCGAACAAAGAGGACTTTTGTATGAAAATGGATGCATTCCAAAGTGCCGTCACTGAGCGAGCATCCAAGAGGGCGACGCATGCGTCGCCCCTACGACCGCAGGCACTGCGTTCCGGCCATTTTCAGACTTCGTTCTGCCTTTCCTTAGGCATGGATGTTCATAGAAATCCGCGATCAACCGGGTAGTACTCAAACACTGCCGGACAAGCCGGCAGTGGCTCCCAAAAACCGATTCTCACTTGTTGAAAGGTAATGGTTCACCGGGCTTGAAGCGGTTCTGCGCCCGGTGAGAATGGAGGGGGCGACTCATCTCCCCCTCCAAACCTCCCCCATACGTAATTCCGGCAGCTTGTACGGTTCACGGTGAACGGTTACGTTGAAAGCATATTGGTATTTGCGGCTTTTCCCGTCATCCGCGGATTACGCGGATGGGCGCGGACATAACGCACCAGGACGGCGGCATTATTGTCCTGCGTTGTGCCTCGGTTTCCAGGCATGAGGGTCCCTATTTGTTCGGTGTCACCTTGGTTCCGGGCTCCATGGTCGTGTCGGGACG
>CAZGNL010000204.1:0-8477 GCA_964527475.1 uncultured Syntrophaceae bacterium
CAAGTCAGTACGTGACCCTGACCGATTTCCTCGTGAAGGCCCTCATCAAGCCCGACAGTCCGCCGCGGGCTCGCATTGTAATGTCTTACGATCCAGCATCGGGCATCTCTTTCCTCAATCCCGCGGATCGACAACTGGTGGCGCGAGAAATCGGTGGGGAGCGCCTGGACAGGATACTCTCCGCTTCGAGGCGCGACATAGTGGCCGCTTGCGCCTCGCTGCGAGAGTTTACCCGCTTGGACATCATGGTTGAGGCCCCGGGGGAACCGAATCGAAAGATCCGGAAGGATTTTGCCATTATCATCCAACATGGGGAGGCTGTGGCGCCGCCTTCAAGGGGAGACATGATGCTCGACGAAGACCGGCTCAAGGCGCTGACACTGGAAAACTGGTTTTCGGACCGCGCGTTTGTGGCATCTTCGAACATAGTTTTCTTGATCGGCGAAACCTTGAACGGGATCAACGAGCGCATCGTGGACCTCCCGTATGTTTCCGCTATCAGAGTCGACAGACCCGATAAGGATGACAGGAAACGCTTTGTCGAGCATCTCATGCAGGAAGAAGAGATCGGGAGTTCCGTCACGTCCGACCAGTTGGCGTTCAGCAGCGCGGGCCTTCCTCTGTTGTCCATCCGCCAGATCTTTCGTCAGGCCGCATACAAAGGGGAGATGATCACCCCTTCGCTCCTGTTTGACAAGACCAAGGAAATCATCGAAAAGGAGCTTGAGGGCCACATTGAGTTCCCCGTACTTGAATACGGATTTGAAAAGGTGATCGGCGCGTCTCGACTCTTGAAGAAACTCAGGGAACTGGTTGTTTACCTGGACGGTGATGACAAGGAGTTGATGCCCATAGGCATCCTGGTTCCCGGGGCCAATGGTGTGGGCAAGACCTTCATCTACAAGGCCTTTGCCAGGGAATGCGGGTGGGTGGCCGTGGCGCTCAAGAACATCCGCGGTCCGTACGTAGGACAGACCGAGAAGAACTGGGAACGGATCAGATCGGTCCTCGAAGCCATGAGCAACGTCATGGTCCTGTATGACGAGGCCGACACGGAGATAGGAGGCCGCAGTGCGCAGACCCACGATGTGGACCGGCGTCTGTTTGGCAACATCCTCAAGATGATGTCCGATTCAGGGAATCGCGGGAAGATCGTTTGGATCATCATAACCGCTCGACCGGATCGACTGGAGCCCGACATCAAGAGATCGGGCAGGGCAGGGGAGCACCTCCCGGTATTCGACAATGAGGGAGAGGAAAAAGAAGAGTTTCTAAGGCATGTCCTGGGCCAGGCCGGGATAGACATGGAGACCTTTTTGCCGGACGAAATTGCGGATTTCCGCGAACTGACCGAAACCTACTACCCTGCCGACTTTGACCAGTTGCTCACGGAATTGCGGCGGCGAAGGCATCTGGATGGGGATCTGACCCCGCAAACAATGCTCGAGGAACTAAGGGATTTCATGCCGTCCGACACGGCCAGGCAGCGTGAATACCAGGAATTGCTGGCAGTGCTGGAGTGTACCTCCAGGGAAATTCTTCCTCGAAGGTATGCTCTACTCTCCCGGGAAGAGGTCCGGCGACGGGTGCGTGAAATACGGTCGAATATGGCGCGGTTGTAATGCTTGTACTGGGAATCGAATCCTCGTGTGACGAAACTGCGGCAGCGGTGGTGTTGGACGGAAAGACGGTCCTGTCGGATATAGTCCTTTCCCAGGTGGACATTCACAAGGAATACGGAGGAGTTGTTCCTGAGCTGGCATCCCGGAAACACGTGGAGGCCATATCCCTGGTGATCGAACAGGCCCTGGCTGTCGCGGAAATGGCGGCACGGGATATCGAGGGCATTGGAGTCACAAGGGGCCCGGGCCTGATAGGATCGCTCCTGGTTGGAATAGGCGCGGCCAAGGGCATGGCCCTGGCCTTGAACCGACCCCTATGCGGGGTGAACCATCTGTACGGCCATCTTTTTGCGCCGTTTCTCGAGAAGGACGATCTGGAGTTTCCCTTTGTTGGGCTGGTGGTTTCAGGCGGACACACGAGCTTGTATCATGTCAGGGCCGCTCTGGATATTGAACTGATAGGCCGCACGCGAGACGACGCCGCGGGTGAGGCATTCGACAAAGTTGCCAAGCTGCTGGGGCTCGGATATCCTGGTGGAGGCATTATCGAGGAACAGGCCCGGGGAGTTGATCCTGGAGATCTCAAGTTCCCCAGGGCTCTCATGCAAAAGGACAATCCGGATTTCTCCTTCTCGGGGCTGAAGACCGCAGTGTTGCGCCATGTGGAAGAGAAATTCGGGGTATCCCGAAGAACGGCCCCGGGAAGCTTTCATCCCATAGTAGTTGGTGAGGCCGGCCCGGAAGAGCGCGCCGCAATACGGGTAATCGCGGCAGCGTTTCAGGACGCGGTCACAGACGTGCTCGTGGTAAAGGCGTTGCAAGCAGCACAGAGAAACGGCTCCCGGAAGATCGTGGTATGCGGTGGTGTGGCGGCCAACGGAAATCTCAGGGACAAAATGATGCGAGAAGGCCCACTAAAAGGGATCGAACCGGTTTTTCCATCGGTCAGACTCTGCACAGACAACGCTGCCATGATAGCCGCGAGGGCGGACATCCTACTCTCCGCGGGCCTGTCCGACGACCTGAGCTTCGGAGCGAAGAGCAGGTGGTGACAGAGCCGGCGAAACATGACGATCGTTGGTAGCCGGCAAGGCATAAGGGCTGCGCAGCTTGGGACCGGGAAGCCCAAATAACCGCACGGCCTGAGTTTCTCAGCCCGCTCAAATAGGGACAACACGAAAGGGAGTATCGGATGCAATACACGAAGAAAGCGATTCTTCTTGATTCGGATACCATCTCCCGCCGGGTGAAGGACTTGGGGCGCGAGATATCGGCCAAGTATCCCGAAGGAAACATAGTCTTGGTAGGCATACTAAAGGGTGCGTTCGTGTTTATGGCCGATCTTGCTCGTTCTCTCCAGGTTTCCTGTGAGATCGATTTTGCTCGAATCTCGTCCTATGGATCAGGAACCGTTTCCAGCGGAGAACTGAAGATCATCATGGATGTGACCGCTCCTATCAAGGATAAGCATGTGATAATAGTGGACGATATCGTGGATACGGGCCTGACGTTGAACCGGTTCCGCAAGCTCTTGGAAGAGAGATCGCCCCGGTCCGTGGAGATCGCGGCATTGCTCGACAAGACGGCAAGGCGGCAAGAACAAGTGCAGGTCGACTACTGTGGGTTCACCATCGAGGACGGGTTTGTCGTGGGATACGGTCTCGACTGCGATGAACAGTACCGGTATCTGGATTCGGTCTACGTTCTTGAACAGTGAGTCCCCGTAGGTCCATCGGAGGGCGCTCACCGAGAGTGCTTCGGGATTCAATGGATTACGGCTGCCGGCATTCGGGATTTTGCCAATGTACGGGAATCACCTTTCAATCAGACAGAACTTTAGGCAACTGCAATAATGTGATACGGTGCCTTTCCATGAGCAAGCGATCATTTGTCATTCTAGGGCTCTTGGCCTGCTTTTCATGCCCGTGTACGGGACCTGAAGCTTCGGCCGAAGCCATTGATTTAAGAGGCGCATGGGTCGGCAAAGCCCAGGGGTCCATCTTCGGGGCTGAGGGCGTTGTGAATGTCGTCCGTCAGAAGGGCGAGAAAATCTACGGTATAGTGGAAGGCGGCAACTTCTTTGGAAAGGCGCGTTTTCACATTCAAGGAAGGGTCCGCGGCAACATGATAATCGGCGAAATGGGGGGCAACGTCTTTCAGGGGAACATTTTCCAGGATGGAACCATCAGGGGAATGGTCCGAACGGTGGACGGAGACACTTACCGGGTGTTTCTGCGCAGGTCTCAGCCATTCTGGGGCAGCGATCCGTACGGCAGATGGTAATCCACAACCCCCGCTTGAACGGATCGAACTTCACGCAGGAAACTGACGACTATGATCTCATGCGAAAGGACCGACTTTGAAGGGATGGGGAAGGCCCGCCACGTATCTGATTGTCTGCCTTTTAGTTGCGGCTCTGATTATTGTTTGGGTCCTCCACGTACGGGAATTGAGATTGCACGGTCTGCTGGTTGATCTTGAGTTCGACGGCCCGGATCCGTCACGGCACTCCCAACTCAGGGAAGCCCTGACTGTTCGGCTCGCCGGTGAGGTCGGGGAACTACGAAACTACAGGATTTCCTTGGATCAGATTCACTTTTCGGAATTTGACGATAATGCGTGGAAAAGCAAGCCTTTAGATTTTCTTGTGCTCAGCCCTCAGAGCACGCCGTGGTATATGTACAAGGAAGAAGCGGGACGCAAACTTCGGCGGGCCAAAAAGACATTGAGAAATATCATTGCTCAGGGCCGCCCACCGGTTCTCGCAATTTGCGGCGGTCACCAGTTCCTCGCGCTCGCTTTTGGGGGGAGAGTCGATTTTATTGATCCGAGGTTTGTTGGGAAGTATCCTGACCAATATCCCAGGGAAGCGCGAGGGGAACGGGGTGTGGTAGAATTGGAGACCCTGGCGCCCGATCCGATCTTCCAAGGGGTGACCACTCATCCAGGAAGGTTCCGAGTGGTCCAGAGTCACCACGAAGAGGTCAAGACAGTGCCCCGACCCTTTGTAAACCTGGCCAGGAGCCAAATGTCGGAGATCCAGATCTTACGCGCGCCGGGAAAACCGGTCTACGGAGTGGCCTTCCATCCTGAGAGGGGCTGGGACGCCAACAACCGAACAGGGGAGGCCATACCGGAAGGAAAACGGATACTGGCCAATTTCTTTCTCATGGCAGCAAGAGCGAAGAAATGAGGTAAGAGTTCACGGGGAGGGCCTCTTTGAGCGTTTTCTCACGCAGGGTGTCTGCGCGACGCCACGGGCGCGAGTCAATCAGAAGTTGACAGAGATGTCCACGTCGTCCCGGCAAACTGTTACGAAGTGAGTTTCCCTTTTGCGCGTGAGTATTTCCGATCATTGGAGTGTGGAGAATTCATGGACGAGATCCAAAAATGTACTATCCGCCTGAAACACTGGATAGATCACAACCTCGATCACCTGAAGGGGTATGAGGAGGTTGCCCGAACGCTGGAGAACGAAGGCGTCGCAGCCCCAGCCGAACAGATCCGAATTGGAATCAAGCTGATAGAGGACGCGAACGCCGCGTTCGGAAACGCGCTTTCCGAGCTTCCCGAACAAACGGAGCATACCCACGAGCACGATCACGGCCATTCCCATGATCATGATTGAGACGGAAAGGCAAACCCTGAAGCGGGCTCAACCCGCTCGGGAAACCCGGCCAATGTGGTGAGTCCCGCTGGTAGGGGCGAACCGCCGATCGCCCAGTCCAGGCGGCTATTGTGCCCGGAGGCGCCTTCGGCCCGCAGATTAGTTTTGTGACGATATCTAAGGTAGGGACAATGTTTGGCGGCCGCCACCAGTTTCTCATGAAGCTCCCAAACGTGTCGGCCCGTGAAATGGGAGTTTTTGGGAGGGGGTCTGGGTCCACTCGGCGTGGGGCCATTGAGCAGGCACGCTGTATCCGTGCTTCGAGCAAAAGGAACCATGCCTCAAGGTGGCCAAATCGCCCTGCGCGGAGCAGTTTTGCAAAAACGTCTCCCCCAGTCACTCTACTAGTCTCCTCCCCCCACTTCTCTCGCAAATACTGGTAACCCAAGTGAAACGCAGAATCTACATGGACAATGCGGCCACGTCTTTCCCTAAGCCTCCACAGGTAACCCGGGCCATGGTCCACTTCATGGAAAACGTGGGAGCGAATCCCGGAAGGTCCCGGCACGATCAATCCACCGAGGCCGCGAATATCGTCTCAGGAGCGCGTGAAGCGCTGGCCCGCCTGTTCAACATTCCGGATCCCGACCGAATCGTCTTTACGCTCAACGCTACGGAATCGCTCAACACCGTGATCTACGGGACCCTCAAGCCCGGAGACCATGTTGTCATAACCGCATTGGAGCACAATTCCGTGATCCGACCCGTGCGAGACCTGGAGAACCGTGGCATTGTCACCGTATCCGTGGCCCCTTGCGACAAAATGGGCTTCTTGGACTTAGATGCTCTCAAAGGGCTTGTTCAAGAGAATGCCGCTCTGGTGTGCTTGAATCACGCTTCGAATGTGAGCGGAACCATACAGGATGTGGCCGCGGTCAGGCAAGCAATCGGAGATACTCGTTTGCTGCTGGATGTGGCCCAGACCGCGGGCGCTGTGCCGATTGACGTTCAGGCTTTGGGGGTGGACTACCTGGCCTTCACCGGACACAAAGCGCTCTATGGACCACAGGGCACGGGCGGCCTGTACGTGAAACAAGGGGCCCCGATTCGACCTTTGAAACGAGGCGGCACAGGAAGCGTCTCAGAGCAGGAAGTACAACCGGATTTCTTCCCCGATGCGCTGGAAAGCGGCACTCAGAACAATGTCGGGATCGCGGGCCTCGCAGCAGGAGTGGATTTCATCCTCGAAACCGGCATTGAGGAGATCCGAGACCACGAATCGAAACTCCTGGAAGCTTTTGTGGACGGTCTGGAGAGCGTGGTCGGACTCACGCTCTACGGTCCGCTCAGACCCGATGTCCAGGTCCCCATAGTCTCCATCACCTTTGATGACGCTCTGCCCGAGGGGCTCCACCACACCATCGGCGGATGCGGAGGCAGAGCCATCCCCGCGACCTTTGAAAGCGTTCATCCACAGGAAGCCGGAACAATGCTCCAGGATGAATACGAGATCTCAGTCCGAGTGGGCCTCCACTGCGCTCCCCTGGCCCACAAGGCCCTCGGAACCTTCCCTGACGGCACCGTCAGATTCAGCCTCGGATACTTCAACACCCCCCAAGATGTGGAAATCGCCGTACAAGCGGTCAAGCGAATCGCGGAAAAGGGCGACCTGATCGACGAGGATTGAAGCCGGAGCTAGAGGAGGAGTATAGGCTCAACCCGTCCCATTTTGCTTTACCCCTCCACAGTCGGCCCGCGGTTCTTGGCTCGCGATGGGGTAGGGACGGGAGGTGGTTTAGTTTCTCGGAAGACCTTTGGGAAGTAGCGTTCGTCCAGGGGGAGTTGACGCCAGCGGAGGCCGCTGTTCACCAGCGCGGATTTCGGTGAAGCGGTGGCTGCGCGAGGGCGGGCTTCCGGCTTGACAGGGGGGGCTTCACGTGAGGCTACCGCAGGTCTGACAGGGGTCACCTTGAAGCACTCTACTTTGCCGTCAGCGTCACTGATGCTCACTTGGTTGACTCGAATGCGATTCATGTCCATTTCCATGACCAGACGGTACCGGCGGTTGGAATCCTTTTTGTCAACCAATTCCAGGTAGATCATGTTGTCCGCGGTTCCCGCGGTCGTCACCTTCATAGGGGAATTCAGATCGCTATTGGTCACGCGCGTGCGAGCAGGCTTGGGACGATGTTTCTTCTTCTTGGGCTTGCGGGCTGAACGGCGCTTTGGCTTCCGGACAGGTTCCGGTTCTAATTCCAGATCGAGCACCAGAGCGACCAGACCCTTTTTCCGGTGAATCTTGTACGTGGGCGCTGGATTGGCCCCGAAATCTACCACTACTCGGGCCCTTGAACTGTTCGACCCCAATCGGATTTCACGGATGGGCGTTCTGGCAATTCTGATTCTTCGGGGAATTGTCGCCAAACCTGTGGATTCAAAATCGACTATCAGCCGATAAGGATTGTCCATCACGAAAGCTGTGTGTTTTCCGGGATCGCCCTTGAATTTGATGAGCAGCGTCTTCAGGTCCGGACTGACCTTGATATCACTGATGTACCCGGAAGCATTGGCCGCTTCGGCAGTAAAGAGAACCGCGAGGCACGCGATCAGTGTTAGTGAAATCCTTGCTCGTCCGGAAATTGGGATGTTCTTCATTGCTTCCCTATCTCATCTGTAGAAGATCTATCGAACCAAATTGCCCTCAAGGGCGTGAATACGTCGGCACACCTCAACCATTCTAATTTACGATTTGCAGAGCATGAGGGCGCGCATACGGATGATATCACAGTTCATCGTTTATAGTCAATTAGAAGCTTAAATATCAAGGAATTGAGGTTAAAAGATAATGTGATATCTAGGCATTGAGATGGTGAGGACGTCAGTGGCGTGCGGATCGATCAGAAAGGCGTCTGAAATTGTAGGACTAGTGCCACAATGGCGATTGGAGGTGGTTTATGCTTCATACCCGGCATGAAGAGGGTGTAGCATAGAAACTGTATCAAAACCTCCGGCACGCCATGAATCGTAAGACGATGGGTGGCCCAGACGGTGCTAGGCGCACGGCCAACTAGCTGTCGATCAACGTACTTTGCCGATGAACGATGGACGCATCACACTACTGCTACCTCGCTGCCCGCGGAGGGCCGTCCGGGCCACCCACACCCACAATGCTGTTGACTTAAGGAAAAAGTGCTATTTTTCATGGATAACACCTCAGGAATATTTGGTTATTCTATTGACATCCTCTT
>CAZGNL010000205.1:0-8336 GCA_964527475.1 uncultured Syntrophaceae bacterium
GTAGGCCCATCCCTCGATATCCCCGTGTCCCCGTGCAAAGCATAAACCCAAGACCTTTCTCAAAGCACCCACGCTCGGCGGGCCGCTACGGACTATAATTGAAGCTCCCACACCAACCGGCTCGCAAATTGGCCCTACGCCCAGTAGCTCCCCCTCCAAACCTCCCCCATACGTAATTCCGGGAGCTTGTACGGTTCCCGGTGAACGGTTACGCGCCATCTTACGATCTTTAACTATAATCTCTCATGGGTATCAATGTCAAAAATCCTCGTACAGGCGCCGGTGGATCTTTGGAACGATATCCTTGATCATACGGGAGATGGCGCGGCGTCTGTTGGAGAGGGTTTGTGTTATGGAGTCGGTAACAGTGTAAGTGGACTCTGCGGAGATACTCCGTTTCCAAAGCGTCTTTTCGGGGTGAACCTGTTTCAATTGGCCGGCCACCTGAAGCGTTCCGGTACGGGTCAGCTCCTTGCCGTCCGCGGTGAAAGTAGACGGGGTCTCCGTGTATGAACTGACCAGAGTCTCCAATCTGGTGTCTCCCCCGCTTCTGACCGGTTTCAGCCTGGTGTCGAGCGCGAATTCGTCGCGCAGGTCATTAGTCAGTTCAGTCTCGATTCCGGCTATTCTCGTGTTGTTGACCGCGCTTCGGACCACGATGGTCTTCAGATTCTCAGGGAATGGGTTGTCCGCTGCCCCCCCGGTGAAACGGTATCCACAACCGGTGAGCACGAGCGCCACCAGGAGCCATGATCGTAAGATCAGGGGAAGAAGCTTCCGGGGGCCGCCCTGGGCTCGGTTCGATGAAGATTGACCGGGGGACACTTCATTCATGTGAACTACCCTGTCCGGGACCGGGCAAAACGAATCGCGAAGATGCGCACAATGATGATCCATTTGAGCCGTGCAGCCCGAACGCACGACATTCCGGGAAAAAGGACATTTTTATACAAAACCGGATGGACCGGGAAGTCCTTCGAGTCCGTCTTGGACCCACTATTCAAGAGGGCGTAGCGTGCTACGCCCCTGCAACCACGGCCGACCTCATGCCGGTTCCGAGATATCCACAACGTGACGCAGACTTCCGCAACCAGACGTCAGTTCGCAACAATGTTCACGAGCTTTCCGGGGACCAGGATCACCTTGCGTATGGTCTTGCCCTCAACGAATCGCTGAACATTGGTTTCGTTGAGCGCGGCTTCCCTTGTTTCGTCTTCGGACGCGCCCGTGGGGACTATTACTTCTCCTCTTTTCTTGCCGTTAACCTGGACCACAATCAGGATCTGATCCTCTGTGAGCATAGACGGATCATAATCGGGCCAGGCCTGTCTGAGTATGCCCGGTTTACCGCCCAGGGCTTCCCACATCTCCTCAGCGGCATGAGGCACAAATGGGGACATGAGGATGACGAAGGACTTCAGCGCCTCCTCCAGCGCGGGTTTTGCGTCCGCGGGGGGGCCGTCGTCTCGAAAAAGGATTTCAGAGATCCCGTTGGTGAACTCCATCAACGCCGCGACCGCGGTATTGAAGTGGAATCGTTTCTCGATGTCTTCGGTCACCCTTTTTATGGTCTTGTGGGTAAGTCTTCGGATATCCGACGATATCTTCTCGCCGTCATCTGATTCCGATGAAGCGCCCGGGGCCCACCGGGTGAATGTGTGGACCAGGTTCCAGGCCCGGTTCAGAAAACGCTGCGAACCCGCGACTCCCTCGGAGGTCCAATCCAGGTCTCGATCGGGCGGCGCGGCAAAAAGACAGAAAAGCCTGAGCGTATCCGCGCCGTACTTCTCGATAAGTTCTTCGGGATCCACCACATTCCCCTTGGATTTGGACATCTTGGCCCCGTCCTTGATGACCATTCCCTGGGTCAGTAGATTGGTGAAGGGCTCGTCGCTTATCTTGATGCCCAGGTCCCTCAGGACCTTTGTGAAGAACCTGGAATAGAGCAGATGGAGTATGGCATGCTCGATCCCGCCTATGTATTGATCCACCGGGAGCCAGTATGAATCGGTCTTGGGGTCTATTATCCCTTTGTCGTACCGAGGGCACGCGTACCGGTCAAAGTACCAGGAGGACTCCACGAAGGTGTCCATGGTATCGGTCTCTCTGCGGCCCGGTTTTCCGCACTTGGGGCAGGCCGCGTTGACGAACGATTCCAGGTCGGGCAAAGGAGAGCGCCCGTCTTCCGGGAAATCCACGTCTGTAGGCAATTCTACAGGCAGGTCCTTGTCCGGGACCGGGACCACCCCGCATTTATCGCAAAATACTATTGGTATTGGAGCGCCCCAATAACGCTGCCTGGAGATTCCCCAGTCCCTGATGCGGTAGTTGACGGTGGCCCCACCCATGTTCATCTTTTCGAGCTTCTTCGTGATCCCGTCCATCGCGGCCACATGGTCCGTGCCGTCGAATTCGTTGGAATTGACCAGGGTCCCTTGGTCCACGTAAGCCTCGGTCATGGTCTGCGAATCGAGTTCTTCACCGGGCGGCTGAACCACCACGATAATGTCGAGATCATATTTCCCGGCAAACTCGAAATCTCGTTGATCGTGGGCAGGGACTGCCATTACCGCGCCCGTGCCGTATTCGTATAGGACAAAGTTTGCCACGTAGATCGGCATCTTCAGGCCGGTGAGCGGGTTGAGGCAGTACGCGCCCGTGAAAACACCTTCCTTTTCCGCTTCATCGCCGGTGCGATCTTCCCATTCCTGGGCAAGGATTCTGCTGACGAAGTCCCTGACTTCGTGCTCCTGAGCGGTACCCTGGGAGAGTTGAAGACAGAGCGGATGCTCCGGGGCCAAACTCATAAACGTGGCCCCGTGGAGAGTATCGGGACGGGTTGTGAAGACCTCGATGGGGTCTCCTCCCTTTTCCATGTGGAAGAGTATTCGGGTGCCCTCGCTGCGGCCGATCCAGTTGCGCTGCATGGTGAGAACCCGTTCGGGCCACCCTGAGAGTTTTTCGCACCAATCCAGCAGTTCCCGGGCATAGTCGGTGATCTTGAAAAACCAGCCGTATTGCTCCTGCTGAACCACAGGCTCCTGACATCGCCAACACGCGCCCGCTTCCACCTGTTCGTTGGCGAGAACGGTCCGACACGAATTGCAGTAATTGACGACCGTCTTTTTCCTGTAAACAAGGTCCTTTTCGAGCATTCGCAGGAACAGCCACTGTTCCCATTTGTAATATTCCGGGTGGCACGTGGCGATCTCCCGGTCCCAGTCGTATGAGTAACCCATGCGCTTGAGCTGGCGACGCATCTCGTCGATGTTCTGTTTGGTCCAGACCGCGGGATGGGTACGATTCTTTATGGCTGCGTTCTCAGCGGGCATCCCGAACGCGTCCCAGCCCATCGGATGTAGAACGTTGAAGCCCTTCATCATTTTAAAACGGGCCACCACATCACCGATGGAGTAGTTCCGGACATGTCCCATGTGAATTCGACCGGAAGGATACGGAAACATTTCCAGCAGATAGTATTTCTCCTTGGATGTGTCCAGTTCCACCTTGAAAAGCTTTTCCCGATCCCAGAACTCTTGCCATTTCTTCTCTACGACTTCGGGGTCATACTTTCTGTCCATTGTTCCTCCGCGCCGGCGCGCAACGGCTTCAATCGAACACTTCTAGCACACGGATCGCGACCGTTCAACGGCTTTCGTCCTTGACCTGTAATCCTTCAGTTTAGCGGGGGCACGGGCAGGATGTCATTGCGAGCGCAGCGAAGCAATCTCCTGCGCGCCAGGTATGGGGATTGCTCCGTGTTTCACTCCTCGCAATGACACACGCGATGAGACGATCTGCCCCCCGTAACTGAAGGATTGCCTTGACCTGTAGGCTAGGGGGCTTTATTGTCAAGGTTTTAGGCTTCCTTGGCCGCGGTCAGGCTTTTGTGTTCTCCTATTCAGCGGGGACCAAAGGGCCGCGGATAGGAGCACAGGGAGTATTGTCAAGGGCCCGCAGGAGCAATCATATGAGTGGAGAATATTCTATCAGCCCCGATGGGGAAAGATTCCCTCTGCCATCGGATGAGGATAGTGTCGCTGAATTTGAACGCCTGAAGGAACTCGCAACCTCTCACAGGGATCAGGGCCGCGAGATAGTGGTGGTAGTTGGTGTGGGGTTCGTGGGCGCGGTCATGGCCGCGGTGGTAGCGGATTCCACCGATGCTTCGGGCAATCCGGGCAAGTTCGTGATCGGAATGCAGCGTCCGAGCACACGCAGCTATTGGAAGATCCCGATCATCAACCGGGGGGTCGCGCCCATGAAAGCGGAGGATCCGGAGGTGGCCCGGATAATCGAGCGTTGCGTGAACCAAAAAGGGACACTCACCGCATCCTTCACATATGACGCGATAAAGCTGGCTGACGTGGTTGTAGTGGATGTGCAGTGCGATTACGTGAAGGAATCCCTTGATGACATAAGCACCGGGTACGTTGAGATGGAGGACCTGGAAAAGGCCCTGGAGACTATCGGTGAATTGATTCAGCCGCACGCTCTTGTGCTCATAGAAACCACAGTCCCCCCCGGTACCACGGAACAGGTCGCTTATCCGCTGATAAAGAAGGCCTTTCGGCGACGGGGAGTCGAATCAGAGCCGGTTCTTGCCCACAGCTTTGAGCGGGTGATGCCGGGGACCAACTACGTGGCCTCGATCCGAGATTTCTGGCGAGTTTGCAGCGGCATAAACCTCGAATCCAGGAACCGGGTGACTGAATTTCTCAGTGAAGTAATCGACGTGGAAAACTATCCCCTGACCGTCCTGGATCGTCCCATAGAATCGGAGACAGCGAAGATTGTGGAAAACAGCTACAGGGCGACGATACTGGCCTTTCTTAACGAATGGAGCCTCTTTGCGGAACGCAACGGTATCGATCTGATCAAAGTTATCGACGCTGTGAAGGTCAGGCCCACTCACTCGAACCTGATCTTTCCCGGGCCGGGGATCGGCGGGTACTGCCTGCCCAAGGACGGGGGGCTCGCTGTATGGGCTTATCGGCATCTCATGGGGTTTGAGGATGATCTGTTCAAGATTACTCCGATGTCCATAAATATCAACGATACCAGGGCTCTGCACGTTCCGGAACTGGCACGGGACGCTCTGCGGAACATGGGCCGATACATTGCCGCGTCCAGGGTGGCCCTGTTGGGCGCATCGTACCGAGAAGATGTGGGGGACACCAGGTTCAGCGGGTCTGAACTGATTGTCAGACGGCTCGTGGACATGGGCGCAGACGTGTGCGTACACGATCCCTATGTGGATCACTGGTGGGAGTTCGAGGCCCAGGATACCTATCCCAGACCGGACAAGGGTCGGGCCCGATTCTTCCGCAATCAGAAACGCCTTGCAGGCCTGCGCATAGTACAAGACCTCTGGGAAGCCCTGAAAGAATCAGATGTGGTCATATTCGCGGTGAGACACAAGCAGTTCAAGGACCTGGACCCCGATAAGGTGGTCGAAGCCGCGGGAGGTCCGCTGGCCGTAATCGACTGCTTCGGTATACTCGATGACAAAAAGATCCGCCGGTACTTTGAACTGGGATGCGAAGTAAAAGGCCTCGGTCGCGGACACATAAACCGGCTCAAGAAGATGTACAAGAAGTGAGAGGGGGGACGGCAAACTAGAGATTGTCCAAGGTTTTCACTGCTTGGAAACCCAATAGGGCTTCTGTTCGCACCCGGACGCCGCTCTTGTCTTTGCTTACAAGGCCAAGATCGATCAGGGCGTTGACGTCTCTGGCAATAGCTTTGCGCGTCTTGCCCGCGTACGCCAACATGAGTTTGGGATCGAGTTCGGGCAACTCGGAGATCGGGACGGGCGCCGCCTGCCTGGAAAGAGCGAACACCAGCCGTCTCCGCCTGATCTGCGCATGAGTGCCCTTCCCCCCGAACTTGCCCCAGACCAGGTCACGCCATACAACCAGCCATTGCTGGTCGTGAATCATCATCAATTGCCCTCGGAGGCCGTCCAGGAACCCTTGAACCGCGTACCGCATGAAGGGAAGGACATCCCCGCCGGACGCGCTTGCTCGTCTCAATTGACGATAGTATTCGCTTCGAGTCTGATTGTAGTGGTTACTCAACAGGTGCGCGGCTGGGTGGGGAACACCGGACGACATTAGGATTCTGAGCTCTACCAGCCTGGCGGTACGGCCATTGCCGTCTCCGAAAGGGTGGATCCAGGCCAGATACAGATGAGCCAGAATCGCCTTGATGATGGCGTACACCACTCCCATGTTTTCGGGCGGATCGAACACAGGCCCGGCAAGCCATTGGCAGAGGCGTTCGAGAAGGTACTCACAATCTTCTGCCGGCGCGCCTCTGTAACCGGGCACACCCACGGAGTGTGTGCGGATTTCCCCCGGGACTACTTCATCGTCCATCTCCAAATTTGCCGACATCAGCTTGTTGATGGTCTCTATCTCCTTCGCTATCAAAGGAGGCGCTTGCCGGCCGGCGCGGATGAAGTCCAAAACGGTGTTGCAGGCGTTGACGATGTTGTCTATCTCCACACCGAGATACTTCTTGGACGGTGGGAGGCGCAGCTTCCCTTCAAGGTGCTGAATGACCTCCTCTTCGGACAGTGTGTTGCCCTCAATTGCCGCTGTTGCAAGGCTGCCTTTGGCAAGGTATATTTGGAGCAGGTCCGCCTGGACCTGAGGAAGAATCGGCGTGTTGGATATGTGTTCACACTTGGATTGGCACTCCCCGAGCATGACCCAGAGATCAGGTGGGGCTTGGCTGAGGTTGACTGAGAACTTCAGCCACGGATGTGTCCTTTCGTATGTCCTCATCTTTGTCCCATCTATTCATATAGATATCAATATGATAATGGTCATAATGACCTTATCAATGTCCCAGAATACTACGACAAAAGGGTCAAGTCAAGCGCGGTTGCCAAATAGTCGGTATCCTGCTGTTTCGTGGGGGTCGATCAAGCCCCCGCGCTTTACGGTTTGCCCTGCAAATGTTAAATAGCTCATATGAAATCTGTGGTCACTGTCAGAGAATGCGAAAACTACGAGCCCGCCGGCTTGAGGCCTGCCATCGAGAAGGTCTTTGATGATCTCGGGGGGTTGGGTTCCCTTGTGAAGCAGGGGGATCGGGTGCTCTTGAAGCCGAACCTTATCAGGTCCGCTCTGCCCGAAGCTGCGGTGGTCACCCACCCTGCGGTGGCGGAGACCGTGGCGTCAATGATCAAGGATTGCGGGGCAACGCCGTTCGTGGGAGAAAGCCCGGGGCTGGGAAGTCTCAAGGGGGTCCTGTCCAAATCCGGGTACAATCCTTTCATGGAGCGGCTGGGAGTCGAGGCTGTCCCTTTTTCGGGGAAGAAGACCATTGAGTTTTCCGACAACAGGACCTTCCGCAAAATAGAGCTTGCCGCTGAACTCTTTGACTTCGACGCGGTGGTCAATCTGGCCAAGCTGAAAACCCATGAACAGATGGTCTTGACCCTGGCCGTGAAGAACCTATTCGGCACGGTTGTGGGCATGGATAAGGCAAGCTGGCACCTTAGGGCCGGCAGGGACCACGACACCTTCGCAACAGTGTTGGTCCAGATCTACGAAGCGGTAAGGCCGGTGGTGTCGCTGGTGGACGGGATCCTCGGCATGGAGGGCGCCGGGCCCACAAACGGAGATCCACGTTTTATGGGCATCCTCGCCGCGTCCACCGACGCTGTGGCCCTGGACGCGGTCCTGTGCAGGCTTGTAGGGTTGAAACTCTCACATCTGAGGACTTCCGTCGTCGGACAGGATCTGGGAATCGGCGTTGCTGACTCGGCTCTCATTCGGCAGGTCGGTGATAAATTGGATGGGTTTCCATTGAAAGACTTCAAACCGCCCCGGTCCATGAGCGTTAAGTGGAATCTCCCGCCATCGAGCCGTGTCCGGAAATTTCTCGAAAATCATGCTGTTGTGCGGCCGGAAATAGTCACGTCGTCGTGCGAGGTCTGCGGAGTCTGTCGCGACCACTGTCCTGCAGACGCGATAACGGAAAAGAAAGGCGCGATGGTCATAGACCATCAGAAGTGCATTTCCTGTTTCTGTTGTCAGGAGCTGTGCACCAGCGATGCGGTCTGCATGGTCCGTCCCCTTTTGGGCCGAGTGCTGGCCAGAATCGTTCCGTGATGTTGATACTGTTGATGACAAGCTGGTTTCATGGGCTCCTCGGAGCGGGACTGGCTGTCTTGCCTCACTGATCGGAGTCGTGGAGCCGAAAAGTAAGGTGCCGCGGCTGATGGAGCCATAAGCTGTTGCAATAGTTGGGAGGTTTTGGGGAGGGTCTGGGAGGGCCTTTTTGCAAAAAGGCCCTCCCAGCATGCTCTTCAAACTCTTCTA
>CAZGNL010000206.1:0-8224 GCA_964527475.1 uncultured Syntrophaceae bacterium
ATCTATTCTGAAAAAAACAGCAGATCTCTGATCGTACAATGTGAAAACCTACAACATCAGCAAACCTCCAAGGTGGCGATGTCTCGGAATAACCGAGATCAGTAATATTTAGCACATGATGGACATATTAGTCAATAATTAAGTTTAAGGGTGGGTAAGCCTTTGGGTCATTTGTGGAGCGACGAGAACCACCTGGTTCTTGCGTCCGGCGTTTGAAGAAAGGGCGCACACACAGGTGCGCGCCGTACACCTACACATGGGAGGCTCCTTCCCGTAGGGGCGGACCGCTGTTCAAACCAGGGGCAGGCTCTGTGTGCCTGCCCTTTGTAAGTGAAGGCTCACAAAGGTGGTCATTTCCAACGGGTTTTCCGGGATTCAGTCAGATCGCTTTATTCCAAGCCTCTGGAGGATACCCTGCCTTGAAGGGCTTTTTCGGGAACCGACTATTTCGTCCTTTAGCGCTTCCAGCGCGTCCAGCATTTCTTGGGCGTTGGCGAAGCGGTCTTCCCGTTTCTTTTCGGTCATTTTCGCGAGAAGTCTGAAAACCGAGTCGGGCAGAGGGGGCGTCTGGTGTTCAAGAGGAGGCAGATGTTCGTAGACATGCTTCTGGAATATCACGTAGGCCGATTCACCAGTGAATGGAGGGGAACCGTTAAGGAGGTGGTAGAGTGTGATTCCAAGGGAATATATATCGGATCTGGTGTCCAGATCAGCGGATCCTTTGGCCTGTTCCGGAGAGAAGTAAAGGGGAGTTCCACAGGCTATTCCTGTCTGGGTAATTGCTGCGTCAGGGGTGTCGTAACTCCTGGCCAGCCCCAGGTCGGACAGCTTTGCTTCTCCTTTCTCAGTGAAAAGAATGTTGGCAGGCTTGATGTCACGGTGAAGTATGTTGCATTCTTCAGCCAGTGTCAGAGCGTGAGCCATCTGGATACCCGTGTCCAGAACGCGCTCCAGGGAGAACCTGCCTGACCGGGCCAGGATTGCCGCGGCGCTGCCTCCTCCCACGTAAGGCATGACAAGGAAATGGTATTGTCTCTCATGCCCCACATTCATCACGCCTACGATATGGGGGTGCTGCAGTTTGGCGGTAGCCCTTGCCTCGCGGATGAATCGCTTAATGAAAACCGGGTCCCTGTCCGCCAGATGGGAGTGGAGGATCTTGACCGCCACTGGTATGTCCAGAGCTATATGATGCGCCTTGAACACGCCCCCCATTCCACCTCCACCGATCTTGTGAAGTATCCGACATCCTCCAACGGTTTTCCCCACAACCTCCACGGTGACACGGTCGGTTTGTCCGTCCGCGTAGGGAATCTTCACCAAGCGACCGCACTTTCGACACTTTCCCATGCGTCCTGCGGATTCTTTGCGAACCGAGTGCGGCTCGCCGCACATGCACGCGAAGACAATGACGTCGTGGGCCGGTATCTTCTGGACGGTCTTATCTCTTTTTCGCTCGACAGCTTGAGGTCCCGCCCCGCTGTCCGGCCGTTCTCCCGCACTGCCCTCCTTCATGGACACCAGTCCGGGGGCGTCTACAAGATTCCCGCCCACCAGCTCCGCTTCAAGCTTTTTGATAGCCTGTTCTTCTTCGCTGTCGAAAACCACCTGAGGTTGTTTGAAAGTTGCCCGGTCGGTGAAACGGTGTTCCGTGGCCAGAATGGACGGGTCCTGGACAACCTTGTCAATGAAGCTCTTGAGGATCACCTCGCCGCCTGGGAGAAAAGAGTCGAATCCGGCTCTTACAAGCGACCCGGATCTGTCGTTCTTCTCTACGTCCACCTCTGTAACTTTGGATATTATCCAAACGGAATCATAGGCCGAATCTGAGGGCAACAAGATCTGCAAGACCAGGGCGTCCCCCACGGTCATCGATTCGGGAACATCCAACAGAGCCCAGTCCGCTGAAAGGTGCGAAGATGTTCCCGAATTCCAGTTTTCGTTGTCCTTGGAATATCGAACTTCCGTTTTCAGAGGTATTGAGAACTCAAGCCCGGTCTCCGCGGCTGTCGCCTCATCTGCCCTGGCCATGAAGTCCCCGCCAAGCGCGGCTTCCGCGGACGCAGCTATCGGAACCAGTCCACCGTCCTCACTGTATTCATCTTTGACGCCGAGGGATCCCGCCAGACCTCTTGACTCGGCAAGCTCCGCGAATATTCTGTCAAAATCTCCGATGAATTCCCGCAGGTCCAGCGGTACCATATCAAGTAGGTGATAGGCCTCCCTGAACGCGTTCTTCTCCATGCAAACAGAGACCGTCTCCCATATCATGCCTGCCTTTACCGAAGGATCCAGCCCTTTATCGCGGATCACATGCGCAATCACTTCCCGGGCTTCACCATACCGTTCCAATTGAACCATACAGGAGGTAATGTGCGGGACCAACTCGGTTCGAACTTCAGGGGATGACTCGAATGCTTTGAGAAATTCCTCCAGCGCCTCCCCGAAAAGGCTCATCCCCATGTATGCCAGTCCCAGATCAATCGAGACGCGTGGGGCCATTTTCTCGCGTGGGGCCATTACAGGTTGGGAAGCGGAGCTGTCCAGCATCCTCTTGGCAAATTGTAACTGGACAATCTTTGCCTGCGCCTTGCGACTCCCCGGCTCGTTGCTCAGTACACGCTGAATCTTCTCCACGGCATGATCATAAAGACCCTGTGATTCGTAGAGTTCGGCTTCCTGCCACAGGCGGTTGATCTGATCTTTGATGGCCTGGGATTCGTTCATTCTTGCTACCGGTAATATACGGATCGGGCCCAAAACGGCGTGATCATGAAAGCGCTCCACCCAAAAAACCAGATGGTAACCTCCTATCCAATCCTGATCCACAAGATTGTATCAGACGCGCAAGCCCTTGTCACTTGTCAGTTCCTATTTGACCGGGCGCGGCCTCGCGGATCAATGGGGCGGGCTTCAGAGATCCATCACGGTCGGTCGGAGATTTTCCGGGCTCACCACTCTCCGGCCTCAATCTATCCCGGGAATGGTCCTTGGCCCTGAAAACAAGTCCGAATTCGCGTGCTTTCTCCACATAGGAGCCTTCAGCGATCCGCACCTCCCCAATTACGTTGATCCGTATAGCCGAGGCCCCTTTTACAGGACATTTATTTTCGCACCACCCGCAACCCGTACACCTGTTTTCTATCACAAACGGCACAAGATTCCGCAATCCTTTGGCGGGCCGAAAGGCCAAGGCATTGTACGGACAGACTTCGTCACAGACCAGGCATTTCCTGTCTTGCTCCCACGCAAGGCAGTTCTGTCGGACGATCCACGCTGTTCCGATTTTTGCGTGCTGCTTCTCATGGAGTGGAAGGTCGCGCACGGCCCCCGTGGGACAGACTTGCCCGCAGGCCCTGCAGTTGAGCGCGCACGCTCCAATCCTTGAAACCAGCACGGGACCAAACAGCCCTTCCAATCCGGCTTTGAGCCACACCGGCTGGAGTCCGTTGGTAGGGCAGGCGACCATGCACTCTCCGCACCGCACACAGCCCGCGAGAAACTCGGGTTCCGGCAATGCTCCGGGCGGACGAATCAGCGTGGCATCCGTCAGCCCCCTTCTTCCCGCAACATCTCTGGGCTGATGCACGCCGACCCGGAAAAGCCCGGCGGTAATCAGCCCTGATCCCGCAGCCAGCACCAGTTTACGTCTGGTGAAATCAACACCGGCCGTCACACCTGCGCCGGCTCGCGCACCCACGGAAAACGAGACAGCAGACTCGTGACATATCTCAACGCACCGCAGGCATACGATGCACTCGGAGTGAGCCGTCCTCCCCGGATCCTCTGAAGATATCGCTCCCGCGGGACACTGACCTACGCACAGGCCGCATTCGGTGCATGATTCGTTGACCCTGCGCCCTACAAGAGGCGCCCGTGAAAACAGGGCCATCAAGGCCCCGGCCGGACACAGATGCCTGCACCAGAATCGCGGCTGAGCGTACGCCAGCGCTGCAATCCCCACGAAAACTCCAAACACGAAGACGTTCGTCGCAAATATCCGTGGCGTTATCTCCAGATACATCAGTTCAGGATGTCCGGTTTTCGAGAGCAGCGGAGCGATCCAGTAGAGAGCGGAATCCGCGACCAGCAGGAGAACCGGGTACACGGACAATCCGTAGAAACGGGTCACCAGAGAGAGGGGAGACCCCACGTATACTATGGAGATCCCTCCCACCGCGGCCGCGACAATGAACACGAGTCCAATGTATTTCCAGACGCGATATTGGGCGGTGGCCTCGGTGGAATTGTTCCTGGCATTTGTCTTTTTCCCTGCCCGCACCGCGGCACGCAAGATGTCCACGGTGGCGCCCATAGGACAAATATGACCACAAAAGATCCGGCCTACAACCAGAGTGAGCAACAGCAGAATCAATCCAGGCAGTACAGCGGCCATGAAGTCACGAGCGGCCAGGATCGTTCCCACACCGATCAACGGATCCAGTCGCAGGAAGAAATCCGCCTCCATTCTTGGCTCATACGGATAACCCGCCAAGAACAGAAGACCCAAGAATAGGGTCAGAGTGACGGTCTGCGCAGCTCTTTGGAAACGGATCACGATCTTATGTTTTTCACGTTCAGATTTTGGAGGTCCATCCTGCCCAGGCCCCGCTCGGACGCCATCCGAATGTGCTTCACCTGCTCCGGTAGGAACTTCCGTCCGTACCAGGTTCCCAGAGCAACCATTTGTGCGTCGGCCGCTACCATGTCGCTGGACGCTAGTACCAGATTCAACGGGATCACCTTGCCGGGTCCTCCCGGTCCCCCTGTGCTCAGGATCCTCGTCCCGTCAGCGACTACGAGATGAGGTTTCAGAATCGTGACCATGTCGACTATGGCCTGATCGAGATTGTACCTGCCATGAAATGAACCGCGGTCATAAATCAGGCCCATCATGCCCTTCATGGACAGGCTCACCCGCGCCGCACTGTGAGATTTTCCCACCGGCACCGCGATAAGAACGTCCGCGTCCAGGACCTCTGAAATCACGTCCATCGATCTGAATTGGCGTCCCTGGGGAACCTGGACCGCGCGAAAGAATCTCTTGCTCTGAACCGCGTGCACAGAGGTGTTGGGAATGCCGTTACAGTGCGCGGGAATCCCGGACCGTGACAAACACTCACTGGGAGTTTGCAGCACATAGTCCAACACGGCAATCCGCGAGGCGCCGGCCTCCGAACACATGCGGGCAACTTCGCCCACCACTTCAGGATTGGTGTTGGACGCCTGACGCGGCCCCGAAGCAAAGCTCATGTTCGGCTTGATAACCACCTTCGCGCCTGGTTTCACGAATTTCTTCATTCCCCCCAGCGCGTCCACAACGGCCCTCGCATTGGCCGCCGGACTTCGGCCGCGGGAGATTACCATGTCAGGTATCCTCCCCGCATGAGATTCCCGGGGGTCCATAACAGAAGCCACTCCTGTGCCCATCACCGCGGCGGTTACGGCCAGCCCTTCCTTAAGAAAGTCCCGCCGATCTGTTTTGCGCGTCATATTGGGTTCTCCTCTCTCAGATGCACTTGCGAATAGATAGGGTATAGTTAAATACGTCGATCATGAAAAGTCAACGATCCAACGCGTGGTCGCACAATCCATCAAGCACTTCGCGAACCACTAACAGTTTGACATTAAAGAGTATTGTGTGTATTACTTTCAAAGGTGCATTAAAGGCTGGGGTTAGTTTTCTGATTGTACGATGATAACCTTCGCCGAGATGACGTGTTTCCGGAAGCGCGGTCCAACCAAGCGCGGCCCTGTGACGTTGCCCGGAATAGGCCTGACCGCCGGAGCAGAGTTCATTGACTATATTCGTGACCGGCCCATGAAGGTGGCTCATGTCCCACTCCCGAATCATTGAATTCTCTTTTTGCGTTTTGGTTGCGTTCCTGATGTTGACCGGTCTCTCTTTCTTGAGCCTGCGTCCCATGCTCATGCAAGTGAGATCCGAGGCCGCCGCGGAATGGGTCGGTTTCATGAGCGCAATCAAGCAACGAAACGAGATGCTGCCGGGACTGATAGAGGCTGTCAGGGGCTTTAAATCCGGTCACGGAAAACTTGTGGATGAATTGTTGGAGGCTCGGTCCATCTTGATGCGACCGGCCGACGCGGACAGGTCTGTGGCCGCGGTAGACGAAATGGAAAGCCGTCTGATTCAGGTGGAAAAACTGGTGAGGGTGGCACCCGAACTTGGCGCATACCCGCCTTTTGCCCGGCACTGGAAGCCGGTGGTCATGATTACGCAAAAAGTGAACCGTTTCAGGAGCGATTACTACCGCACGGTGAGACTGTACAATGGACTCCTTGATGCGTTCCCGCAGAATCTGATAGCCACGATGTTTGCATTTGTGCCGCTCACCGTCTATGCCCCGGTCCACTGGGCCGGGGAAGGCGACGCCTTGTGAGCGTACAGCCGCGGCCGGCTTAGGGCCTGTCAGTAAATAAACGTCTCGACGTTCCACAGTGTCGTCGCCCCGGCGTTCCCCGGATCGGGGCCTGTCCCGGACTACGATCCGGGATCCGGGACAGGCTCTGGAATGACGGTAATATGTAGGGGCGTATTGCAATACGCCCCTACGCGCAAGGATGAGGCGCGTGTCACTTGCAAGGGTTATTCCGTGAAGGCCGCTTAATGGCCGTTCTGCCCACGACTCAGTGCAGCCGTGACCTGCTGGGTATTTCCTCCTCACTCACCTTCCGGACGCCACATCCTCTGATGACAAAGCTTGCCAAGACAAGCTTGTCTCGCTTTGAAGGATGAAGAAACCTTACACTGAAACCGGGGCGGCCTTCAAAGTGATAATTTGTGATAGGCAGGATACCGGGGCGTTGAAGCTGCCGACAAATTATGTGTTTCTTCTTTCTCTTATCCCACTTCATCAGGTAGAGCCTCGTGTAGTCACATCCGGGGTCCTTGCCGATCGGAGCAAATGCCGCAACATAGTTGTTTTTTGCGCCTCGATCCGGATCGTCGGTCACACTGACGGTTCTCCAGGCCAGCACCCGCATAAAGGACACCATTCGCGCGATGTCTTCCGGAGGGGTTAATCGGATATTATGAGTGTACACGAACCCCACTCTAGCGTCTTCCAACTTTACTTTGTACCACACGTCCTTTTTCACAAGGTCTGCCGGACCGCCGTAGGTTTCGGAGGCCGTTCCCGGTCTAGTGCCGGTATCTCGGTCCGTTCCATCGGCCGTCACCCCTGTGGACAATAGCGGGTTTTGTCTGAGAGTGACCACCCTCTCGTACATCTCGAACTTCTTGCCTGGAGGGAGCAGATCCAGAACCTGGTGATGTCGCCCCGGGCTCAGTCGAAAATTGGCCTTGTTCTTGATCACCCCTTCGGCCTGAACCGGCATCCCTTCGATGGACTTCCTCAATTGCTGTGTCTTGAGAATGATCTCATCTCCTGCCACCATCTTGTGGTTCAGATAGCCCTCCCGTCCGTCACGGGTACGGACCCGATACCATTCTCCTATTCTGTCAACCAGATGTAACGGAGTCTCCGCCGGAAGCCGTCCGATGACCTCCGAATTTGGATTGGCCGTCTGATACAGAGAGCACGACCGTGTAGATATACCGTCTCGGGGGACGAACGGGCGCTTGATCTTGAGGATCTTGGATTGGACCTTTTTCATCAGCTCCCGCTTGAGGGTGTCAATCTCCTGACACGCCCCAGCGAACAGAGCCATCAACACGACGAGCAAAATGGCACAGTATTGCTTTGGGTCCCGGTCAACAGCATGCTCAGAGCGCATGGTTAATTCCTCCCTGGCGTCTCACGTGTTTCACCTTATACCCCATGAGTTTGCAAAGCAACACCTGTTGCCGCCCAAATTGGGCTTTGAACCAAAATAATCCCCGCATCCCTGTGCTACTGGGCGTAGGGCCAATTTACGAGCCGGTTGGTGTGGGAGCTTCATTAGTAGTCCGTACCGGCCCGCCGGGCGGGCGTGCTTTGAAAAAGGCTTCGGGCTTATGCTTTGCACGGAGACACGGGGATATCGAGGGATGGGTCTACTTGGTCGAAAAGCGGATATATCGTGGAGAACCTATTGACACCGCGTGGAGTGGGCCCTCCATTCTCATCGGGCGCAGAACCGCTTCAAGCCCGGTGAACCATTACACATAAATGCTTCAAAGCCATAGCTCTTGAATCATAGTGCTTGCCCTGATCGCGCATCTAAAAAAGTGAAAAACCTCGTTGTTCTTGATAAATCAAGA
>CAZGNL010000207.1:0-8204 GCA_964527475.1 uncultured Syntrophaceae bacterium
GCCCTCCATTCTCACCGGGCGCAGAACCGCTTCAAGCCCGGTGAACCATTACAGTAACTTGGAGGAGATAATGACAAAGGTGGCCGAAGTAATGACTCGGGACGTGATTACCGTTACCCCCGAAACGAGCCTGCGGGAACTGGCGGAGATTCTCCTGGGGAGGAATATCAACGGCGTCCCCGTAGTGAATGAGGACGGGGATCTGCTCGGCGTGGTTTGCGAATCAGACCTGATCCGCAGTGGCAAGCCGTTGCACATTCCCACTGTATTCGTGATTCTGGACTCGGTGATTCCCCTGGAGAACCCATGGCGCCTCGAAGATGAGTTCAAACGGATCACAGCTACAGCGGTGGAGGAAATCTATTCGAAGCCTGCGAAAACCATTGGCCCTGACGCGGACATCTCTGAAGCGGCCGTTCTTATGAGCGACAAGAAATACTACACGCTTCCCGTAGTTGAGGAGGGGCGTCTGGTGGGCATCCTCGGCAAGGCGGACCTGATCCGCGCCGTTACCTGCTAGGGCAGTATTGCCCGCTGATATCCAGCTATTAGCGCAGTTTGCTCATACACGAAGTTAAAGAAATGACGACAAATCTAGAAAGAACTTTAATTTTGCTTGACAACTATCTAAAATCATGGTTTAAGCTAGTTCATTCAGCGGGTGGCGTAGCCCGCTGCTCAACATACCTTTTCTCCGTGTGGAGCCCCGGTTCATCATCCTCCTTTCCGGGGCTTTCGTTTGTACGGGCTCGGACCCCTTGAATCTCCATAACAAGAGCAGATAATCCAGTGGGTCGTGCCAAACTGAGACGGGGATCGGGTTTCAACGGTGAGGATCTCATTCATTGCGATTTCCGGAATATCCTCCACCGGCTCCTTCAGTGGAGAAAGGGAGTACGGTACGATGTGCCGGTTGGCGACGGACAATTGAGTGGAAAGGGGCGGAATAGTGGACCGACAGAAGGTGAGACAAGTCCTTGAACAGGTGAGAGTCGGCGAGTTGGAACCGGAGGAAGCTGCGCGGATTTTTGAGGATCTTCAGACAGAGGATCTCGGTTATGCCAGCGTGGATCATCACAGGGCTCTTCGACTGGGATTTCCTGAGGTGATCTTTGGGGAGGGCAAGACATCTGATCAGGTATTGGGCATATTCAGGAGCCTTCAGGAGCGGCAGGACACGATACTGGTCACAAGGGTGGACACGGACAAGGCGGACCGAATCGTGAGGGAGGCCCCGGAACTCGACTACAGCCCGGTTGCACGGACCCTCCTGTACACCCGTAAGGAGGTGGAGATCAGGGGGCGGGGACCGATACTGGTGGTAGCAGCGGGAACCTCCGATCTGCCTGTGGCTGAGGAAGCAGTGGTCACCGCTGGAGTTCTCGGGAATAGGGTGGAAAGATTGTTCGATGTTGGCATTGCGGGCATTCACCGGTTGCTCAATCACAATGACAAGCTACGCGCGGCTGCGGTGATCATAGCGGTCGCGGGCATGGAGGGCGCTCTTCCCAGCGTGATAGGCGGCCTTGTGGACAGGCCTGTGATCGCGGTGCCCACTTCCATCGGTTACGGTGCGGCGTTCGGTGGCCTAGCCGCGTTGCTGGGAATGCTCAACTCCTGTGCTCCGGGCGTGGTGGTGGTCAACATCGACAACGGATTCGGGGCCGCGTACGCGGCGACGATCATGAACCGCCGCGATTCGCTCAAGAGATTTTCATCCGAATCTTCCTGATCAACTCCCCGGCCCGGGGTGAGGCTTCAGTTTCACGGCGATCTGTTTTGGCTGGGAAAGCTCAACAACTGACGGGGTTCCGGTGGTTCATGGGAAGGTTACCGATAAAACTGGTCTTCCTGTTCCTGAATGGTAATCCGTATGTGAAGCGCGGGGAAAGGAAAGCTGTGGACCTGATGAAGGGATAGTGTTCCGATCATTTGAGGGCCGGCTGCCCGTAGTACTCCGTGCATCGGCATAGTGCTGGAAAATGAGAGGCAAATGGTAAACAATAGTAATTACTGATCTCCCGGAGCGATTTGCCATTGGAGGCGGGGATTGGCGCAAAGGCTAGAATAGGGAACCGGACATGGTCCAGGAAGGAAGATCAGCCTGTAACGCTGTACGCAACGATTGGAGTCTGCCGCAAATCGCCTCTTGGGGCCAACTCTGATGCCTATGAATCAGGCACAACGGAGCGTGAAAATCCCCGCGGTCACCTGTGTTGCGGCCAGAGGGCCGTATCCCGCGCAGAACGCCGGACCTCTTGGCTGCCCGTTCGGTGACGGAATTCGAGGGACTTTGATGCGCACCCATTTTCATGGGAACGCATCAATCATCCGTCGGGAAGGCCTTCCCCAGGTTGGGAAGAAAGGAGTTCAATCATGGAATATAGGCACGTCAACGGCCCGGTATATTGTCGCTATGCGTTTACCCCTCCGGTAATCAACTCGAAACTGGCCTATCAGTATGGCATTGAAGCGCCTTCCATCTTAAGCCTTGACGTGGGTAGCAATGTCAAGTTGAGGTTGCTCCTGGCGGACGGCAAGAAGAGGATTACATGCCACGCGATCATAGACTGGGTAAACGCGGACGAAGCGACCGGAGAATTCAAGGTCGGCTTGAGCAACCTATCCCTGACGGACGAGGAGTTCGAGGTCCTCATTGACAATTTCGTGGATGCGCCGAAACTGCCGCTGGAATTTGGCGAAAGCGTGCGGGACAAGGGCTTGGAGAGTGAGCCCGTCATAGGCGGAGAGCGAGTTCAGGAAATCAAGAGAATAAAGGCGGTGACACTGCCGGTAAGCGTGATCGAGGACATTGATGCCAAGCGAGGCGATCATCAATTTTCGGCATTCGTCACAAACGCTCTTCGGGAATACCTGAAGCGGTGAGGCCCCCTTTTGTGTTCTGATAGAAACACCCGGGAGTGGCCGGAAACTCCGGGGCCCACTTTTCGTAGAGTGTGAGACCCGACCAGCAGCAAATAGGGGGGTAAATTCTTCCGGCACGCGATCCAGTGCCCTATCCGTGCTACCACGAAAACTGGTTCTGTTGCCCTGTAGTACCTTGCCGGCCAGGTCAACCGAACAGCCGGTTCAGCAATCGGCCTATTTGCATCTGCCAGTACGCAATGTTAGCGCCTACAACGAATCGCCGGTCGAAGTTCACGTCAGGGATACCGGCCATGCGGGAGAGGTACGTGACGTGCTGGGCTACGGACACCGTACATCCCTTCACGTGAACGTACTTTGATGATCGGTTCCACAGGGCGCGTGCGGTTCCCCCGACTATCTTGAGGATCATATCATTGGTCTCGGTCTTGCCCTCGTCAACTTCAGCAGTTGTCTTGTATTCGCCCTCGATCGTCACCGGCTTGCCGTCAAGGGTCCCCTTCCATTTTGTGCAGTTCCCGACAAACAAGACCTTTTCATCGTCCTTGACATCAAGCGGGCCGTTAACATCGCCCACCACGTAATGTATTTTCTTCATGCGTTCTTCCACATCCGGGTGGACCGCCTTGAATATGTGCATGGCCTCCTGCAGGGCCCCGGGGCATCCTCCCCAGCAGTAGTCAGTGGAGTGCTTCTCCGGGAAATCTCCCACCGTGCACGTCAGGTTCGGGGCATCCGCGAAATAGTCGTCCACGTGTACCATGCAGAACTCAAAACCCTTGGACTTGTTTTGGACTTCCTCGAGGGGGAAATCACCCACGATCTCAATGTCATCCAGTTCAATGGGTCCGATGCCGCGCTCAGCGGAATGCTTGAGGTGCAACACCTCTTTGGGATCGCAATGAACCATGTGACAGCCTACGGTGTCCACCGCGCAGGGATTGACTCCCATGACTATGGCGCCCAGAGGAAACGGTGTCGGGGTCAGCATCATCTTCTGACCCGCTATGATCGCGTCGATGGCAATGAAGCCCGGGGAGATCACATCCTGCAGGTCCGCGATTTTGTGCTCAAGGAAAGAGTTGTGATCCACCAATCTGTGGCGATCATCCTGAATTCCAATGTAATTCTTCAAGGAAAGGGTCATCCTGGACCAGGGGTGAGCCTTGAACTTTGGTAGATTGATCAGAAAGTCACAGTCTGCTATGGGTTTGGGCACGAAAAGCCGTTTCCTCAGGTTCTCTTTGCGAGAGATCTCCACAGGAACCTGTCTGTACTCGTCGAAGTAATATGGTTTCACCCGGTGTCTTTTGAGTACCTCCGGGTACCCGGCCTCCTTGAAAACGTACCGCGTAGGGACTGTGATTCCACACCGTTCGCCCACAGAAAGCTCCTCGATGCCTTGGCCCTTTTCTTTGGTGGCTACTATGACCCCTTCTATGAACTCCTTGCGTGTGAACGCGTGAGGAAAGAACTCCCTGTGAGCGATCACGCAATTGGGCTTCAGCATTGTCTTTCCGGTGGGCCTGACTCCCATCTCTTCCATGCCCTCTTTGACTATGCCTGCGATTCTGGTCGCGTCATAGTCGTCACATTTCATGATCATCACTTTGTGTTTCATCTTGATCCCCTGTGATAAGTAGTCAGCGCCTCACTCGTTTCCCCGACAGCGGCTGTGGCTCAGGACTTTCGGAGCGGGTTCCTCAAGTCCTGCCCTTGAATCCGAAGTATATCAGCTTATCTTGGCGGTGGACAGGACAATCTCTTTCCGAGTGTAACCCTGTCACTTGGGGCCCGTCACGAGATAACGTTGGCATTCTCCTGTTGCAAGGGTTATTTTGTGACAGACCTTTACGAGGGACAGGTCTTCACAGCGAGCATGCCATTGCGAGGAGTGAAGCGACGAAGCAATCCCCGTGTTCACTGCAAAGGAGATTGCTTCGCTGCGCTCGCAATGACATCTTACGAGAGCCCCCCGAATGCTTGAAGGCTGACCTCCGACCGCAATCATCACGCTACGCGGTGTTTTTCCAGCCAACATATCAGGGAGAGCAATGTCCAGATTTGCCTGTTATTGTCCTTCTTCCCCTGTAGATGGTCGTCAAGAATTGTGCGGCAGTATTGGGGGTTTAGAATGCCCGCTGTTCGTGATCCGATGTCCGAGAAGGCTTCCAGTAGAAAGACCTTTAGTTCATCTTTGATCCAGTAGGGAAGGGGAGGCGTGAAGCCTCTTTTCTTTCCCTTTCGTATGGAAGGGGGAAGCAGGTTGCGTACGGCCTTTCGGAGAAGCCTCTTGGTCTGAAGCCCTCTGGTCTTATGCTGAGGCGAGATTACGGCCACCCGTTCCACAAGCTCATGATCCAGGAACGGTACACGGGCCTCAAGGGAATTGGCCATAGTCATTCTGTCGACTTTGACGAGATTGTCGTCCAACAGGAAGGTCTTGGCGTCCACGTAGAGGAGTTGATTTAGCGGATGGCATTTCTCGGCAACGCGGAAATAATTATCAAACACCCGAAAGGTGTCTTGAAACCCCATGTCGAGGAAGTCGCGGCTCAGGAGTTCTGATTTCTCTTCCTCGTTGAAAATCACTTTCCACCAGTAATGGCCTTGCGCCAAAGGCAGGTCTGCTCCGGTAACGAATCTCTTTGCCTTGTAGTCAAAGCTGATCCTGTCCATAGAGGTCGGCATGGCCATCACAAGGGGATTTATGAGTCTATGCCGAATCGGCCGTGGAATTGCCCTGAACACACGGCTCATTTTGTGGGCCACGTGAGTTGGGTAGCCCGCGAACACCTCATCACCACCGTCTCCCGTTAGAACCACTTTGACCTGGGACGCGGCCAGCTTGGAGACGAGGAAAGTGGGAATCGCCGAGTAATCTGCAAAAGGTTCGTCAAAGAAGTTGATAAGGTCTGTGATGGATTCGATCATGCCCGGTGTCACTATCTGTTCCAGGTGATCAGTGTCCAGTGTCTCGGCCACAAGACGGGCGTCCTCTGATTCGTCGTAAGACTTGCGGTCAAATCCGATGGTGAAGGTCTTAAGGGGAGCTTCCAGCTTGCGCCTCATAATCGCTGCAACAGTCGTGGAATCAAGGCCGCCGCTCAGCAGCGCTCCCACAGGAACGTCAGAGATCATGTGCCTTCGGACGGCAGTTTCAACAAGCCCGAGAATCTCTTCCTCAACATTGCCGCCCACGGCCTCCTCGGTTCCCTTCTGCGGCAGTGGGATATCCCAGTACTGTCGAATACTCATTCCTTCGGGGGAACACATCAGCCAATGCCCCGGGGGAAGCTTTTTCACCGCGCTGAAGGCCGTAGAGGGAGTTGGAACGTACATCAGGGACAGGTAGTCATAGAGCGCTTGATGGTCTGGTTCCGTGTCCACCCCCCCGGCCAAGAGAGCTTTGATCTCACTGCCAAAAAGAATCCCCTGTCCGGATCGGAAGGAATAGAAAAGGGGTTTTATCCCCAACCGATCCCTTGCAAGGAAGAGCCGCCGCTTCTTGCCGTCCCAGAGGGCAAACGCGAACATGCCGTTGAGGCGGGTAACGCAATCCTCCCCCATCTCTTCATAGAGGTGTACAATTACTTCCGTGTCAGAGTGTGTTTTGAATCTGTGCCCGCGGGATACCAGTTCAGCGCGAAGATCCGCGTAGTTATAGATCTCACCGTTAAACACGATCCAAATGGTGGAGTCTTCATTGGAAATGGGCTGACGGCCGGTGGAAAGGTCTATGATGCTGAGCCGACTCATTGCAAGTCCCAACGGACCGGTAACATGGTATCCTACGTCATCAGGACCGCGATGATGCAGTGTCGAGTTCATTCTCTCCAGGAGAGACGGGTCCACCCGGGCTTCAGAATCGAACAGAAATATGCCGCAAATACCGCACATGGTCAGACATCCCGGGGACAGGGCTCCGTGGGCCCGAAAGCGGCCGCATCATGGCGCCGCGCCCAATCATTGGCTTTCATGATGATCGCGTTCCTGCAAGCGCAAACTGGCAAATTGGTCCAGGATCAGCCCGAAGAATATTATGTTTATGCCGCCGGCCAGGAAGAGAACCGTTCCACCGGAAAACTGGGCGAAAAGGATCAGATTCCGGATGGTAAGGATGATTCCAAGGACTATCATGAACAGGCCGGCGGGAAAGAATATCTTGTTCGGATTGGCCATGCTGATGATACGCAGAATGAACATGATGAACCGAAAACCATCTCTGAAAGGACGGAGTCTGCTCTTTGTGTCCCCGGGACGGCGTTTCACACTGATGGGGACAAATGTGACATTGTAGCCTGCTGTAATAAGACTCAGCGTGCTCGTGGACGGGAACGAGTATCCGTTCGGGTACATGTGAAGGAAACGGGCGGCAATGCTGTGACGGAACGCTCGGAACCCTGATGTGAGGTCGGGGATCTTCTGTTCGGCAAGAAACGATCCCAGCCGGCACAAGATGAAATTACCGGTATTGCGAAGGATGGAACCCTCGCCCTCTTTGAAGGATCTGGCGCCGACCACGAGATCGTACCGGTCCAGTTGACTGAGCAATTGCGGCAGTTCATCGGGGTCATGCTGTCCGTCCGCGTCGAGCACAGCGACCAGGCCGCCTTGAATAGACCGCAACGCGGTCTTGATGCACGCGCCGTTTCCCTTGTTCAAGGGATGGGAAATGACTTGCGCTCCCGCGGCTTCAGCCTCCTCGGCCGTCGCGTCGGTGGAACCGTCATTAATCACCAGGATACTCGTGTCCGCAAGTCGGCGTCTTACCCCACGAACCACATCCCCAATGGTTTTCTCCTCATTGTACGCAGGGATTACGACGGTCACCTTGCGATCAGGGTTGAACAAACGATCGGCCCGGGTTTCTTCTTGGTGCTCTGTCATGGTTCCAAACCATCCCTCATGAAGAGTAAGCCGGAACAGAAGATGGTGATCCCTTCTTCCCATTCCCAGGCGCCGCCCGGAAGCTCCGACCGGAGCCTGAGCAAAGGACTACCGAGATCTTCACTCTCTTGTAAGGCCGATGTGCTCCGCCCGGACGATCTCGTATATCCGCGGGCGAGTCCGCTCCAATAGCCTAACCGATCACCGTCTCTTCTGAATCCTTAATTCAGGTCGGAATACCATCAACCAGGGCGAGTGTCAAAGTCTATCGGAAGGATCCGGTACTCAGTGTTTTGGTGGCGGTGCAGGGACTTGAACCCCGGACACTACGGATATGAGCCGTATGCTCTAACCTGCTGAGCTACACCGCCCCGCAATGTGAAAATGTACCATCAACAACCGCATCGTGTCAAGATCCCGCTTGATGT
>CAZGNL010000208.1:0-8107 GCA_964527475.1 uncultured Syntrophaceae bacterium
ATCTGATTCAACGTCGTGTTATAATGAGCCATGACCTGAACCTCCTTTGATATTTTTTTGTGCTAATTCCAAATACCAAAGAAACCGGTCCAGGTCATATCTAAATCCCGATGCCGGTGGAACAGATTCGCCAGTCCCAATAAACATGTCCCCCAAAAGGACACTCAACGCTGATGGTCTCGCAATCCGACCGGATCGCAAATCCTTTGATTTTTACCGGACAGTCATGTACTGGCCTCTGGTTTCACTTCCTATTGTTTCATATTGCTTGTCTTAGAGTCCTTCGACCTATCGGTGATTGTGGCCAAACTAATCGTAGAATCGACAATGTTCTTTTTGAACTTCGTCGTTCAGAGATATCTTATATTCACCCGTTAGACAGATGTCGTCAGGCTGGCGGGTCAAGGTCGTGAAAGTGAAAACTCGCAAAGTGGAACACCATTCCAGGCACCGTCCGGGAGGAAACCTGTCTGGAAGACGGCCGGCTATGGGAACGCGTTTGATCCATACTGCGCAGAGACACCGGCAGACCGACAGCGTACCTGTTCCGCCGCCTACACAGCGGCGAGATCCGAGGGTAATGCGAATTGGCTCTGATCATGTCTACACTCTGGAACGAAAAGGGAGCAAAATCTGCGTCCGGCTCATTCCTCTGATGAGGTGAGCTCAGATTCGGCTCCTTTGACGATCCGGAATCACAACTCTTCGGTAGTCTGAAGGGTCCGAAATCCTGCTGTTATAAAGATCGATATCATGGCACAGTCTCCGAAAGAGAGCAGTCCCGGAACAGACTGGGATGAGTATTACCAGACCCCGTACACAGGGGCTGAGTTTACCAGACGGTTGATGGGCCGAGTGCTGGCCAAGTTCGTTCGTAAACACGTCTCAGATGTTCACAGAGGCCCGTTGAGAATTGCCGAGTTGGGAGGCGCCAACAGCTCTTTCTTTCGGGCGATCAAGGAAGTAGCGGGACCGGCTGAATACCATATCTTTGACAGTAACCGGGTAGGACTCGATCTCACCTTGAAACGTCTGCAAGGGCAGGAGGGGCTCTCGCTGCACTGTCAGGACATTACGGAATTGGAATGGGGTCCAGAGTTTGATCTTGTTTTCAGCGTGGGTTTGATCGAACATTTTTCGGTTTTGGGTACGCAAAAGGCTATTGAGGCTCACTTCAAATTGGCTGGACCTTCGGGAATAGTGATCATCACTTTCCCGACACCGACGCTATTGTACCGTGTAAGCCGTGCATTGTCGGAATTGCTTGGACTATGGATCTTTCACGATGAAAGACCCCTGAGGATGGATGAAGTGGAGAAAACGGCCTTGCAATATGGTTTCACAGTAGATTCGATGATCGTCTGGCCGATCCTGTTCACTCAGCGCATAATGGTCATGAGAAAAACGTGACTGGTTGCGCATATCCCTAACCAACTCTCAACAAAGAACGCGGTCCTTTTGGGATTTCCGGGGACATAATACCTTTTTCATATGGGCCGCTTTCACGGCCTTCCCGGTCTTCCCTTGCTATCAATCGTCCGGATAGGCCACATCTTGATACTCTCTTGGGCCCGCTTTCAGTATAGCCATTCCCATTAATCCCCCCGCCCTTTGAGTGCGATTCTTATCTTTGAGGCCATTTCCTTCAAGTTATTCAAATAGTCTCGTGCAACAGGGTCCAGTGAAACCACTTTTGCTCCGATAGCTCTACCTATGATCTCAGCGTTCCTTCTGTCGAATTGAGGCTGAACGAAAATGGTTTTGACCCTTTTATCCCTGGCGCGGTCGATCAATGCGGCAAGCTGTTTCGCGCTGGGTTCTTTGCCGCCCGTTTCCACTGCGATTTGCTTGAGTCCGTATCGATCCGTGAAATAGCCGTACGCGGGGTGAAAAACGAAAATCTCCTTTCCCTTGGCCCGAGCCAATGTCCTGGAGATTTCCCCGTGAACTCGGTCCAGGTCGGAGTGGAAGGCTGCCAAATTACTGCGGTAGTCATCGGCATTTGCAGGGTCCAGTTTGCAAAGCGCTTGGCTTATGGTCTGAGCCTGAACCTTCACGAGGAGCGGATCGAGCCAGATGTGGGGATCGAGTGTGCCCGCCCCGTGTTGGTGCTCACTCTTGTCATGGGAATGTTCACCGTGTCCTGCGTCTCCATGTACATGGGGCTCCGTCATCTTCCGGCGCCTGATGCCCTGTCTCGTATCCACCACTCTGAGGTCCTTAAAAGTTGACCCGATCTTCGGCATGATCGCATTTTCAAAAGGGGCACCGATTCTGAAGAACACCTTTGCCTTTGCCAGCCCCGCGATCTGCTTTGGAGTGGGCTCATACGTGGCGGGAGATCGGCCTGGGCCTACGAGCACCCTCACTTCGACATGATCGCCTCCAATGCGGTCCACAAAGTAGGCTTGAGGCAAAATGCACACAAAGACTATGATTTCCCGCGGGGTTGCGTCCGCCTCCACAATGTCGGCGCTCATGGCAGGAAGAATGAGTAACGCTGCAACTAGACAAACCAATCGAGGGTTCACTTGTTTATCTCCGTTTAGTCCTTTTCAACGGCGCCTTCTCCGGCATCCGGGTGGATCTCGAACCGCGTGATACCAATGCGCTTTCAAAGAGGGAACATACGGCTCAAGTCCGGAAGGGAGAAATCCCCCCTGCCCCCCTTTGAAAAAGGGGGGTTAGGGGGGATTTTGAGACTCGGTCCCTCACCGGTACACTGTACTTCTTTGAACGCAATTTGGTATGACCTGCTTGCTTGAGTGATTGTCCAAGTTCGTCCAACTTCCCAAGTACGAAGTATGAGAACGCCCGGAACAAATCCGAGCACTCACATATCCGATTCCGGACTCCACTGTCAAGGAGGAAAAAAGGACTGAAGTAATCATTCTGTTTCGTGGGGCAGATCCTCTCATCGTGGGAGTCATTGCGAGGAGTGAAACGACGAAGCAATCCCCATATCCACTGCGCAGGAGATTGCTTCGCTACGCTCGCAATGACATCCTGCCGGCCCCCCGAAATTGAATGGTTACGGACTGAAGGATTAGGACGGAGAGCTTGAGAAGCTGGCCTCCCTCCGGGAGATGTTGTAAAATACAAAGACATGGTTTTTATTCAGACGGAGGAGTGGCTTGTGGCAGAGAAGGAAAAACCGATTTCCTCGTCTTCTAAAGAGTTGGTAAACTCTCCCCGGAAGCTGATATTGGAGGAGGATCCGACGGAAACGATCGAGGTGCGCAGCCTGTTCACCACGGACGTGACCTCCTCGGGTAGCTTTGATATCAGGGGAGAGATCTGGGCCACCACGTTCGGCAAAGTGATTCAAGCTATGCCGGTCCCTGTATTGCTGGTTGACGATTCGTGGAACATTATCGGCCTTAACCAAGCCTGGGGACGACTTTCTCCCGAGTATGAAGAAATGCTGAATGCCCCGTTTTCCAGCCTATTTCCAAATCCGACCACGGCCGATATGGCAAAGTCGTTGTTGGAGCAGGTGCTCTCGTCCAGAAAGACGAAAATCGGCGAGGCAATCCTGGAAATCGCGAAGAGACGAACATGGGGCCGAATGACGTTTCGATCCATCAGGATAATGGATGAAAGGTTCATCCTTGTTCTGGTGGAAGACTTGACCGTAGAAAGAAAGCAACTGCAGACGAATGAGAAGCTCCGGGAAGAACTGAAAAAGCTGGTGGAACAACGTACCGCACAGCTTGTTCAAGCAAATGCGGCCCTCGAAAAAGAGGTCACGGAGCGCAAGCGCGCCGAACAAGAGCTTCTTAAGAGCCACGATCGACTTGAAATCCGGGTTGAAGCGCGGACCGTGGAACTTCGGCTGGCCAATGAGCAGCTTAAGCAGGAAATGGCCCAACGGGAGAAGGTCGAGGAAGCGCTGATCAAGACCGAGCGCTTCAGAGCCGTTGCAGACCTGGCCGGCGGAATAGCTCACAACTTCAGGAACATGCTCCAGGCTGTTTTGGCCTCGGCTTCCATGCTGCGCCAGTCATTCGAATCAGGAAGACTCATCGATCCTGAAGAAAGCCTTGAGACGATCATCAAGAGTTGTCAGTCGGGCACGGACACCGTCAACCGCCTTCACAGTCTGACGAACCCCAACTCCGATCTATCTTCTCGGGAAACTGCCGTCTTTGATTTGTCAAGGCTTGCAGAGACTGCGACCGAGATAACGAAGCCGTGGTGGAAGAACCGTCCTGAGCAACAAGGTATCGCAATTAGGATGGACCTGGTACTGACAGATGGCTGCCGCGTGAGGGGGGCTGAAGGAGAGTTGCTGGAAGTGCTGGTGAATCTCATCAAGAACGCTGCCGAGACCCTGCCTGAAGGGGGTACCATAAGCATTACGACCGCGGTCCAGGGAGAAGAGGTCGTTCTTCAAATCAGTGATACGGGGACCGGTATTCGCAAAGAGCATATCAAGAAGGTGTTCGATCCTTTCTGGACTACCAAAGGCGAGAAAGGAACCGGCCTGGGTCTCTTTGTGAGCTATGCCGTTGTCCTGAATCACAACGGGACCATGTCGGTTGACAGCGAGCTGGGCAGCGGGACTACGTTTACGGTCACGCTGCCTTCGGCGCCGCTGGGTCCGCAGGATGAAGAATGCACCACTGCGCCGCCCCTTGATTTGAAGGGTTCGATCCTTGTGGTCGATGATATGGAACCGGTGGCCTTCGTGTTCAAGGAGGGATTGGCGAAATCCGGTCATACGGTCTTCACGGCCTTGTCGGGCCCCGAGGCCCTGGAAGTGTTCGAACGGGAGAGAATTGACGTGGTGGTGTGTGACCTCACAATGCCGGGAATGGATGGATGGGAAGTGGCCCGTGCATTGGATGAAATCTGCCGGAAATCAGGCGTCCCGAGGAAACCGTTTGTTCTTACAACCGGCCGATCCGGCCAAATCCTTGAGAACGACACAAAGGATGCCACCTGTGTAGACCGAATTGTTGAGAAGCCCACGGATCTCACAAAATTGCGCGCGGTGGTCCGCGATCTTCTCCAGGAGCGCGCGGCCGCCGAGTCCTGAGGATTGGCCGCCCATTGTCTCAATGGGTTAATATGGAGACGTTGACCCTCTACGTTACGTTGCTGGTTACTTGTGCCACGCGGCGCGAGCAGATTGGCTGACGTGCCAGAGCAGAAGAGTGACGGAAACCATGTCACCTCAGATCGGGTGGACGGTGCAGGGCCAGTGAGGCACCCCAGATATCGGATAATATCAACAAGGAGGAAGAGTATGAAAAAGGTGGCGATTGTGGGCTGTGGCGCCTACATGGACAGCGGCTACGGCTGTCCAGGTGAGTGGCGGTGTTTGAAGGCCGCATCCCTTGGTGAGGGTAATTTCGATGAGCCGTCCTCCGTGACGGCGTTTGTTAAATGCGAGTGTCCGGGACGTACCGTAGCTCCTAACCTTGGCATGGCTGCAAAGCTATCCGAGATCAAGCCGGACGCCATCTACTTCAGCACGTGCCTTGCCACAGCGAAACCCGATTGTCCTTATGTGAATCCTGAAGAGCTGGCCAAGGTCGTGGAAGGCAAGACAGGCATTCAGCCGGTGATGGGCACTCATGATTACCACTAGCTTTGCGAAGTGGAGTGAGTGCAGACTCCCATCCGTTCGGGGCGGCTGATTCTTCGGGCCGCCCCCAAGGGTAGGGGAGCTACTATGGCGAGCATGAACGAGTGGGAACCGCACATGGACCCTTCTGCTCTACGCAGTATTTCGTCCGGACTTGACTTCATGCATGCAGCAGTGTGTTGGATGTTGGGGTCAGGCTTGACATGGGGGTATAGACGGCGAAGAATGGCACGGAGAGCACGCATTCACTATCCGGGCGCTGTCTATCATGTGATGCTACGTTGGAACGTTGGCCAGGATATTTTCTTTGACGAGCCGGACCGGATTCGTTTCTACGATCTGTTGGAGGAAGGAGTCAAGCGATCAATCGTCTGCGCAAACGTGCGGAAACGAATCCCCGTCTTGCGGCAGACCTTGAGAGGGTAAGAGAAGACTCGGCACAAATACACATATGTCAAGCCTGACCCCACAATGACCCCACAATGACCCCACAATTATTAGGGCGGTGGCTCCAGCAAGCCTACCGCCCTCTTTCACTACACCGTCCCCCTCAATCCCTCAAGATCTCATTTGTCCCGAAAACTACTCCACAAAGTCCAATCTATTCTGAAAAATACTGCCAATCTCAGACCATTCAATGTGCGTTTCTACAACACTGAGCCTGATGGCATTTCTCTGCCGATGATCTTTGAGCAACTCACTTCCCTGCAGTAGTGGGAAGAGATAGAGGGGTTTTACATAAATGGCCTTTTTCCTTGACTGTACAAGGATTTCTCTGGTATCGTGCCGTAGTTCTCGTTTGTTTTCATAAATATTGATTGGGCCAAAGCTATCAGACCTTTAGATGGCGTTGCCCGTGTTCGAGGGTGCCGGTGTGGGTTATTCCAGTCGTTATCGTTGGATTGTTGTATCTTCTCTAATTCTCCTCATCATCTTGTCGCTGACATGCCCAATTTGGGCACAAGGACTTCCCCAATCACCCTACAGTGCTCCGTCTGTGGTAAGAGGTGGGCTAGACCTTGCTCCATCCAATCCACTGGGATTGCCGAGTGCTATAGGGCCTCGGACTTCGGATTCCATCCTTCTCACGCCTCAACTGTTTCAGGGAATTCTACCGCAGATCCCCAATCTCCAGGTGGGGTACCTGTACAGCTTTGGCAAGGCCGTGAAATCGGGTCGCCTGACAACGGACTTCCTGGTACCGATCAGCCTCAGCAGGGACTCGACGGCCTTTGGAGAAGCACACGGGGAATTCCAGGATTTCTGGAAAACGGCTACGGGAGGGGCGATCAATAGGATTGATTTCTCCTTTGGAGGCGGTTTTAGGACCATACGCGGCGCCAATACGCTGCTGGGAGTTAATGGATTCTACGACACCACAAGATTGGGTGGGCGATGGTATTCTTCGGGCAGCCTCGGCTTCGAGATGGCGGCATTGCTTCCCGGTAATGACGCGTTGGATCTCAACTTCAACTGGTATGGGAATCTCTTCAACAGCAATGTCCTTGCGAACGCGTTCAGGCGTGGGCCGCAGAATTACGATTTTGGGGCTGGCTATTCTCTCGAACTCTGGAACGGAGGCCCTGACTTACGCTTGAGCGCCACCGGCTACAGATTCAGCGCAGGATCAGGTGTCTACGGTATTCGCGGAGGCGCGGAGGCAAAAACTCGTAACGGGATGTTCTCCGTTAAGTACGAGGCAGCTCATGACGGGATTAACCATACATACCACACGGTCGGTGGGTTCGTGAACGTGGGCCTGCAACTGGAGAACCTGCTCAGCGGCAAGAGTCCATTCGTCATGCCGGAACCTATATTCAGGAGTCCTAGGAATCTGAGGGAGTTGTTGGTCAGGAAGGTTAGGAGAGAGTGGCATCAACCGGGCGCAGTCGTGGTTACGAGCAACCGTGCAGAAGGGTGCGATGACGGTCCTCGTCATCTTGATTCAGTAGAATTGGAGGAGGACCCAGGAGGAGCAATAGTGACGTGGAGGACGTCTACTACGCGCTATCCTCTCGGACGAACCCCCTTCACGCCGGTTTGCCTTCCCTATCTCAATCGGGGGCAGCGGGTACAGGTGGAAGTGTTTTACGAGACAGGCATTCCGTCCGGTGTTTGGGTCATGTATGACACTACGGTGCGGGTCTATGGCGCATCAGCGATAGTTTCGTACAACGGTAGTTTAGGTCTCAGCAGATCAGGCCTGTTCACGGTTACATTAACAGGCACACAGGATACTTTTATCGATTCTGGACAAGAGCCCAGAAGCGTGGAATTGATCTTTTCGCCATCAGTCCCTCCCATAACGTATGCCATAACAGTCCCAACGATCAACATCCGTTTCAACGTCCCGTGACCATAGGCGCTTCGTGGAGTTCTGTCACACCACAGTACATGCGATGGGGGCACCCATTAGAAGGCCCTGCCTGAAAGAGAAGAAGTCCCCGTCGGAACAGTGTCGGCAGCTCTGACGGGCGAGTTTTTTTGCGCGTTAGAACGGTGGTATGATCCGCG
>CAZGNL010000209.1:0-7990 GCA_964527475.1 uncultured Syntrophaceae bacterium
TCATCTTTGGAGGGGAGACTCATCTCCCCTCCAAACCACCCCATACGTTGAACCGCAAAGGGGTGGTTCTTTCACGGGACTTTCATGCGAATGCGCGTTCAAACAAGTGATGAAGAGCACTGCTGGGCAAGCCGGCAGTGGCACCCAAGAACCCGATCTCACTCTCTTGATTGCGCATTGGTATTATTCAATTCAGCCACAGCCACTATGGGCTTATCCCGGATCGGGGCCTGTCCCGGACTACGATCCGGGATACGGGGCAGGCTCTATGTGCCTGCCCTCACCTTCACCCCCCTGAAACTGAATGGTTGCCATGAATCTAAGGTTTTAGTTGATATAATCCACTAAACATGGTAGGATCACATGTCATTATAGGCACCAAGGGCCACGAAATACCACGTCGATCCCCGGTGCAGGAGGCGATTTCCATGAAAAGAACAATTTGGCTTGTGCCGGCCATGCTAATTCTACTTTTGCTGCCCATTACCTCGCCTGCCCAGTGGGTTTCCGGGCCGGGATTCCCCCCTGACGACGGTGTCAGTCCAGGTCTCATGGGTTCGGTTCCATTAGATTCAGCCTCTGCGCTAAGAATGCCCGGATTCTACGCGGGCTGGACGGCCCGGCCCAAAGGCGTCCACTTTAGCATGGAAGCCATAGATGCCGACATAGGAGGACTGACGGCCGTTACGCAAAATTATGGCCTCGAGGGCGTATGGGTGGAGGCTTCCCATCATCTCCTTTCCGGTCGAGGTCTGGGTCTGCTCATGTCAGGCGGGTTTTTCATCGACGTAGCCGGGGGCGCGTCCGAGACCTATGAGGTCGGCGGCCCATTGGAGGAGACATGGGATACTCATACGGAGCAGTTCTATCTTGACGGAGCTTTCACACGGGACATCGGGGGAAGGATGGACTTTATCGGCGGGTTTCGATGGAATCACCTGACCACACGCTTCAAGGATAGGGAATTGGTCCCGGGAGGAGTGGATCCAAATACAGAAGCGGACGTCACCGTCAACTGTTACCTTCCGTATCTTGGGCTCCAGTATCGTTACAGCTCCACCGGCGGGGGTATGATCCTGAGAACCATAGGATTTCCGGTCGTGCCCGGCGCGTTTGACTACAAAGAGGCCTTTGATGCGACTCACAGCCTTGCAGCTTCGGGCGATTACTACAAGGGCTATTTCTTTGAGACCTTTTTCGAATTTTCGCGAGTGCTCCTTGGATTTGCGGATATCGGGGTGTACGGGAAGTGGTCGCAGATCTGCGCAGATCCCAACGTGACAATCAGCTACACGGGCGTGGATCCCCAGACTTTTCAACTGGCGCTCAGACAAACCTCCTGGACAGTGGGCGGTAGGCTCTCCATAGCTTTCGGCTCCCCGCTCTGACGCCAAGTTATGGCAACTGCGTTCGCTCCGGAGTAGACCGGCATCTTGTCGGTCATTCTTTCTATTACGCGATCCTTGGGCCTTTCGCTCCCATTTACGACGCGATTCCGTGCACCGCGATTTCCGGCTCCGAATGGCGTCTGAGCGGCTGCGCATAATTGCGGTTCCACTTTAAAAGATATGCGCTGATTTCCTTTTCCCAGCGGTCTTCATCCCAGGGCAATGATGATTGGCAGAGCTTCCTAATTCGTCCCAGGTGTTCTTTGCCGCCCTCGGGCGCGATCAGTCCGATGCGCACCCTTCTCATGATCAGATCGTCCAAATGCCGTATCTGTTCATGTTCGGCAACAAAAGGCAATTCGGCCCACAGCGTTTCCGTGCAAGGGATGTGCTCCAGATCTTCGGGCGAGGCAGCTCGGGCGAGGTCGTGTGCAGCCGCGCCGTATCGTCCGAAAAGGCGTCTCCAAACGACCGGGGATATCCCGAAATCTTCCCTGGGCCCGCTTGGTACAGTCGCGAATACCGGCTCGGCCCGAGCACTGGTCTTCAGTGAACCAAGGTACGGTTTGGCGGCCTTGAGCGTATCCCATGCCAGTTTGCGAAAAGTGGTCAGCTTCCCTCCGGTGATAGTCACGAGCCCCTTTTCCACCCAAACCGCGTGTTCGCGGGATTCCTTGGACGCCGCGAGCTTTCCTTCTCCCAGGACCGGTCTGATCCCCGCAAACGTGGAAATGCAGTCATCAAGAGAAACATGAAGCGAAGGACAAACAAGCTGCAAAGCTTCTATCAGGTACAAAACTTCCTGTTCCGTAATAGCGGGTTCTTTCCACAAATCATTCGTGTGATCGACATCGGTGGTGCCGAAGACCACACCGCCTTCCCAGGGCGTGGCACAGACCGGCCGGTTGTCAGAGGGATGGAAAAAGCTGACGGCCTGGTCAAATGGTAGAACCGATGCAGGAAAAACAAGATGACTGCCCCTCAGGGGACGTATTCGGCGCTTCCGATCAGTTGATGGATGCAGCTTGTCGGCCCATGCGCCCGTGGCGTTGATTACAGCTCGGGATGAAAACTCTCTTGTTTCATCGGTTTCCGTGTCCTGTGCGATCACGCCGACCACACTTCCCCGTTCATCGCGTGTGATTTCGCGTACCGACGTGTAATTAAAGGCACAACCGCCGAATTGGACACCCTCGTTGATTAGTCTCAGCACCAGCCGGGCATCATCTACCTGCGCATCCATGAATTGAAATCCACCTACCAACCCTTCGGCATTAAAGTAAGGCGCCATGTTGAGGAAATCGTCCGCTTCGTAAAACCTGTGGCGCTTCTTTCCGGCCAAAAGGTCATAAATCGTGAGACCCGCTTCAAACACATGTTTGCCCGGACCCCAACCTTCGTACACCGGCAGCAGAAATTGCAAAGGCTCAACAAGGCCTGGGGCCTCCTCGAGCAGACGTTCACGTTCCTTCACCGAATTCCTGGTGAGCAACAACCGCCCCTGCTTGAGATAACGTAGGCCGCCATGAACCAGCTTCGAGGATCGGCTTGAAGTGCCCCACGCATAGTCCTTCTGCTCCAGGAGAAGCGTTTTCAGGCCTACACGTACCGCCTCGCGGAAAATCCCCGCACCGGTGATCCCTCCGCCGACTACGATCAAATCCCATTCCTTGTCCAGGTTTTCCAGTTTCATGTTCATTCCTTCAAAATTCTATCCGAATTTCAAATGCGCCGGCCCCAAAACCGGGGAGACGGAGCCGCTCGCTGTGCTTTCCTATAATTATTTGACTTCCTGCGAACATTTCAGTTCCGACCACAGGCCCATGACCCGCTCCATTACCGAGCCGACTATCCGTTCCACATCCTCGCCTCCCTGCTCAATGGCCCGCGACACATCCACGTAATAGGTTCGTGACGCATCTCTCGCTTCCTCAAACCTGAAGTACCGAACTCCCATAGTCTTGAACATGGCGGCAAAATCGTTGTAGATCAGCGTGAATACGGGATTCCGGGAATGCTTGACCATGAGCAGTTGCAATTCCCAATCATATTCCGCAAACTTTTCAGGATCGTCGTCCAGGCTCTCGGCTCGACCCAGATGCTCCAAGAGCGCTTCCGGGGCGTTCCGAGCCGCCATACGGGCTGCGGCCGGGAGCAATGTGACTCTGACTTCAAGGAGGTGGGCGACAAACCCATCGGGTAGGTGCTCGTCATATCTTGCCAGGGTGCTGAGTACGCTCAAACCGCCTTGCTCCCAATAATCGTTCACAACAGTGGGTTTTCCGTGCCGTATTGTGATCCAGCCTTCCGAGGCCAGTCGCTGAAGCGTCTCCCGCAGCGTGGGTCTGGTAACCCCCAACTGTTTGGCGAGGGTCCTCTCATCGGGCAAAACGGATCCGGGTGGGTACGTGCCTTCCAATATTGAGGTGACCACTTTGCGCTCTACGTACTCAGCGGGACGAAGCGGTCTGACCTTGTTGAGGCCCTGATTTGTTTGAGGAATTGCCATCTGGTAAGAGGTCATACCACTGGGGGAAGCAGTTGTCAAGACCAAAAAGGGCTTTGCAGAAATCCTCCATATCAACTGCCATGCCCCGAGGGACATGAAACCATGTATTCATGATGTTTTTTGTGTTATAGCTTTTCTGGTGAAGTGGGCGGTCGTTAAGGACTCTCCGGCATGTCACGGAAGTGCGGAAAAGGAGGCAGTGGGTGGATAAGCTTATACTTTCGATAGATTGCGGCACTCAGAGTTTGAGAACACTCCTCTTCAATCCCAAGGGGGAGCTTCTTGACGGAATTCAGATCCAGTATGAACCCTATATCAGTCCCAAACCCGGATGGGCGGAGCAAGATCCTGAGATATTCTGGAAGAGCGTTTGTGACACGTGCAATTCATTGAAGGCCAAGGACCCGGATCTGTTCGGAAAGATAGCGGGAATCGGAGTTACCACCCAGCGGGCCAGCATGGTGAATGTGGATAAGGACGGGATTACGCTTCGGCCTGTCATCATATGGCTGGATCAGCGCAAGGCAAGAGAAGTATATTCCCCCGGAATCATTATGAAGCCGATCCTGAAGGCCGCGGGGATCTACAGGACGATGATGAAAGTCCAGACCGACGGCAAGTGCAACTGGATAAGGCAGTATGAACCGGAGATCTGGGCCAATACCCATAAGTATCTTCAGGTGTCGGGATTCCTCAATTTCAGGCTCACCGGGGAGTTCAGTGATTCAAGCGGGTCTCAGATCGGACACATTCCCTGGAATTACAAGAAGATGAGGTGGGCAAAGAAATGGGAGCCGGCGAGCCGGCTGTTTCCCGTGGAAGGGGAAAAGCTTCCCAAAACAGTGCAGCCGGGGGAGTTGATCGGAACGGTGACTGCAAAAGCCTCACAGGAGACGGGCCTGGCCGAAGGGCTTCCCGTTATAGCCTGCGGGTCGGACAAGGGATGTGAGACCGTCGGAATGGGAGTTGTGGACGATACAACGGCCAGTCTCAGCTTCGGAACCACGGCCACGGTGCAGACAACAACAAGGAAATACTTTGAGCCACTGCGTTTCAAGCCTCCCTATCCCGCGTCTATTCCGGGACATTACAATCCCGAGATAGAGATTTTCAGAGGTTTCTGGTTGGTTACCTGGTTCAAGAACGAGTTTGCGCACAAGGAGGTCCTTGAAGCTGAAGAAAGAGGGGTTTTGGCGGAAGAGGTGATGAATGATCTTCTTGTCCAGTCTCCGGCCGGTTGCATGGGATTAATGGTACAACCCTACTGGGGACCGGGATTGAATACACCCTCGGCAAAGGGCTGCATGATCGGATTTGGAGGTGTTCACAGAAAGGCTCACGTGTATCGAGCCGTCATCGAAGGATTGGGATACGGACTGTTGGATGGATTGCAGTCGATGCAAAAGGCGGGCAAATTTAAGGTGGAAAAGGTGGCCGTGTCCGGCGGCGCGTCACAGAGCGACGAGATTTGTCGCATTTCAGCGGACATCTTCAATCTGCCGCTGTACAGAGGCGGAACCCATGAGACTTCCGGGCTGGGCGCAGCGATCGTCACCTCGGTCGGATTGGGAATTCATCCTTCATTCGAGACGGCAATGCACGAGATGGTGTCATACAAGAAAGTCTTTGAGCCTGATCCGAAGAATGTGGAGATTTACGCAAACCTCTACGAAAGGGTTTACAAGAAGATCTATGGTTCTCTCAGGCCGCTGTACAGAGAAATAAGAGAAATAACCGGCTATCCGGAGTAGCGCCGGCGAGCCGGAGAGGTAGGTAATCGATGAACCACGGCAAGGAATTCTATCCTGATTGGGTAAACGAACCTCCGAACAGGGGATCGTATCGTTCCATATTCAAATGGGGGGCGCCGGACCGGTTCAAGCACCCCAATCGCAGACTCTACCGGATGCTGAAAGAGCGATTCCATTTGACCGATGCCCACTTCCAGGAGAAGCGCAATCTTGGAAACGAACAGGTAAGGTTGAATCAGCCTATCAAGCTCTCCGACGAACAACGACGCGATCTCACAGCAATTGTGGGCGAGGAAAATGTCGCTTCTGATGATTATTCCCGTGTAAAGTACGCAACCGGAAAGACAATGGAAGAGGCGATGAACCTCAGAATCGGCAAGGCCTGCGCCGCGCCCGACGTGGTGTTGCACCCGCGGGATAAGGAAGATGTGCATCGAATTGTTGATTACTGTGACGAGCAAAAGATTCCCGTGTATGTGTATAGTGGGGGTTCCTCCGTGAATCTCGGATTCAAGCCGGTCAAGGGCGGTATTACGCTGGTGATGGCGACGCACATGAATCGCGTGCTGGAGTTTAACGAAACAAACCGGACGATCACTGTTGAGCCGGGAATAATGGGACCCGCTTATGAACATCTGCTGAATAACGCTCCCACAATGTTCAACGCGCAAACAAGATATACTTGCGGTCATTTTCCCCAATCGTTTGAGTTTTCTTCCGTGGGAGGCTGGATAGCGGCGCTCGGTTCAGGGCAGCAGTCTTCATACTACGGGGATATGTATGACATCGTGCTGAGCCAGGAATATGTGACGCCTGCCGGCACGTTTAAGACTCTGGAATATCCCGGGACCGCGACAGGGCCGAAACTAAACGACATCATGAAGGGGAGTGAAGGGGCGTTCGGTATACTTGTGAGCGCAACGCTCAAGGTTTTCAGGTATGCGCCTGAAAACCGTCGCAATTTCGCGTTCATATTCCCTACATGGGGGGCTGCTGCGGACGCGGCGCGGGATATCAGTCAAGGGGAATTCGGCATGCCCTCGGTGTTTCGGATTTCAGATCCTGAAGAGACTGATGTGGCTCTCAAGCTGTACGGCATAGAAGGGACCGTCATTGACAAGGTCATGGGATTGCGTGGCTTCAAACCTGGGCAGCGCTGCCTGTATATTGGTCAAACAGAGGGCGACAAATGCTTCGCGGCAAATGTGAAGAAAAAGGTCAAGCGGATTTGCCGGAAACACGGCGCAATGTATCTTACGGGCTATCCTGTGAAGAATTGGGAACATGGGAGATTCACGGATCCGTACATGAGAGAGGATCTTCATGATTTCGGTATCATCATTGATACGCTGGAATCGGCCGTCACCTGGGACAATTTTCACAATCTTCATCAGGGGGTCAGGAAGTTCATCAAGAGTCGCCCTGATACGGTGTGCATGGCCCATGCTTCTCATTTTTATCCTGAAGGAACAAACCTCTATTTCATATTTATCGCAAAAATGGATGACATGGGGGAATACAAAGAATTTCAGATGGGCATTATAGATGAGCTCCTGAAGCACGGCGGTTCACTGAGTCACCACCACGGAGTGGGAAAAATGATGGGGCCCTGGATGGAACAACATCTCGGCAAGGCTCAGATGGATGTCTTGCGATCCCTGAAGCGACACTTTGATCCAAACAATATCATTAATCCCGGGGGCGCCTTGGGTCTGGATCTTGCCGAATCCGAGCAACGACATGTGAAATAGAAAATCGCGCCCTACGTCCGGAACCCGGCACGCATTATTTTTGCTTGGTTGTACCCTTCCCGGGCATGGGAGTTCAAGAGAACCCCGCCGGTCAAAGGAGAAGCAGCAGTGCCTCTCATACCTGTCACTGCCCGCACGCGTCGCGACATTGGTCCCGAACTGAGTTGCACCTTCTCTTGCAGGTAGCCTTGTCCGCGCCTGTCTTCATATGATTGCACTTGTTCATGCACCTACTGTGGTTTCTATTGCAGTTGCTCACGCATTTGTCGCTGGATCCGCCTTCCGCGGGCGTCACATAGACCATAGCCGTGGGTAACGAAAGGACAAATCCCAACACGATCACCCACCAGAGCCTTTGAATAATCATTGCAATCCTCCTGCCGAAGTTACGGCCTTCTTGACCGCTTGTCTTTGCCTATACCAACCATCATCTCTGATAAGGGACAACGAACTACGAAAATCTTGGGGCAGCTTGTCCGTGGCTTCGCCCCGGATGAGGTAAGCGGTTCTGTAAATGCCGTAAGAATCCAGTCATCTTTGGAGGGGAGACTCATCTCCCCTCCAAGCCCAATGCTGTTGACTTAAGCATTT
>CAZGNL010000210.1:0-7844 GCA_964527475.1 uncultured Syntrophaceae bacterium
GCGGCCTGCCGAATGTGGTCCGGATCGGTTTTGGTCAGCTTGGCTACCCAGTCCGGGGCATATGGTTCGAGAGAGGCCAGGAAGTCATCCAGCCCTTCCGGGATCGGATCGAGAAAACTTCCGTCCACGAGGCCCTTGTCAAGGATCTCCCTGAGCATGGCGTAAGCCACAAGGTGTTCAGTCCCCGGGCTTGTGATGATTGCGATTCCGGGACGCTCACAGAGCTTGGTCCTCACGGAATCCACCACGACGACCTTTCCCTTTCCCGCGGCGGTGGCAAGAATCACTTCGTTCTTGGCCACAGGGTGTGATTCGGTAAGATCCGCTCCCAACAGGAGTATGACATCGGCATGCCTGATCTCCTGAATGGAATTGGTACCGGCCGGATAACCGAATGCACGCGCCAGGCCGTCCAACAGCGGCCGATAAGCGTATCCTCCGGCATGATCAAGATGAGGGGTCCCGAGGACGGTTCGGACAAATCGATTGAACAGGTAAGCCTCTTCGTTGGTGAGCCGTTGGGAACCAAGAGCAGCCAGGCTTTGGGCGGTGGAGGTTTCTTTGATCTTGGTGAAGTTCTCGGCCACGAAGCGGAGCGCCTCGTCCCATTCCACGGGTTGCAGGGTCCCTTCTTTTCGGATCAAAGGAGCGGTAAGCCGCTGGTCCGAATAGACGTACGGCCAGCCATAGCGGCCCTTCACACAGAGACTCCCGTCATTGGGTCCGAGTTGCGGGGATGTGACGTAAACGACCTTTCCTTTCTTTTCGTGGAGAGTCAGGCGGCACCCCAAGCTGCAAAAGGAGCACACAGTGTGTATGCGACTCAATTCGAATCGGCGCCCCGTTCCCACAAGCCACTTGGAGGAAATCGCGCCCACTGGACAGATCTGGACGCACTGGCCGCAGAACTCGCAATCCAGGGGACGCCCGAAATCAGTGGATACATCGAATTTCGTCCCCCTGCCCACGAACGTAAGCTCGCATTCTCCCTGTAGTTCCTCGCAGATCCGCACGCACATTCCGCACTTGGTGCACAGGTCCATGTTGAATCTTATGAAGTGGGAATCGTCATCCACATGGTAATCGCGCGTCTCCCTGGGGAACGGAACATCCTGAAGCTTGTATTCGTGGACGTATTTCTGGAGCCGACAATCACCGGCAGCGTCGCAGGTGGGGCACGACAGGGGATGGCTCCTCAGAATGAACGTGAGCTGGGTGCGCCGCGCTTCGATGATCTCAGGCGTGTGGGTGGCCACTTTCATACCATCCGCCACAGCGGTCACGCAGGCAGGCACGGTCTGGATACTCCCGTTGGTGGAAACCTCTACCACGCAGAAGAACGAGGAGCCGTATGGGGTCAGCCGTTTATCGTAGCACATGGTCGGGATGTCAATCCCGTTTTGGCGGGCCGCTTCCAATATGGTGGCCCCGGGTTCCGCACAAACTTCCTTACCGTCGATGCTCAGCTTAATCATGACAGCCTTCTCACAGCAAAGGTGATTGATGACCAAGCGTCCGGTTTTACCGGGCCACGGAATGGTCCGTCGCTGAAGCTGAATCTCGCGTCATCTTATTGCGTCGAATTTGCACGCCAAAATGCACGTCCTGCATTTGGAGCATCTGTCCCGGTCTATTCGGGCCACTGTCTTCTTTTTCCAGATCACCGCTTCGGATGGGCACTTTTTGTAACATAGCCCGCACTTGGTGCATTTTTCTTCGACCACTTGGAAATCAATGAGGTTTACGCAAAACAACGAAGGACAGTGTTTCTCCCGAATATGAGCGTCATACTCGTGTCGGAAATACCGGATGGTGGACAGAACGGGATTAGCCGATGTCTTTCCCAGACCGCAGAAGGAGGTTGCGATTATGTGACGTCCCAGAGACTCAAGGAATTCTACGTCCCCCTCCCGGCCCCTGCCTTCAACGATGTCGGTGAGTTTTTCGTACATCACTTTGACGCCTTCACGGCATGAGGTGCATTTTCCGCAAGATTCGTCCACGAGGAAATCGGTGAAAAATCTTGCAGTGTCCACCATGCAGGTGGTGTGATCCATTACGACAACCCCGCCCGACCCCATCATGGCGCCCGCGACCTTCAGGGATTCGTAATCTATCTGAACATCCTCCATGCCTGCCGGGATGCAGCCTCCCGATGGACCGCCGACCTGGGCGGCTTTGAATTTCCGTTTCTTCGGGATGCCGCCTCCGATGTCGAAGATGAGGGTCTTGAGCGTGGTTCCCATCGGGACTTCAACCAGGCCTACATTGTTCACCGCTCCGGTCAAAGCAAAGACCTTTGTGCCTTTGCTGCCCTTGGTGCCGACGGAGTCAAACCATTGGCTGCCGTTGAGTATGATGGGATTAACGTTGGCATAGGTTTCAACGTTGTTGATTACCGTCGGGCAACTGAAAAGCCCGCTGTGAACAGGGAAGGGCGGCCTGTACCGCGGGGTCCCCCTCATACCCTCAAGGGATCTGATCAAGGCGGTCTCTTCCCCGCAGACAAATGCGCCCGCGCCGGGATAGATCTCAACACTGAAATTGAAGCCTGTTCTGAGAATATCTTCCCCAAGAAGACCGTAATCTGTAGCGACGTTGATAGCCTGCTGAAGACGCTCGATCGCGAGGGGATACTCGGCTCGAACATATATGTACCCATGTTCAGCGCCGACAGCATACCCGGCTATGGCCATTCCCTCGAGGACCGAATGGGGGTCTCCTTCCATAACAGCGCGATCCATGAAAGCGCCCGGATCCCCTTCATCCCCGTTACAGATCACGTATTTCGGCCATTTCTCCGTTTCGCTGCAAGCCTCCCATTTGAGTCCGGTTCTGAAGCCCGCGCCGCCTCGCCCACGCAACCCGGACGCTCTAATCTCATTGACTACATCCCTCGGGGTCATTTCCGTAAGTGCTGTCGCGAGCGCGGCGTACCCGTCCCGGGCTATGTATTCGTCTATGCTCCGTGCGTCGATGAGTCCTCGATTTCGAAGCACAATCAATCTTTGACGGCCGAAGAAATCCACATCCTTGATAAGGGGCACATGAACAGGTGGGCGCTCCTCTTCGGAAACCAGGTCTTCGACTATCTTGCCCCGGATGACGTGCTCTTCGACTATCCGGCCTACGTGCTCGGGCTTAAGGCGACCATATGAAATTCCTTCAGGATGGGCGGTCATTACGGGTCCATTGGCGCACATGCCGGTGCAGCCTGAACCGGACATGTCACACCGAACTTCGTTGTGCAGGTTCCTTTTGACCAACTCCCGTTGCAGGGCCCGTTTCACGCTTAGTGAGCCCCCGGCAATGCATCCTGTCCCGGAGCAGCTCATGAAGTGCATTCTGTACAGGGGCGCTGATCTCATGATTCCTCCTCCACTGGATTGCCTTGGGTCAAATCAGATTCACGACGCGCGCAAAAAACAGAGCGACGGCCGTCCTACGCGGTTGATTCACTTCCGCAAGCCAAAGCGTAGTTTTCAACGGGTATCCCATGCATTACATGGTCGTCGAATACGTGTCGGGCCTTCCGGCTGTCGAGATTGACGTACTTGACCGGCGGTTGGTCTGAGAGTTCCACCGTGATCATGGGTTCCTTCGCGCACAGGCCGGCGCACCCTGAATTGGTCAGAATTACGTCGTCCATATCCCGTGAGGAGATCAGTGCCCGAAGCGAGGCCAAGACCTCACGCGCGCCGGCCGCTATGCCGCACGTTCCCATGTGGACCGTGATCTTGGCCCGAAATTCCCCCTCACGTAGAACCATTCTGCAGCGCTGCCGTTCCTTTATCTTGGCAAGGTCCTCTATGCTTATTCTGGCCACGATGATTCCTCCTGTTGACGAGGTCTGTTGATAGCCTTCAAGATCTTCATTGTCTTCTTCCGGTCCATGTTTCCATAGGTCTGTTCGCCTACCACCAGAACCGGCGCCAGTCCGCAGGTCCCCAGACATCTCACCGCCTCAAAGGTGAATCGGCCGTCCAGGGAGGTTTCTCCCACGTCTATCCCTATTTCGCTGACGATACTTTCCAGGACACCTTGTGAACCCTTCACGTAGCATGCGGTTCCCAGGCAAACGCGCACAGTGTGTTTCCCGCGAGGAACAGTCGTAAAAAAGGAATAAAAGGTGACCACACCGTAGACGCGGGAACGCGTGATGTGAAATCCACGGGCGAGACGATGCTGCACTTCCCAGGGGAGGTATCCGAACATCTCCTGAGCGTCCTTGAGCGCGGGAATCAGGTACTCCGCCGCTGCCGCGTACCGATCGACAACCTCGTCAAGCCTGTCCAGATCCTCAGGGGGAAACACCTGAACACCGGACTCAGCGTTCTTTACCATTGTTGCCTGCAAACCATTAACCTCCAATGCTCCCGACTCACCACTGGGTCGAGCCCCGAATCCGCGCAACAGATCGCCGGCACAGCGAGCATCGTCAGAGCCGCGGGCCCTGCCGCGGGTTGTTCCGGCCTTCATGACTGGTCCAAGAGACCATTGGCCGATTCGGTCAGTCTTCTCGGCATGCCCACTCACTCGGTGTAGTGAGTTGCACCTTGGTGATGTGCTCCCACGGGACAGCGTGATCCCGGAAGACCGTTTCCAACGCTTCCCTGCTTGGAGCATCCCACCAGCAAAACCGTTTGCCCACGTCCAGATTGAACCAGGTTCTCACCCAAACGGCCCTGACCTCCTGAGCCAAAACCTTCCATCTGGATTCAATCATCTCCCAGGGCACTCCGGGTTCGTAGTGGACTGTCAGGAAGTGAGGCATGTCCTTCACCATTCCTTTCTCAGGGAGCCGTTTCCCGGCAAATCAGATTTGGAAGCTGTGCCCCGGCTCGAATGCCACCGGCGCAAAAAACGGGCACGTAGAACTCTCGATGATCCTCTCGGGCATCGTTCCATGCACTGTTTCGGCGCAACAGGTTCCAACCACCTTCCAGCAGTGGCGTCGGGAAAATCGGTTTCCGTCCATTCGCCGAGTAACCTCGCCTACAGCCGCAGGACAAAACCCGCTGGTAGCCGCGTCGTGCGTCTTGGGCTGCCGCCCACAATTGGTGACCTCCCAGCAACTTCTCATCCCTCTGCGCGACTCCATACGCCACAGACACCAATCCGATGGGGAGGTTACCTCCACTTCAATGATTTCAGAGTACTTGATTCCAAGTTCCCCGCAGATTTCTTCGATTGCGTTCCGACTCGGGGCCTCCCATTCACAGTAGCGTTCCCCAAGGTCCGTCCCGTAAAGGGTCATCTGCCATTCCGCCCTGGGGTCCATCGAAATCTCGGTCCATCTGGATTCCAAGAGCACTCTGTCCACATTGGTTTCTTTGTGTATTGTCAAGAATTTGGGCATCTCACCCTCCGTTTACGAGTATTGAAGCAGCTCGGTGGTAAGTTGCGTCCACTCACTAACGAGCCTTCCCGGTTCCCAATCGGCTTGCCGCATACACGTTTACCCTTTTCGGGCAGCCACTGATTGCGGCCCACATGCGAGATACTGAGCTTCAGCCTGCCATGCTCACTGAATCCGGACCAATGCAGGCTAAAGCGCGCGCAACGGCACTTTTTGGCGCCGACCTGTGAAAAACCGACAAGACACCGGCAATCTCCTCGACTACGGCTCATTTTCCAGCGGCCGACCCGGCGGAAAACCTACGTCCGAGACCTGCCGCCGGATCCGGACACGCGGATCAAGATCATGGTCGCGAGACCTTCGCCCCAGCGCCTCATGTTTTTGCAAGTTTGGTGCCACATTGGACAGGATTCGCCAATAAGGAGCCTGGAGTGTAAGCCTTCACTTTCGCGGGCCTTTGCTCGTGGCGCATGTCATTGCGAGGAGAACAGCGACGAAGCAATCCCCATATTCACTCCTCAGGAGATTGCTTCGCTGCGCTCGCAATGACATCTAACGAGAACCCCCGGATGACTGAAGGTTTACCTGGAAGCAACGCCGAGATGAGATCACGCATGGCCTGTAGTCACAAACAGGGGCCCTTGGAACGCCGGGAAAAGTGCCGCTTCCCGGGGAACGCATTTGGCCGGACATGGGCAGGTCTTTTCAGAATTGACAAGCCGGAAGGTTTTGGCGATCACAAGACGCTGAAATGACGACACTGTTCAGAATCGCTCAGATTTGAAAACCTCTTTTCAAAACTGAACTTCTCTCGCTGCAAGCCGTACTTTTCCATTCTTCTCCACAGTGTGGAAATACTAATACCGAGTCGCCTTGCAGCCTCATTCTTCTTCCAGTTGGCCGCTTCCAGCGTGTTCAGGATAAACTCTCTTTCAAAGGACTCCAGAGCTCCGGGCAGGCGATCGGGCGGGTTGGAGCGAACAGCGTCAGGCGCAGACAGAAGTCTCTGCGGCAGATCCGAGGTTTGTATCCAAAGTCCTTTGCAATGAACAAAGGCATATTCGATGGCGTTGGCCAATTCCCTTACATTCCCCGGCCACGGGTAAGATTCGAGAAGATCGAGTACGCCGTCGGCAATGCCTCGGATTCTCTTGCCCATCCGCCTGTTGAATCTTCCGACAAAGTGAGTCACCAGCAAGCGGATGTCGTCCTTGCGTTTCCGCAAGGGTGGCAGGTTCAGAGGAAACACACTCAGACGATAATAAAGGTCCTCCCGGAAAGATCCGTCAACTACTCTTTTGTACAGGTTCTGGTTCGTGGCGGTAATAAGTCTGATGTCAACCTTGATATTTTTGTTCTGGCCAAGTCTCTGAAATTCCCGTTCCTCAAGCACTCTCAGGAGCTTCACCTGAACTGAGGGACTGAGTTCCGCGATTTCGTCGAGAAAGAGTGTTCCGCCGTTCGCCAGCTCGAATTTTCCCGCGTATGACTTGTGTGCGCCGGTGAAAGCGCCCTTGGAATGGCCGAACAATTCGCTCTCCAACATGCCCTCGGGAATGGCCGAACAGTTTATGGCCACAAAGGACCTGTCTCGACGTGAACCATAGAAATGAAGCGCCCTTGCGATCAGCTCCTTGCCGGTGCCCGACTCTCCCTGAATAAGTACCGTGGTGTCCGTGTCTGCGAGGGAGGACAGGGCTTGAAACACTTTGATCATGGCCTCACTTCTGCCCACCATGTCCCTGTATCCCAGATGGTCCTCCAGCTCGGCCTCCATCCAGTAATGATGCGAAACATCCCGGAAAGTCTCCAATCCTCCTATGATATTGCCCTGTGCGTCGAAGAGGGGCGCCGCGCCGACCAATAGGTGTATCAACTGATTTCCCTTGTTGTGTACGCTGGCCTCCAAGTCTTGATAGGGGTGTCCACACGATATGGCCTTGTCAAGAAGGCACTCTTTTCCGCACAGCCGTGATCGAAACACGCTGGTACACTCCTCTCCCAGAACTTCTTCCCTGTGAAACCCGGTTATTCTTTCAGCCGCGCTGTTCCAAGAGACGATTCTCCACTCCCTATCGAGCGTCATGACGCCCTCGGAAATGCTGTTGAGAATCGACTGCAGTAGCTGTTGGTTTTCCATGATTCAACTCCCGGGCGACCCCACGCGCCGGCAAATCAGAACAGGCTAAAGCCGGCCGAGCACATTTTCTGACCATGCTCCGGGAAGAGTCTAGACGACATGAGCCACCTCCTGTGGGGATGAAAAGCCTTATGGCCCATAGCCACCGAGAGAAGTCGGGGGCGGCATACCGATAGCGAACTCAAATTCCTTTGAGTTAACGCCATGTTCTCTACTAACAGAATACCCTGTAGTTCAATATTGAGCAAGGATATTTGACAAAACCTGTCAAGAATATCGAGGCTGACCTGTGATACCGCTTCGCCATTTAACAAGTAAAATCTCGGGGCCTACGATGGGGGATGC
>CAZGNL010000211.1:0-7825 GCA_964527475.1 uncultured Syntrophaceae bacterium
GCGCCGGGTTCCTCAATCCACTCTAACCCTGTCTGAGAGTCCCGGAGGGACGACACAATACTAGCGGCGCCCGCGGTGTTACGTGTGTCCCAGTGTAAGCGTCGAGTGAGAGGGTGCCGGCCGTAGGGGCAGACCCCTGTTCAGGCCAGGGGCAGGCTCTATGTGTCTGCCCTCACCTTCAAAGCCCCCCGAAACTGAATGATTACGCGGGTAGGTGTCTTTCGCTTGAGACTATCGGCTCGTGATGATAAAAGAGAAACTGATCCCCATGTCATCGTACGCGTCACACGGAAAAACTAATCGCTTGCCGGAAAGTAGTCTGCGCGGCGGGCCCATAAACGTTACGACCGGCGAGTCGCGGCCGAAACATCGCATGGCCACTCGGATATGAAGAAAAAAATCATGGCGTTGATAGTGCTGCTCGGTCTCGTTTCAGGGGGGAGCGCGGTCTGGTTTCATTTCACACAATCGAATCAGTCCGGCCGAAAGGTGTTTGTGAGCGGCAACATTGAAGCCATTGAGGTGGACCTGGCGTTTCGTATCGGAGGCCAGATAAAGACTTTGTCCATAGAGGAGGGTGATCGGGTGACCGCGGGTCAGGTGATGGCGACTTTGGACACGGACACCCTCCTTACGCTCAAGGGCGGCGCTGAAGCCGCGATCACCACGGCCAAAGCGGTCCTGGACGAGTTGGAAGAAGGAACTCGCAAGGAAGCCATAGCAATGGCCGGGGCACGGCTGAAGGCTGCGCGAAGCCGGATGAAAAACGCGAAGGACGAATACGACCGACACCTCCCCCTTTTCAAGCAAGGCGCGATTTCCGCTTCCACGCTTGATGCCAGAGAAACGGCTTTAAAGGTGGCCACAGAAGATCACAACAATGCTGCGGAGCGCTTGGGAGAGTTGGAGAAAGGGCCACGAGAGCAACAGATACGAGCGGCTCGGGGCCGCCTTGAACAAGCACGATGGCAGGCCAAAAAGATCGAACTGGACCTGAACCATTCGGTGCTCAAAACGCCCATTTCCGGAACTGTTCTTGTTAAGTCCAACGAACTCGGTGAGGTGGTTCTTCCCGGGGCCCCTGTTGCCACGGTGGCTCACACGGACGAGGTCTGGCTCAAGGGTTACGTGGCGGAGAGCGATCTGGGCAAGGTCAAGCTCGGGCAAAAGGTCGAGGTCACAACGGACACTTATCCTGGAAAGGTCTATCCCGGGAGGATAACCTACATATCGTCAAGGGCCGAGTTTACCCCCAAGAACGTGCAGACCCGACAGGAGCGGATCAAGCTGGTCTACAGGATCAAGGTCACTATTGGCAACACCGATCAGGAGTTAAAGATCGGCATGCCGGCCGAAGGCTTTGTCCTGTTGGAATCCCCTGCCAGGGCAAGAGAACCCGGCCCGAATCAAGGCCCACCGGGCTCGTGATGTCAACTTACATGCCTAGAAACAGAGGCACCACGAAACACAAAAGTCCTTTCCGTTGTTCACTGGTCCGTGGCTTCGCCTCGGACAGGCGTGTGAAGAGCGCGCACGATGCGTATGGACTTGGAGGGGAGGCCCTAGCCGGGCCGGCATTTTAACGTCATGTTACCGACAGCTGTCAGGTCACGCAAGCTGTCCGGGGCCCGCTCAATCGCCCCACGCGCAGTGGCTCCCCTCCAAACCACCCCATACGCTGACCCGGATGGGGGTGGTTCGGGTCCCCCCCTTTGAAAAAGGGGGGTTAGGGGGGATTTTGAGACTCGGTCCCTCTCTTGTACACTATATTTCTTTGAGCGCAACTTGGTTTGACATGTCTGAATCAGCCCCAATAATCAGAACAGAGAAGCTTTGTCGAAAATTCGGGGAGACCCTCGCTGTGCGTGATCTGGACCTGAAGGTGAACCGAGGCGAGGTCTTCGGCCTTGTTGGTCCTGACGGAGCGGGCAAGACAACGACTATGCGCTTGCTGTCGGGCATACTGGAACCTACCTCGGGAGATGCATGGGTTGACGGAATATCTGTAAGGGGAGATCCTGAGAAGATCAAGGAGGCCATAGCTTACATGCCGCAGCGTTTCGGTCTCTATGAGGACATGTCCGTCATGGAAAACCTCATCTTCTATGCGGATCTGTTCCGTGTACCCAAGAAGCTCAGGCCTGAACGAATCGAAAGGCTTTTCGGTTTCAGCCGCCTGGGTCCTTTCAAAGACAGGCAGGCCGGCGCTCTTTCGGGCGGCATGAAGCAGAAGTTGGCGTTAGCGTGCGCTCTGATCCACTCGCCCAAGCTCCTTATCCTGGACGAGCCCACCAACGGCGTGGATCCGGTGTCGAGGCGAGATTTCTGGAAGATTCTGTACGATTTGTTACGAAAGGGGATGTCGATTCTTGTTTCAACCGCGTACCTTGACGAGGCGGAACGTGTCCATCGTGTCGGCCTTATGAGCCTGGGTTCACTTGTGCAGTGTGGAACCCCGCATCAGATTAAGAATCTCGTGCAGGGGGTGATTGTCGAACTTGTCACCTCGGATGTTCGGCTGTCCAGGACCCGTCTGGCGGACATGCCGGGTATCCTTGGTGTCAATGCATTCGGGGAAGGACTTCATGTGCGGCTGGCTGGTGAACCGGACCGCGCCGCAATGCGAGAGACCCTCGAATCCGCCGGCATTACGATTCGTTCAATGAAGCGGATCTCTCCTTCAATAGAGGACGCGTTCCTCTCCCTGATCCCACGCGATGAAATCGCCTGACCACATTTCGAGGAACCATTGAGCGACAATGCCGGCAAAACAACCGTTCTTGCAGAGGATCTCACCAAAGTGTTCGGCAAGTTCACCGCGGTAGACCGGATTTCCTTTCAGGTGAGCCAAGGCGAAATCTTTGGATTCCTTGGTCCCAACGGCGCAGGCAAGACAACCACCATCAAAATACTCTGCGGTCTGCTCAACCCTACTTCGGGCCGAGCACGGGTCCTTGACTGGGATGTGGCCGAACAAGCTGAACACATAAAACAGCATATCGGCTATATGTCTCAGAGATTTTCGCTATATGAAGAACTGACTGTGGAAGAGAATCTGGATTTCTTTGGAGGTGTTTACGGACTGCATGGGGACCGTAAACGCACACGGGACCGGTGGGTTCTGGAGATGGCCGGCCTAGCGGACAAACGGAACATGATTACCAAAGATCTGCCTCTGGGGTGGAAACAGAGGCTCGCATTGGGATGTGCACTGCTGCACGAGCCCCCGGTAATCTTTCTTGACGAACCCACATCCGGAGTGGATCCGCTTTCGCGGCGAAGTTTCTGGGAACTGATCAACAGCATGGCCGACAAAGGAGTGACCGTATTCGTCACCACGCATCACATGGAAGAGGCGGAGTATTGTCATCGCTTGGCGTTGATGTCCAGCGGGAAGATCATCGCGCTGGGAACCCCCTCGGATCTGAAGACTCGGTGGCTTGATGAATCGGTCATTGAGATGGATTGCGCGGACTTGTTGGCCGCGGCCGAGATCCTGGAGAACATGTCGGCCCTTACTGAAGTGGCAGTCTATGGAGACTCGCTGCACCTGGTCACCCCTGATCCTGACCGTGCGTTGAAAGAAGTGACTGCTCTCTTGGATCAGGCGGGAATTCCGATCAACAGAACCGAATTGATCTCGCCAACTCTTGAAGACGTATTCGTAACGCTCACCGCGCGTGACACATATTGATACCAAGTTCCATGCCCAAAAAACAGAGGCACAACGAAACATGAAAGTCTTTACCACTGTTCAATAGTCCGGGGCTTCGCCTCGGACTGGGGCGTCAAGAGAGCGCACGCTGCGCATGGACTTGGAGGGGAGGCCCTAGCCGGGCAGGCATTTCACCGTCATGCTACCGACAGCCGTCATGTCACGTAAGTTGTCCGGGACCCGCTCAATCGCCCCACGCGCAGTGGCTCCCCTCCAAACCACCCCATACGTTGAACCGCAAAAGGGGTGGTTTTTCAACGGGACTTTTGTATGAAAAGGTCCTTTTTTCTTGGAATGTCGTGGCTTCCCTTCGGGCGACCGCCGGTCGCGCCGTACGGTCGGGATCCGGGCGTGTACGGGCATTTCCTCTCGTTCCCAGGCTCTGCCTGGGAATGCATACCGGGAGGCTCCGCCTCCCCTACGCCCGGGCCCCCTACGCCTTGACGACATTTTCATTTTCGTTGGCGCCCGTTTTCGGGAATGATAGTTGGTATGGAAAACTGGAGAGCAACTGCCATGGTAGGACCGGCATCTTGCCGGTCCGCGTACCCAGCGTCGCCCTACCTGGATCGGCTCGATGTCTTGTATCTTTGTGCGTCAACTTCGTGTGCTGCGCGAATTTGTTCTGCACCGTTTATCCGGAAATCCCTCACCCCAGCCCTCTCCCAGAGGGAGAGGGCTGGGGTGAGGGGGTCTTCACACTTCGTTACACCCGCAATCCAGTGCTCGATTCGCAAATTATACTCTATTCCCACCGTACGTGACAAAAAAGCGCGGCACACGTCAACTTCTTACTCTTCTCTGTGTCTCTGTGGGTAACCGTTCACCGTGAACCGTACAAGCTCTCGGAATTACGTATGGGGGAGGTTTGGAGGGGGAGATGAGTCTCCCCCTCTATTCTCACCGGGCGCAGAACCGCTTCAAGCCCGGTGAACGATTACCTCTGTGGTTCATTTCTCTTCTCTTTTCCGTGCCACGGGGTCAAATGTGGGCAATGGCCGGTTATCAAAGCGGGGAACGTGATCATTCCCTTCGCCCCAATTTCGGACGCTGGTTACTCGTTTGAATGCGAATCGGATTAGGCATGACAGTCAGCATCAGTCGAACTTGTTTTTCCATTCAGCGATCAGTTTGAGGGCATCCAATGGAGTGATGTTGTTTGCATCGATTTTTTCCAGTTCCTTTAGAAGATCATCCCCCCGGTACCCGAAGAGTTCGGGCTGATAGGCCTCTTCAGAAGGCTTCCCTTTCTTTCGGGACTGGCGGGCGAGTCTGGGCCGACCGGCAGGATCAATCTCTTCGGATTCAAGGTTCACAAGGATTTCCTTGGCTCGCTCGATCACGGAATCGGGTATGCCTGCCAGTCGGGCGACCTGAATACCGTATGAGCGACTGGTCCCTCCGGGAAGGATCTTCCTGAGGAATACTATTCGATCTTCCCATTCTCTCACCGCGATGTTATAGTTGGCGACCCTTTCCTTGTCCCGGGCCAGGTCAACCAGTTCGTGATAGTGGGTTGCGAACAAGGTCCTGGGTCCTCCGCCCGGCCGGTCGTGGAGGAATTCGGTTACTGCCCACGCGATGGAGAGACCGTCAAAAGTGCTGGTTCCTCGACCCACTTCGTCGAGCAGCACGAGGGATCGTTCGGATGCGTTGTGAAGGATCTCGGCTGTCTCGTTCATTTCCACCATGAAGGTGGATTGGCCGAAAGCCAGGTAATCGGCCGCGCCGATTCGTGTAAAGATTCGGTCCACGATACCTATGGACGCGGACGCGGCCGGGACCAAGCTGCCCATCTGGGCCATCAGCACCATCAGGGCGGTCTGTCGTAGATAGGTTGACTTGCCGGCCATGTTGGGACCGGTGATGATCAGGATCTGTTCCGACGAACGGTTGAGCCGCACATCGTTGGGAACATAAGGCTCCCGTTGTTCGAAGCTCTCTACAACGGGGTGGCGTCCTTCTACGATATGGATTTCATCATCTTCGTGGATCTCGGGGCGCACGTATGCTCGGACAGCTGCGACCTCGGCCAGGGACAACAGCACGTCCAGCTCGGCCACGGAACGGGATGTCTCCTGTATCCTGGGAATCACCTCCAGCAGCTTGGTCCTGAGGAGATTGAAGATCTCCTCTTCAAGCTCCACGATTCGTTCCTGTGCGTTGAGCACTTTGAGTTCGTATTCCTTCAGATCTTCGGTGATGTACCGTTCAGCGTTGACCAAGGTTTGCTTCCGGGTGTAATGGGTGGGGATCTTGTCCTGATGCGCTTTGCCGACCTCAATGTAATAACCGAAGACCCTGTTGTACCCGACTTTGAGCCTTGGTATGCCTGTCTTTTCCCGTTCCCGGGCCTCGATCCCTGCTATCCATTCTTTGCCCGAAACACTGACGGATCGCAGCTCGTCGAGTTCTTCGCGGTAACCGCCTCGTATCGCGCCTCCGTCCTTCAGGCTCGCGGGCGGTGAATCCACCAGTACCGAAGCGATTGCGTGAACCACGTAGGACAGGTCGTCCATCCGCCGGATCTCCTCGGCAAGCGTTGTGTTCAGACCTCCCAGGAGTTTGATGAGCGCGGGGAGTTGTTCGCCCGAATTGCGGAGTTGGACAAGATCTCTGGGACCCGCGCTCTTCAAGGAGATTTTCCCGGCTATGCGTTCCAGGTCACCGATATCCTTGAGCGCGTCCCGCAGTTCTCGGCCCAGGATCGCGTCATCCACCAGGCCCTCAACGGTCTCCAGGCGCAGACCGATATGCTTTGGGTCCAGCAGCGGATACGACATCCACTGCCTCAGCATGCGAGCCCCCATGGACGTGCGGGTTTTGTCCAGCAGGCGTACGAGGGTTCCGGCGGTGGTCCCGTCCTTGATATTGGAAAAGATTTCAAGGTTCTTGCGGGTGGATTCGTCGAGCACCATATAGTTTCCCAGATGGTAAACCCGTGGCGTCTTGATGTGAATCGGCGCATCGTGTCTGGTGTGCCTGACGTAATTGATCATCATTCCCGCGGCCAGGGTCGGAAGCGAGCCGTCTGAAAGGCCGAATCCTTCCAGGTTTTGCACCTTGTAGTGGTCGGTGAGCGCGTCGAAGCACCCGCGGGGATCGGACATCCAGTCCTCCAGAGGATGGATGTACAAGGAACCGTCGAGCAGGGTTCTGAGGTTATGATCATCGGGCAAACCATCGGGTACGAGCACTTCCTTGGGTTCCAGACGCCTCAGTTCTTGCCCGGCCAGCGCAGGATCCGAGGTCTGGGTGACTCTCAGATCTCCGGTGGAAAGATCAAAAGCGGCCAGACCGACGCTGTTTCCCTTTCCCGCGAGAGCCACGACAAAGTGGTTCTCCCGGGCGTTGAGAATGCCCGGTTCTTCAGTGAGACCCGGTGTCAGCACCCGGGTCACTTCGCGTCGAACGATCCCTTTGGCTTTACGGGGGTCTTCCATCTGGTCGCACACTGCGACCCGCTCCCCGGCGGCCAACAGCTTGGAAATATACTGAGAGGCCGCGTGGTGGGGGAAGCCGCACATGGGAATGCTCTCGCTCTCTTCCTTGTTTTTGTCCCTGCTTGTGAGCGCGATCTCAAGTATGCGGGCAGCCTTTCGCGCGTCCTCAAAGAACATCTCGTAGAAATCGCCCATGCGGAACAGCAGGATGGCATCCGGATGTCGTTCCTTGTGATGCTTGTGTTGGCGCATCATAGGCGTGAGTTTGATCTGCTTTGCAGATTTCTCGGGAGAGTTCTCTTCCACTATGCTTCCCTCAGGAAAAGGTATTTCAACCGGATCTGGTGGACGCGAGCCTGAGCCAATATATGCGAATCTTCTCAACGGACAAACGACCATATCGTATGCGCATCCTGAACCCTTTGGCGCCCTGTGTCAAGAATCGTAAGTACCGTGATTTCGCTTCCTGGAGAGTAGCTGGAAGGCTCTCTTTTCGCCCCAACAGCTCTGCCCTGGGGCAGGCGCGCGGGGCAACGAAAATGGACGGAATGCTGATGTCCGGAACCAACCTTATACCAACTATCATCGCAAGAAAGCGACAACGAAGCATACAAGTCCTTTCCGTTGTTCAGTGGTCCGTGGCTGCGCCTCGGACAGGGTACTCGAA
>CAZGNL010000212.1:0-7790 GCA_964527475.1 uncultured Syntrophaceae bacterium
CCGAACAAGACTATCAGACTCCCAAACTGGGGGGATCGCGGTGAACCATTACATGATAATGACAAACAACCAGAGAATTTTCTTCAGCACGAGTGTCTCTCCTTTTTGGGGTTGATCGGCCAAAGACCCGGGTTCGCAGGTCTTGGTCGATAGTCGCAAGAGATCGGAGCGGAGATCAGGAACGCGAGGACAAATGCCACGCCGCGTTGAAAAATCGGACAATTGCAGACCATATTATGCCGGTTCGGCCAAGTCAACGGAATTGGACCATCTCCCGTAACTATTCAGTTTCGGGGGGGCGCCGGCAGGATGTCATTGCGAGCGCAGCGAAGCAATCTCCTTCTCGCCAGGTATGGAGATTGCTTCGTCGTTTCACTCCTCGCAATGACATGATCGACGAAAATATCTGCCCCGTGAAACTGAATGATTACCATCTCCCCCTTCGAGCATCACCCATCGCAGGCCCCGAGATTTTACTTGTTAAGTGGCGAATCCGTATGAGATCATTCGAGGGATTTTGGCAGCCCCGGTCCCAAACTGATTCAACAGGGCCCTTTCCGTGAAGTTTGGCCGGATCTGCAAGGAGGACACACATGAGGCGAACACTGATTCTCGTATTTGTTCTGTTTTGGGCTGTGGCAGCCTATAACGCGCCATATGCCGAATCAGGAACGGATGTTGTCTACCAGACCTCTACCTTGGCCGCGTTGAAACACGGTTTGTACGACGGGGAAACCACCTTTGGGGATTTGAGAAAGTACGGGGATTTCGGTCTCGGCACCTTCAACGCGCTGGACGGAGAGATGATCGCATTGGACGGTCGATTCTATCAGATTAAGGTGGATGGAAAGGTTTATCCCGTGCCTGACTCCGCCAAGACGCCTTTTGCGGTAGTCTGTTTCTTCAAAGCGGACAAGAAACTCCTGTTGGGGGGAACAAAGGACCTGGCAACACTCAAGGAAGGTCTGGATCGCCTACTTCCCTCAAGGGACATCATATGGGCCATCCGCATCAAGGGAATCCTCAAACACGCCAAGGTCAGAAGCGTGCCTCGACAGCAGAAGCCCTATCCGGGGCTTGGTGCGGTTGTCAAAAATCAGACCGTTTTCAAGTTGAAAAACGTCGCGGGAACCCTGGTCGGCTTCCGGTTCCCTGATTACATGAACGGAGTAAACGTGCCGGGATATCACTTCCACTTTATCACCAGTGACAGGAAAGCAGGTGGACACGTTTTGGACTGTACCGGGAAAAACCTGAGAATAGAATTATCCTCGATTTCCAAATTCCGAATGACGCTTCTTAAGAAACGTGATCAGGTCCGGAGCGCGCCGGACCTACGCATATTGCCCAAACCCGAATTGCAATAATGTTCGCGAAATGGAATTACGAACGCCTATACCCGGCCAGGCGCGTTCCGATTAAAACCGCGATGTAAACCGCGGCCGCGATGAGAATCGTGGTGGCTCCCGCTGGAAGGTCCGGCCCGTAGCTTAGCGCAAGCCCCATCGTGGTGAACACAGCGCACAACAGCGCGGACAGTCCCATCATTTCCCAAAGATTTCTCGCAAAATTACCCGCCACCGCGGTGGGCAAGGTCAACAGGGCAATTGCCATGATGATCCCCACTACTCTTACCAGCACAACAACGGTCAACGCGGTAAGACAAAGGAGTAAGAGATAGAAACCTTGCACTCTCAGCCCGCGCAAGGTTGCGAATTCCTCATCGAAACATACCGCCAGAAACTGGTTGTAGAAGATCAGGGTTGTGAACAGAACCACGAGGTCAAGTCCCACCAGCAGCCACAAATCAGCAGTTGAAACCATCAGGATATTGCCGAAGAGGTAGTTCATGAGATCTTCGTTGTATCCTGGAGTCCGTGATATGAAAAGAATACCCACGGCCATCCCTACAGCCCAAAGAGCGCCGATGGTCGTGTCTTCTCGTTCCTTGATGCGGAGGCTCACCAGCCCGATTATTAGCGCTGCCAAAAGAGCCGCTGCAACTGCGCCGTACATCGGATCCAGCCAGTGCCAAAGGTACACCTTCTTGAAGTAGAGTGCGGCTCCCATTCCTCCCAGGACGGAGTGGGAGATTCCGCCTGCCATGTAGGTAATCCGACGGACGACCACGTACGCGCCTATGATTCCACAGGCCAGGCTCGCGAGAATACCGGTGAGCAGAGCGTATTGAAGGAACGAGTGTTGCTGCAAATCAAGCAGGAATTGAGACATCAGTGGAATTTCCCTCAACAGCCGCCGTGGTCGTGGCGCACCATTCTCATGGGCGCTCCGTAGATCTCATTGATAATCTCACCTGTGATTTCGGAGGTGGGATGCGCCAGAACCTTCCGCTTTACGCAGACCACCTTCCGGACATAGCGGCTGACGAATCCGAGATCATGGGAAACCATCAAGATTGTCAAATCCCGATTCAGCTCGCTCAGAAGCTCGTAAAGCTCTCCCTCCATGACAAGATCGAGGTTTGAGGTGGGCTCGTCCAGGAGCAGCATATCAGGTTGACAAGCCAATGCTCGCGCAATCAGGGCGCGCTGACGCTGCCCTCCTGACAGGTTTGAAAACGGTTCTCTCAGTTTGTCGCTCAGAGCGACACTCTCCAATGCTTTGCGGGCCTCGTGCTTGTCCCTTCCCGAATACGGGCCGAAGGATCGGCCCCGGCCCAATCGGCCCATCAACACAACATCCATGACCCCGACCGGGAATTGGGGGTCCAGGTGAGCATGTTGGGGCAGGTACCCAATGCGTGGGCGCGCCTTCTCCGGTGTCAAGCCGAATACGCGCACAGTTCCCGCGGTAGGTCGCAGAAGACCCAGGACAAGTTTCAGTAGAGTGGTCTTGCCTCCGCCATTGGGTCCGACTATGGACACAAAGTCAAGGCGATCAATGGTGAGGTCTACGTCCTCCAACACGAGATGTCCATCATAGCCATGCGATAGTTCTTCAATGACTACAGCCGGCGCGTCGCTCATGTTGTCCTCTATCATTTCGTGTTTCCATTCCCGGACTTCGTTGTGCCTTTCAATGCATAGTTGGGTTGAAGCTCTCTCTCCCTGAGGATCCCCCTACTGTGCAACCCGGCCGCGGCCTTCAGCGCCTCGGACAGGTGGGCTGCCGATCTTGAGACAGATGTTACTATGTATTGAGCGGGAGTCAAGACCGCCGACCCGCTGGATGCAACTCTTCACTTGCAAGGCGCGGACACACAGAGGCCGCCCCCGGCTCGAACAGGGGTCTGCCCTACGTCCGGGCCCAGGTCCGTGCCGGGGCAGGATGTAGGGGTGCACCTTCTCATCAAGCATGTCATTGCGAGGAGTGAAACGACGAAGCAATCCCCATATTCAGCGCGAGCGAGATTGCTTCCTCCGGTTCAAGCCCGGAGTCGCAATGACATCTTGCGAGAGTTCCCCGAATGACTGAATGGTTACACCATCGGGGTAACCATTCAGTCATTCGGGGGGTGGCGGGAACGACCACGTTCTCAAGCCTAACGAATGGGAAGAGGGCGCACACACAGGTGCGCGCCGTACACTCTGCCCCACGACGGGTCTGGGCCCAGACGTAGGGGCAGACCTATGTGTCTGCCCTCCTCCCCGAAAGTGAATGGCTACCCGTCGGTGCCAAATTTGCTTGACAGAAAAGCCTTTAAGTTATATAGGTTACATCGCCTTATTAAAGTGATCTCGAACAACAGATCGCCGCGGCCGGTGTTCCAATGAAAAGAATTCTCCTGATTTCGTGGCTCACGATGATGTGCTTCCTGCTACTGGGAAATGCCTATTGCTGGAACGTTCCCGCGTACCTGCGGGTTGATACCGGGGCCAGGATGTGGTTCTCTTCGATTGAGGGGGACCTGATCCAGAGCGACCGGACCAAGCTGGGACTCACCGACAATCTAGGGTTGAAACCGGAGGCGTTGGCCTGGGAGTTTCTTGGAAGCGCCAGGTTTGACAACATTCATGTGGTTCGCTTGAAGGCCGAGACTACCACGGTCTACGGTCAGTCGCCAAACGGCTCTTCGCTGAAGACTTGGAATTTCGAGATGGGTTACGATCTGGATTTCTACATGACGCCTCAGATACTCTTCGGTTCCAATTCAAAGCTTTGCGTGGTCAGGTTGGACACACAGGTGAAGGACGTGACTGTCGGCGCGGAGACTTACAACTACAGTGAGAACAAGACGCGCACCGCTCCTTCAATGGGATTTCACGGAACATTTTACCCGATACTCGACGGCGTCTCGCTCAGGCCGAGCGTATCGGGTCGGGTAGACTGGTGGAATCACGACAGTCTTGAAGTCTGGGACTGGGAAGTCAGGACAGGCGTGGACATCCCCATCAATGCTCTTTGGATTTGGAGCGTACACGGTGGATATCAGTTCCGGCGCCTGAGATTGAAACGTGACATGGACACTGTAGACATGAACCGGACGGGCTTCTTTCTGGAGACCTCGCTCCTGTTCTAGAAAACCTCGCGATAAACGCCGGCACTCCCCGAAATACGACGAAATATCAAAATAGGGCTAACCGGCAAGTTCCCGTTCCACTGCCTCCACAATCTTTGTCAGGATTTCACCGGCGCTTCCCACGATCAGGATGTCCGCAACCTGTTGGTGTAAAGCGGATGGTTCCCTGTTGACCTCAATTACGGTAGCCGGCGGGCGCTTGAGCTTGACATTCAGGGGAATCTGGGCTGCCGGGAAGACCTGCAAAGAAGAACCCACCACGAGCAGCACATCGCACCTGTCTGACTGGGTCTGGGAAACCGCAAGAGCGTCTGTGGGAATGGCTTCCCCGAAGAAAACAGCGTCCGGCTTTACCAGTCCGCCACATTTCGCGCATCGAGGGGGCTCTTGTTCGTTCTCGTTGAGTCTCGCTTCCACTTCCTCGATGGGTTCCGTTTCACGGCACTTCATGCAGGCCGCCCTGAGGAGATTGCCGTGAAACTCCACTACCTCGTTGGAACCCGCCTTCTGGTGCAAATTGTCCACGTTCTGAGTGATAATGCATTTGAGGATGCCCGATTTCTCCATTCGAGCCAGCGCACCATGACCGGAGTTTGGCGATGCAGAACCCAGGTCAAAGTCACCAGATGCCTTCATCTCCCTATGGATTCGCCAGAAACGGGCCGGGTTCTGGAGGAAACGGTCTATGGTGAACTCTCCCGGATCAACGCGTTCCCAGAGTCCGCCCGGGCTTCGAAAATCGGGGATGCCCGACTCGGTGCTTATTCCGGCACCGGTCAACGCCACGGCGTTCTTGGAATTGACCAGGCTCTCTGCAGCTTTCTCTATTTGATCTTCCATGACTTCTCCTTGTATGACCTGATATTATATGCGGCCATGCCCACGAAGCAACCGGTTTTTCCAGACCTGAGTATGAAATAGCAATGCGCGTTCAAATATGTGACGTATGGTCAAGCGAGACCCTTCAGTTTAGCGGGGCTGATCCGCTCTTCGCGTGTGTCATTGCGAGGAGTGAAACGACGAAGCAATCCCCATATTTAGCGCGCAGAGGATTGCTTCCTCCGGTTCAAGCCCGGAGTCGCAATGACATCCTGCTAGTGCTCCCGAATGACTGAACGCTTCCTTCCTACGCTCCTTTGCCCTTGACAGGAGTGGCGTATCGCGACTATTTTTGTTTGCATGGACATGGTCCGGATGTTTTGAATCTTTTGCACCCTAATTCGCATCATATATGAACAGTGAACGCACCGAAGACAGCAGGATCATCACCGAAGTGCTCGGCGGTAATTTCGACGCGTTTGAGCAATTGGTGGAGAAGTATCAGGGCAGAATCTTTAGACATTTGAGAAAAATGGTCTGGGACAACCAACAGGTAGAGGATTTGCTGCAAGAGACTTTCCTGAACGCTTACAAGGGCTTGAAAGGTTTCTCAGGAGCGTCTTCGTTTTCAACGTGGCTGTTCCGAATCGCTACGAACAACGCCCTGATGTTCCTGAGGAAAAAAAGACCTCAAAGCGTGGAGTACGACGATGAGATGAGAACCGGCGAGGAAACCCCGTACGCGCCGGCGTCCCCTGAATACCTTGCGACTCCGCAATCCATTCTGTTATCCCGAGAAGGACGCAGAAAAATTGAGGAGGCGATCGACGAACTACCGGTCTTGTATAGGATGACGATAGTACTGAGGGACGTGGAGGGATTTTCTCTCAAGGAACTTGCGGAGATTATGGATTGCTCGGTGGGCGCGGTGAAATCTCGTCTGCACAGGGCGCGCAACGCTGTGCGAGAGTCCTTGATCTCCTACTATGCGGATAGATTGACACCGGCAGATGAAAAGATGGGCCAAAGAGTATGAACGTATGCCAGCATTTCTGTGACCAACTGTCCGATTATCTGGACGGCGAAACCAGGGACGACGAGTGCAGACTCATTGAGGAGCACCTGAAAGAGTGCCCCCCCTGCGAAGAGATCTTCCGATCCTTGCAGAAAACGGTCGTCATTTGCGGAAAGGGAGTCTCGGATGAGATTCCTGACTCTGTCAGGCAAAGACTGAGAGCGTTTCTCAGGGAACACTGCGGTAAAGACTAGACCGGGGGACTAAGCTCAAGATAAAGGAGAGGAGCAAACTATGGCGGAAAACGAAAACCTCCACGTCGTAAGCGACGCGGATTTTGAAAAGGAGATTCTTCAGGCGGACAAGCCGGCTCTTGTGGATTTCTGGGCCGCATGGTGCGGGCCGTGCCGCACTGTTGGACCCGTGGTGGCCGAACTGGCCGATGAGTACGCGGGAAAAGTGAAAGTAGCCAAACTGGATGTAGACCAGAACAAGGAGACCGCTGCTAAATACGGTATCAGAAGCATCCCGACGTTGTTGCTGTTCAAGGACGGTCAGGTCGTTGACCAGCTTGTGGGCGCTCATCCAAAGACTTCCATCCAGGCATTCTTGGAAAAGGTCTAGCGGTATGAAACCGGATTTACTGATTCTGGGCGGAGGCCCCGCGGGTCTGACAGCGGGCATGTACGCGGCGCGGGCGCGAATCCCCGTGTTGCTTATCGAGCGAGGAATATCCGGGGGCCAAATGGCCGCCACGGAGATGGTCGAGAATTACCCCGGTTTCAGCGAACCGATTCTGGGGGCGGATCTTGCCCGAGAGATGGAGGCTCAAGGCCGCAGGTTCGGCCTGGAGATCGCTCAAGAGGATGTCACCCGGGTCCGGTCTTCTGATGGAGGTTTTTCCGTTACCACTGATTCCGGGCGTGAGTATTCCTCGCCGGCCATGATACTGGCGTGCGGTGCTTCGCCGGTGAAGATGGGAATTCCGGGTGAACTGGACATGGCCGGCAAAGGCGTGAGTTACTGCGCGGTTTGTGATGGCCCGTTCTTCCGGGACCTGGAGGTGGCGGTGATCGGCGGCGGAGACTCCGCGGTGGAAGAGGCGGTTTACCTGGCGCGGTTTGCTTCAAAGGTCCACCTCATTCATCGCCGAGACGAGCTGCGCGCTGTGAAGGAGATCCAGGAAAAGGCTTTCAAGGAACCCAAGGTGCAGATTCACTGGAGTCACGTTCCCCTGGAAATCGGCGGTGAACGCGAGGTGGAGTCCCTAAAGGTCAGGTCTGTGAAAGATGGTTCCGAAAAGGATCTGGCGGTCGGTGGGGTCTTCTTCTATGTGGGCCTCTCCCCGAATACCGAAGCGATTGATTGCCCGCTGGAAAAGGATGCCGGAGGCTTCATCGTCACCGATCCTGATATGGCCTGCTCCGTCCAGGGGATGTTTGCCGCAGGCGACATTCGGTCCAAGAGCCTGCGGCA
>CAZGNL010000213.1:0-7751 GCA_964527475.1 uncultured Syntrophaceae bacterium
CCACCCCCGCCCCCCCCGAAAAAGGAAAGACCGGCGAAAGTGCCCCCCCATCAGTACTGCTGCTGGCGGGTGAAGCTTCAGGTGATTATCATGCCGCAGCCTTGGTCTCGGACCTCAAAAGGCTTGTACCCAATGTCCGGATCTCAGGAATTGGCGGCGACAAACTGGCCGACGCGGGCATGACTCTGCTGAGCCATTACCGTGACATCAATACCATTGGACTGGGCGAAGGCTTCGGCACGATCCGAAACATCGTCGCCGCGTACAGGACCATGAAAAGGGAGCTTATGTCCGGGGAACACGATCTGTTCATTCCAGTGGATTACCCGGATGCGAACCTCAGACTGTGCAAATTCGCCGGACATGCGGGAGTTGGTGTGTGCTACTTCATAAGCCCTCAGGTGTGGGCTTGGCGCAAAGGGCGGATCCGCAAAATCGCGGAGCGGGTTGATCGGATGATGACCATATTCCCGTTCGAAGAAACCCTTTACCGGGAAGCTGGTGTAACCGCTGATTTCGTGGGACATACCATGGCCCGGGACCTTGCCGAGGGTTTTGACAGGATCGGTCTTCGAAAGGACCTTGGAATCGATCCGGACACGCACGCAGTGGCCCTGGTCCCGGGAAGTCGGCCTGCTGAGATACGTCGTATCCTACCCAGGATGTGCGAGGCCATAAGAATCTATGGCCGCGATCATCCTGATACTCAATTTGTTCTGCCCTTGGCCGGGGAGCATTTGAGACCGGTGATCACGGAGATTCTGGCCGAATGCGGCGAGCGCGTGGAGATTACATCTCAGCCTGCCGCCCAGGTCATGGCCGCGTGTGACAGCGGCCTGGTCACCTCGGGTACTGCCACGCTCCAGGCCGCGCTCGTTGGACTGCCTCACGCTGTGGTCTATGTTCTTGGGCGACCTTCCTGGCTGCTCGCCACAAAGCTGCTCAAACCATTGGTCATGGACAAGGACCTTCACGTGGCAATTGCGAATGTGCTGGCCATTCATGAAGAAAGCAAGGAGGAAGGGCCGATCCGGACCATGCTGGACGCAGGATTCAATATAGCGTGCCTGGAATGCGGGCGTCCGCTGTTGGTGCCGGAACTCCTCCAGCACTGGGCCGCCCCTGAAACAATGGCCCGGTGGTTGAAAGATTTCAGGACGGATCGGGATCTCCGAGAAGCCATGAAAGCCGGATTTCGACAAATCCGGAGCATGCTCGTATCCCCGCGGCAGCAAGGCAGGGCTGCCGAGATAGTAGCCCGGATGCTGCAAGAGACCGCAAGAACCTCTCAAAGTTGAGCCGACAGGGGGTCTGTACAAATGAAAGGCCCACATGCACAGGTAGGAGCACAAGGGCCTCTCAACAACCAATTTTCTTAGGTAGTAGATTGGTAACGAATCAGACAACGTTCTTATGTGGGGGTTCCCAAAAACTTCAACAGCAGGGAGCCGGTCTCGTGGGCCGTCGCCCTCTTGGATGGTCGCAGGTTACGGCATTCGGCGGACTTTGCACTGCATCCATTTTCATACAAAAGCCCTCTTTGTTTACGAAGGCGCCGGCCCCATGTAGGGGAGGCGGAGCCTGGGAACGAGAGGAATAGTAGTTCTCGAGAGTTCTCACGGATATCGAGATTGCTTCGTCGTTTCATACAAATGCGCTTTCAAAGAGGGAACATATGGCTCAAGTCCGGAAGGGAGAAATCCCCCCTGCCCCCCTTTGCTAAAGGGGGGTGGTTCAAGTCCCCCCCCTTGAAAAAGGGGGGTTAGGGGGGATTTTGAGACTCGGTCCCTCGCCTGTACACTGTACTTCTTTGAACACAACTTGGTGTCGCTCCTCGCAATGACGGGAAGGTAAAGTGTCATTGCGAGGGCGCAAAAGGGATTGCTTCGCTACGCTCGCAACGAAGCAATCTCAATCGAAACGAAAATCCTTGGTTTCAACTGCGCTCATGGGAATCGTACGTTACTAATGAGAACCGTCATATGAGCGGTTTGAGCGCATCGAGCAGATCGGTGATCCGCTTCAGGACTCTACGCGGGCCGTGGGTTGCCAGTTCCTGGGCCGAGAAAATCGGCCCTTCCACGGCAAAGCAGTCTACCCCCGCGTTGTTGGCGGCCTCAATATCTATGAGACCGTCTCCCACGTACACAGTGGAATCCGGACCGGTTCCCACGAATCGCATGAATTCCAGGAACATGTCCCCAGCGGGCTTGGCCTTAAGGCCGTCCTGGGCTCCGATGATGCGGATCATGCTGTCTGAGAAACCGAAATGTCGGGCCAACTTACGGGCATAATCTCCCCGTTTGTTGGTCACCACTCCCTGGAAAACGTCGCCGTCAAGGGCCTGAAGCGTTTCAGAGGCCCCGGGCATCATTGAGGTCTCGCTGAGGTAGATTTTGTCATAATATTCTCGAAAGATTCTGATTGCGTCTTCGGTTTCCTCGGGTTTGAGGTGACCATCCGCGAAATCGCGCAAAGAGACAGAAGTCTCTCGGACCACCTGTTCAACCGTCATTGTCGGATATCCGAGCCGGGTGAACATGTGGTTGAAGGACTCGGCAATAGAAGCGGTGGAATCGATGAGGGTCCCGTCCAGATCGAAGATCACCGCGCGGATTCGGCGTTCCAACAGATGAGGGATCTCATGGAATCCGTCCACTCGAACAGCCGGGATTCCTTCCTCCGCGCAGTAGATGAACAGTTCCTTGAGCGCCAACACCAGGTCCGCTTCTGTGGCCGCGTGTTTATCGGAGACCCCGTCCCCCACGAGGATGATCCTGTCGTAATCACTGCGCCGGCTCCGAAGGATTTGAAGCTTGCAGGTACCGCACTTGCCGCATTTGGGGTCGGCATGCGGCGAAGTCATGGTTACCGAGCCGTTGTCACCCAGGATCAGGCGGTTGGCGAATATCTCCAGTCCCTCGATTCCATGATTGCGGAATAGGGTCTCGATGGTGGCGTCAAACCCGTCGGAGACTATCTTGACATCAATACCGCGACCAGCGGCCCATTCCAGAAATGCAGGAAAGGCCGGATCAAGGGCTGCGTGCTCAAGTACGAACCGGTCCAGGTCTTCGTGGGTCATCCTCATGAGAGGGCCCACTGCTTCGTAAACACCCCTGGAACCCAGTTCTCCCCTGATGTATTGCTCTACGTAATGGAGCCACTCGTCAGAGGTGACGTGTCCCTGTATCAAGTGGCTCACGGTGTCTTTGGTAGAGACTGTGCCGTCAAAATCGCAGAGTATCAGGGTTCGGGACTTCGCGATCTCCTCGGCGTCGGCTAGTTCGAGTTCATCCATCTTCATTCGGCTGTTCTTTCACAGCATATCCGGCTGTCAGGCGCGGGACAGGGAACCGGCTTCGATTTCAGGAAATCTCGATAATCTCGAATTCCTTCAGGCCGTTGGGCGTCTTTACCTCGACCACGTCGTCGGCTTCCTTGCCGATCAGGGCGCGTCCAACCGGAGAAGTGACGGAGATGATGCCCTTGGAAATGTCAACCTCGTCTTGACCCAGTATGGTGTAGGTGTTCCGATCCCCGCTGTCCACATCTTCAATGGTGACCGAGGCCCCGAACACCGCGCGATCGGGCGGAGGCCTGTTTTCCAGGTCAATTACCTCGCACGCGGACAGTCGCTCCTGGAGATCCCTCATACGAGTCTCTATGAGAGCCTGCTTTTCCTTGCCATAGGTGTACTCGGCATTCTCCGAAAGATCGCCATGCTCAATGGCAATCTCGATTTCTTTGATAACCTTGGGTCTTTCCACCCGCATCAGCTTATCCAATTCTTCTTGCAGCTTCCTATAACCTCCAGCTGATATGGGCCGCCGCTGCACGCTCATTGTCATATCCTCTTCCAGTGATGAAACAACCTCCCTCACGGCCCGCCCGCCCCGACCGGCCTTGGATTCCGGAAACCGCCACGCCGGGGGATTCGTCCTGTCACAGAGTAGATCGTTTTTTCACTCAGTCCATCAGTATCGTAGTGTTGTACCAAACTCCAAAAAGGCGGTCAAGACCTGACAGTCCAGGAGAGTTATCATTCAGTTTCGCTGGGCTCTTGTAAGATGTCATTGCGAGCGCAGCAAAGCAATCTCCTGCACAGTGGATATGGGGATTGCTTCGTCGTTTCACTCCTCGCAATGACATGGTCGATGAGAAGATCTGTCCCCCTAAACTGAAGCCTTACCCGGGAGTTACCCCAAAAAACAATGCGAAGAAGAACGGGAGTTGCAGGCCTGGTTCGTCACTAACCTGCATCCTCGGGTTTTGGGACTTCCTCACCTGTTCGATCCACTCCATAGCCTCCCAGGCCAAGTACGCGCTCCTTGAACGCGGGGCTGCGTACCACGCCCAGAAGAGTGACCACCTTCTCCTCATTGAGGAACTCTTCGGGTATCACAAGATCGTACTGTTCCGTAGCCACAGGGACGAAATCCATGTCCAGGGCTCGAGCGGCAGCCAGAATCCCCATGCCCACGTCCGCTACACCCGAGAGCACCGCGACCGCGACGGAAGTGTGTGTATATTCTTCCATAGGGTAGCCTGTTATCTGATCCGGATCTATCCCCTCTCGGTCCAGGTGGTAGTCCAGGAGAACCCGTGTGCCTGCTCCTGCTTGACGATTGATAAAGGTTACGTCGTCCCGGGTGAGGTCCTGAAAGCCATTGATGGACTTGGGATTTCCCTTGGGCACAATGAATCCCTGTTCTCGCATTACGCCGTGGAAAACCCGAACAGGAATTTCCGGGATATACTTCTGCACGTAGGGCCAGTTGTAATCGCCCGAGTCCGCGTCGAGCAGATGACTTGTGGCAAAGTGCGCGCATCGTTGTTTCAAGGCGAGGAGGCCGCCCAGACTGCCCACATGGCTCGATGAGAGGAACAGGTTATGAGCAACGAGCTGATCAGCCAGAATGTCCAGGGTCAGGTCATGGCTTCCGATGACCACCACCGTTCGTCGGATCTGGTCCTCGTCCCTCAGAAGCTCCACACGAACTCGAGAGGCCTGATCTATTCCTTCGCTGTTGGGTGGTATGCGAAGTATCCCGTCGGCCCTGGTAAGGGTAGTAATGGATCCCGCTCCCCTGGGAAGCGGCGCGGCCACCACCCTGTCCGCCACCGTGCCCAGCCTTACCCGAAAGAATTCCTCCCGCCCCAATTTCGAGGGTATCTTCCTGACAGTGAACGCTTCCACAGTCGGCCTCTGCGGTCCGGTCGACCCCAGCATTGCTTCCAGCACAGGAATGCCGAACACTTCAAAAGAAAAAACGGCTGATACCGGATACCCGGGATTTCCCATGACCGGTTTGCCCCCAACAATGCCCAGAATGGTGGGCTTGCCCGGCATCATGGCCACTCCGTGCACCAACACTTCACCGAGTTCCTTGATGGCCGCCGCGGTGAAATCCTCGCTTCCCGCTGAGGAACCGGCATTTATCACGATGAGGTTCGCTTCCGATCTTACCCCCTCAGCGAGAGCCGATCTTATACTCTCCATATCATCCGGAACAATGGGGCTCGTGACGGGTATGCCGCCGGCGCTCTCCACAAGTCCGGCGAGCATCACTGTGTTGAACTCAACGGTTTCCCCATGCGCGGGATCCTTATCCTTGAGGGACTGGTGGGGTATCAGTTCAGAACCGGTCGGTATCAGCAGCACACGCGGCTTTTTGACCACCTCTATTGAAGTAACGCCCGCGGCCAGCAATGCCCCCAATTCATAGGCCGTGATCCGATGACGACTCGGCAGGATCATCTCGGACATCACGAAGTCCTCTCCAACACGGCGAACATTCCGCCACGGGGCCAGGGCTTTCTCAATCTCCAATGAGTCGTCATCCAGGAAGTTCACATCCTCAATCATTATCACTGCATTGGTCTGGGGGGGGATCGGATGCCCTGTGTTTATCGGCCACGCGTCCTCGCCGATCCGCAGACGCACCGGTCTGTCAGGTCCCGCGCCGAAGCTGCTCCGAGCACGAATGGCAAACCCGTCCATGGCCGCTGTATGGAAATGAGGGGAAGAAAGACGCGCGAAAACCGGCTCAATTGTCACTCTGCCCATAGAGGACGGAACCGAAACAGTCTCAGATCCCGGAAAGGCGCTCCTGTCGAGACGATTCAGGAATGTCGTCAGAGCCTCTCCCGGGGGCTTCATGTCCAAAAAGATGTTCCTTCGCAAGGTTTTCCTCGATCCAGTTGGAAAAGAGATGGACCTTAACACGATCTCCTTTGTACAGACCCTCGCAATCGGTTTCGATCCTGATATGTCCATGCCCGCGAACCATCGCCGAGATCATGCCGGATTTACCCGGAACCGGGACCGCGGTCAGTCTGTCGCCACTTTTTTTAAGTCGAACGCGTACGAAATCCGTGCGACCTTCCCTGGACGGGATATTTCGCCCGAGGAATGCCTGCACTGTAACGCGAAGGTACGGATTGAGCACATCCTCACCTTCCAGGCGCCGAATCAGGGGAACCACAAACTGCTCGAAGCAGACCATTGCGGACACGGGATGACCGGGAAGTCCGATGACGGGACGGCCGGAAACAGTAGCCAGAATAAGCGGTTTGCCTGGAGATACGGAAACCCCGTGGACCAGAAGTTCCGAATCTTCGTACCCTCGAATGGCATCTATCACCAGGTCCCTGCTTCCCATGGAGCTCCCACCGGATATCACCACCGCGTCGGATCGCTGAAGAGCGGTCTCTATCAAAGAGGAAAGCGTATCCAATCTGTCCGGGGCAATTCCGATCCAGACAGGCGTCGCATGAACCTCCAGGGCCATTGCACTGAGCGCGTGCCTGTTCACATCCCTCATGCAACCGGGTGGCGGCACCTGTTCAATGGGGACTATCTCATCCCCCGAGCTGATTATGGCGACGCGGGGCCGTTCATAGACTTTGACGGTTCGCCTTCCCATAGCCGCCAACAGGCCGAGATCCTGTGGGCGCAGTCGATGTCCGGCAGCCAACAGGGTTTCGGAAGCCCTGAAATCCTCACCTTTCCTCACCACATTCTCGTACGGCGCCACCGCGGAGAGAACCTCAATGGTGTTCTGATCCAACTCCTGTGTGTGTTCCACCATGACGACCGCATCAGCGTCCGGCGGAAGAGCGCCCCCGGTCCAGATGCGCACCGCTTCTCCCCGGCCGAGGCTGAGTTCGTGAATCTCTCCCATCGCCACTTCACCACTTATACGCAGCAGAGCCGGAGAGGATTCCCCTGCTCCGAATGTGTCGGAGGATCGAACCGCGAATCCGTCCATTGTGGACCTGCTGAACCCTGGGAGGTCTTCTTCAGCTCTTATGGGTTCGCCCAGCACGCGAAAGAGCGCCTCGCTCGAGGCGAGCTCACGCAATTCCAAAGAAGGAAATTGCCTGAGGATCTCTCGCACCTGATCAGGCGCGAGCACCCTTAGAAACGGCTTGATCATGTTGAATTCTCTTGAACCCGGACTACATGCAGCTCGGAAGTCATGAGCATATCAACAAATACAGGTTATGTCAAAAATGTCTGAACACGTCCGCAGGGTGGGAACCAGCCTTAAGAGAGGGAACGCCGGATTTCCCCCTTCAAAAAGCTGGCCATTCTTTTTTTCCAGGCGGGCATAGGAGGCAATGAGCCGCCCCGCGCATCCGCCAATGTGCAAAGAACTCCCGTAGAATGTGTAGCGCATGCTTCATCATCTGTAATGGTTCACCGGGCTTGAAGCGGTTCTGCGCCCGGTGAGAATGGAGGGGGC
>CAZGNL010000214.1:0-7742 GCA_964527475.1 uncultured Syntrophaceae bacterium
GGCTTGCCCAGCAGTGCTCTTTATCACTTGTTTGAACGCGCATTGGTATTAGATACCATATCCGTCAGTCGGCCAGCTTAGCGCCGCAGCGCGGCGCAGGCCGACTGACATCTTCACCAAAACCTGGAACCCAACCTCCTCCAGTTCCCCGCCTCACCACCCTCCCCCCGTTCCCGCGCTGCAACTTGCCCCTAGGCCAAAGTCGTGAAGCATCTTTGGCCGGTAGTTCATGGTCGGAACAACCTACGATACAGCCATTTATAAAGTTTTTGAAAGGAGTGCAGAGGAAAACTTTTTACAAAAAGTTTCCCTTTGCATTCCTCCTCACCCACCCAACATCTGTTACACTGTGACAAATGAAGGATTACGCCCCATATCTTGATTGGATTAACGGCCAGCACGATCGCATGTGCGAGCTTGTTTTCACGTGGGCTGAGGTGAATTCCGGGAGCGGTCATCCAGCCGGGTTGGATAGGATGCTGTCGCTTCTGGAAGTGGAGTTCGGGGTCCTGGACGGAGCGATGGAGCGGCTTGAGCTCCGGCCATGGGAGAGGGTGAACTCCCGCGGGGATATTGTTCAGGTTCGGTTGGGGAACGCGCTTTCCATACGGAAGCGTCCGGAAGCCCCGGTGAAGGTTTTCCTGGGGATCCACTACGACACGGTATACGCCCCGGATGGTCTGTTTCAGAAATGCTTTCGAGTGGATGAGCAGACGCTGAGGGGACCGGGCGTGGCTGACGCCAAGGGCGGGCTCTTGGTCATGCTCAAGGCGCTGGAGGCGTTTGAAAGGAGTCCGTGGGCCGAGAACCTGGGGTGGGAAATCTTGATCAATCCTGATGAGGAGATAGGATCACCGGGCTCAAAGGCCCTGCTCATTGAGGCTGCGAAGCGGAATCATTTTGGTCTTGTTTTTGAGCCGGCCAAGGTTGACGGAAAATTGGTAGGATCGAGAAAGGGCTCGGGCAATTTCACGGTAGTGGTCAGAGGCAGGGCCGCTCACGCGGGCCGGGATCCGCATCTGGGCCGCAACGCTATTGTAGCGCTGTGCGAAATTGTCATGCGTCTTGTCGCCTCTCAGTCAAGCACAGATCAGGTAACCATAAATGCGGGACGTATTGAAGGCGGAGGCCCGCTGAACGTGGTGCCGGATCTTGCCATCGCACGTTTCAACGTTCGCGTTCCCACAGCCGAAGACCAGCAGGAGTTCGAGCGACGGCTGACTGAGATTACCGTTGATTCACATTACGGCAGCGGCATCTCCGTATCGGTCCACGGAGGATTTGCGCGACCACCCAAGCCGTTGGAAGGTAAAACCCTGGACCTGTTCAACCTGGTCGCCCGGTGCGGCCGCGATCTGGGGCTTTCCATCGAATGGGCGCCCAGCGGCGGCGCGAGCGACGGAAATACCCTGCAAGCAGCCGGGCTGCCGACCGTTGACAGCCTCGGAGCAAGGGGCGGCAACATCCATAGCCCTGATGAGTATGTGCTCTTGGACAGTCTCACCGAACGCGCACGACTGACCGCGCTGTTGCTTATGAAGATGGCTTCGGGGGGAGCGTTTGAGGAGATTGCCCCAGGGATTCCAACGGTCGGTCGTGGAAGGGAATAGGAAAGAATGGGGGGACCCTTTTTGAAAAAAGGTTCCCCCCATACCCCCCTCCAAAAACTTTCAAAGTTACCGGGGGGTGGTGATTGGGTGGATGGTCGGTTCCGGCCAAAGATGCTTCGCGACTTTGGCCTTGGGGGTTGGCGCAGGTTGATACCAATGGGCAATCAAGAGAGTGAGATCGGGTTCTTGGGTGCCACTGCCGGCTTGCCCAGCAGTGCTCTTTATCACTTGTTTGAACGCACATTGGTATAAGATGTCAGTCGGCCCGCACCGCACTGCGGCGCTAAGATGGCCGACTGACAACATGGTGATGTCAAAACGGGGACGGTGGGGAGTTTGCTGAAGCGCGATGTTGTGCGGGACCGATCTATTTCGTGGTGGAAGGGGGGTCTTCAGTAGCCGGTGCTGCATCTTGTTTTGTCAGTGGCCTTCCGAAAGGTCGGATCTCGTCTGAGAATGTGAAATGCCAAACAATGTGGTCTGAGTCTTTGTCAAAGGTCCCGGGGACATATTCGTCCGGTCGCGGCGCCAAATTCTCAATGTTATCCAAGTCAAGGAGTCGGTGTTCGACCGCCAATGACCAAATGCGGCGGAAACTCGACAGGCGTCTCAAGATGAAACCCATGCCGGACCACGCTACGGTCAGGTTGCCACGCTTCCCTGGGTTTCAAAAGAGTTGGATCTTCAAACTCTCCCGAAGGGAGAGGGTGCAACCGGATTTTCCGCTTGCCCCCGGTCTTTGTCTTAGATACCATATCCGTCAGTCGGCCGGCTTAGCGCCGCAGTGCGGCGCGGGCCGACTGACATCTTCACCACACCCTAGAACCCAAAACCCAACCTCCTCCAGTAACCAGCCCCGAGGCCAAAGATGCTTCGCGACTTTGGCCGGTAGTTCATGGTCGGAACAACCTACGGTACAGCCATTTATAAAGTTTTTGAAAGGAGTGCAGAGGAAAACTTTTTACAAAAAGTTTCCCTTTGCATTCTTCCTCCCCTTCCCCCGCCTTCTCTCTTGCACTGGGGCTACTTCACCACTTTGAGCATCTGTTTGAAATTGTCGCCGCGCGCGATCTTGAGGAGTTCAAAGAGCGCGGTTTCAGCGCTGGTAATGGAACCACCCAGGTGTTTGATTCTTTCCAGGCCGACCGCCTTGTCTTCGGGTGTTCGCGAGGAAACGCAGTCGGCCGGCGCTTGCACTTCGTATCCTAGGCTGAGCAGATCCACCGCGGTCTGGTACACGCACACATGGGATTCGATCCCCGCTATCAGGACCTGCTTTCGGTTGACTTCCTTCAAGGCTTTCATGAACCGTTCTTCACCGCAGCAGCTAAAGCTCAGTTTAGTTATGGGGTCCGTGTCCGTGAGCAGTCCGGCAATTTCCGGAAGGGTCGATCCCAGGCCCTTGGGGTTCTGTTCAGTGCAGACGATCGGTATACCGAGAATCCCTGCGCCCTTGACTATCTTGACAATATTCCTGACCAGGGCTTCCCTTTCGTGCATGGCCGCGGCCAGCCTTTCTTGGACATCCACGAGGATGAGGACCGTGTTTTCGAGGACGAGCATCTCTTATCTCCCAATGCCATTGATTTGACGGCTTATTGCTTCGCACTTTGAAGAGTAACCGGGAGGACACATCCTGCAACCGTCTTTGCCGACCTTGCTTTGTGAACGTGCCATGGCCGGTCAAAGGTAGGCCGAGGCCAGAAACCCGACGCCCAGCAGGAACTGTGTGGCGAGATTGGTCATGACATTCGGTCCAAGGGCCGGGATCATGGATTCCTTGTCGTGGACGTTGCTCCAGGCCCATTTCATGGGCTTCCACGCTATTGCAAGAGTCAATAGAGCAATGAGTCCGTACACGGGGATCAGACCCAACAACACCGCGGCCACAATCCATACGTACATGGCCACCAGCAACAGAGTGTATATCTTGCCCGCGGGCTCAATGCCGAACGCAGTCAGCAGGTTTTTCCGACCGCCTTTCTTGTCCGCGTCTACGTCCGGGAACTCGTTGAGCAGCAGCAGGTTGAATGTCAGAATCCCGGCCACGATAGCTGCGGCCACCGCGGGCGAGGAATAGTGACTTGTTTGAACAAACGAAGCGCCAAGGATCGGGAGCACTCCCAGGCCGAGACCTGCGAACAATTCTCCCACAGCATGCTCTGCCAGGAAGGTCGTGTAGAAATACACAGAGAACCCGCCGATCAACAAGATCGGTAATAACCACACGCTTGTGATCCAGACGAAAAACAGGCCTATCGCCGTGGCCAAGCCCAAGCAACCGATTCCCAGTGCGTACGCGGATCCTGGACTGATTTTCCCTTCGGTGAGCATTCCGCTGCCGCCGCTGAACGGGGTTCGGTCGGTGTTGAAATCAATGCCTGTTTGGTAATCGGAATACTCGTTGAGCACGTTTACACTGATGTGAAGCAGGATAAGTCCTATCAGCGCAAGCAGCGCTCGCCACAGATGAATCGGTCCTTCAGCCGCGGCCACCGCGGTTCCCAAAAAGATCAGCGCGGCCGACAGGGTCAGAAACGGAGCGCGGATCTCTTGCAGCCAGTAACCAATTTTAGCCATTATATCCATTGCCGGAGTTCCTGTCTGATTGGAAAGTGATTCCCGCACATGAGCAAAATCCCCCCTTGCCCCATAGGCGCTAACTTATGCCAACTCCCATCGCACGAGAGCGACAACGAAGTTCGTGTCAGTCGTCAGTCATTCGCGGACGTGTGCCCAGGTTCGGGGCCGAGAAGGTTCAACGGAGATTTGCCGTCACCGGTCTCGCCTGTTGTGTAATCGAATTCACTCTGCACGATTTCAGCCACTCTCTTGTACAGAGTTCTCAGAGGAATCTCAGCCGGGCACGCCTCTGTGCAGAGGTTGCAATCGACGCACCTGCCGGCCATGTGTGCAGCACGAGTGAGATGGAACATCGGGTTTTCAGGCGGCAAGTCTCCTGTTCGGATCAGGGCGTCCTCCGCCAGGGTGCAGACATTACAGAAGCACACCGGGCAAACATCTCGGCATCCGTAGCACTTGACGCACTTGTCGAACTCTTTGTGCCAATAATCGAGCCTGCCCTCCAGGTCTTTGGCCATTATCTCCTTGACCGAATCGTTGGAGACCGGCTGGGCCTTGTCGCCGGCCACAAGCTCATCAGGGAAAGGCTTGCGGCATTCGTGCGCATCGGCCAGTTCTTGTAGGCAAGCGAAGCCGACTTTCACGATCCGGGCCTCCGCGTTCACCTGGTTCCAACGCAGAAGCTCATTGAGGGCACGCTCATCACAACCCCGCACCAGCACCCCAAAGGTTTCATCAGGATGCCTGCCGAGCAGGGTCATCAGAATCCTCGACAGGGGATATCGAGCCGGGGGGCCTGTTTCCCTTTTTCCGAGGGTGAAGCCGTCGTTCAATTCTTCTGCGCTCTCGAACAGGTGGGGCGTCACGTTCCCGTCCAGATCCCTCAGCCCCACGAATGCGGCGATTTTCCCTTCGTTGAAGAGTCCCTTAACATGTTCCGTGACTTGTTCTAACATTTCGGTACCCAGTTCAATGGATCAGTAGATCGTAACCGTTCACCGTGAACCATTACAGCAGATCATTGGTTTTCCATATTGAGGCCTTGGTTCCGTCACACGAGACATCCGGCCGGCGATCAGCCGCTCTGCTCAATCTTTGGGGCTTGCGCCAGCGGAGACGGCCCAATGCCCCGTATCTTGTCCGTGAATTCGGTCACCACCTGCGCAAAGCGGGGTCCCTCGGCAGAGGAGACCCACTTCAGCAGTAGGCGTTCGGGATCGATCCCCGTAAATTCCAGGAGATTCTTCATGAAAGTGATTCTCTTTATTGTCATGTAATTACCGTACAGGTAATGGCAATCGCCGATGTGTCATCCACCCACAAAGACGCCGTCCGCCCCTTTTTGGAAGGCCTTCAGAATCTGATGGGGCCCCACGGTTGCGGAACAGAGGGTCCGGATGGTTCGCAGATTCGGCGGATACTGCAAACGACTCACGCCTGCCAGGTCCGCTCCCGCGTAAGCGCACCAGTTGCACAAAAACCCGACAATGGTAGGTTCAAACTTATCGTTGGACATTCTCACTCCCCTTGCTTGAATCAAGCAGATTGGGATTTATATTTGCTTTCGTTATCCAGCCAGGGCCTGTTCGATCTGAGCGTAGATCTGTTTGTCGGAAAAACCGTCAAGTCTCACGCTTCCGGAGGGACATGTTGCAGCGCACCCGCCGCATCCCTTGCACAGGACCTTGTTCACCTGACACACGCCTCTTTTTTCAATATAGTTGATCGCGGCGTAGGGACAAACCTCAACGCATCCCAAACAACCGCAGCATGTGTCCGCATTGATGTCGGCCACGATGCCGCTCGTGAAAAGCGCGTCCTTGGAGAGCACAATCGCGGCCCTTGAAGCCGCGCCCAGTCCCTGGGAAACCGCTTCCCGAATCGTTGCCGGGAAACGCGCGTTGCCGCAAAGATAAATGCCGTCGGTAGCGAAATCCAATGGCTTGAGCTTCACATGGCCTTCAAGGAAGAAACCGTTCTCGTTCACAGGCACTTTCAGCATGGTCGAGATCTTAGGCGCATCCTCCTGAGCGATCAACGGGGTTGACAGCACCACCAGATCCGCGGGCACGGTAATCTCTTTGCCCATACGCACATGATAGACGTTCACCTGTCCGTCTTCCACAATTGGGGGTTTGGACGGATCATAAGTGGCGTACCTCACTCCAAGCTCCCGGGATTTACGGAACATGTCCTCGTTTTCAACGCCGTACATCTGCATGTCACGGTAGAGTATGGTCACCTGGGTATCCGAATCAGCCTCCTTGAGGAGGATGGAGTTCTTCACCGCGGTCATGCAGCAGATTCGAGAACAGTATGTGCGCTCTTCACATCTGGAACCCACGCACTGGATCACCACGACCTTCTTTGGTCCCGGAAGGCCCTGCTTGAGCATGGCTTCCAGTTCGAGGTGCGTAATCACGTTTTCGCCGTTGTAACCGAAAAGACCATCAGGCTTGAGCACCCTCGCACCCACTGCCACGATGATTACCCCGCTCTTGACCTTGGCTTCCGCTCCGTTGTCGTCAAATGTGACAACGAAATTGCCCACGTATCCCTCAACCTTTTTCACCTCTGATTGCGTGTGAACGCTCACCTTGGGATTCTCTTCGAGCCTGCCGGCCAGGTCATTGACCAGGTCCTCCGCGGGTTGATTGGAGGGGACTATCACATTGAGGTCATTGAGTATGCCGCCGACGCGGTCGCTCTTTTCAATCAGGTCCACCTCATACCCCATGTTACCCAGGGCCAAGGCCGCGGACATGCCGGACACGCCCCCTCCGATTACCACGGCTCTATGGGTTAGCTGGAGTTCAATGCGGCCGAGTTCCCTGAGCCTCGCGGCCTTGGCCACGGCCATTCTGATCTGGACTCTGGCCCGCTCGGTTCCATCTTCACGCTGCTTCATGTGGACCCAGGAACACTGATCCCGAATATTTGCCATCTCAAAGAGGTACGGATTCAGCCCGGCTTCCTCACACGCGCTCTGGAACAGAGGTTCGTGAGTGCGCGGCGTACACGAGGCCACCACAACCCGGTTGAGGTTGTGCTTGGGAATGGCTTCCTTTATTTCATTGATTCCGCTCTCGGAACAGGTGTAGAGGTTCTCCTGCACAAAACAGACGTTCGGCAAAGTCTCAGCGTGATCCACCAGTTCCTGCATGTTCAAATACCCCGCGATATTGGAACCGCAGTCACAGATGAACACGCCTATTCGAATATCGGATCCGGATTGCTCTTCCAACACAATTTCTCCTCCCGGGTTTTCCTTGGAGCCCGGGGCCGACCAACCTTCAGGGGCCGGGCTCTCCTGCCGATTCGCTTTCCAAAGCGTAAGTCCACCGCTACGTGGGGGCGCAGCATGGAGGCTGTCTCAAAACTCCGAACACTTGGCAAACCCCGCGCAACACGCGGGGTGGGTGGCCCAAGTCTATTCTTCGTCAGACCGCCAGATCCATTCCTCCGGTCATCACAACCTCGGCAGCCCTGGCCGCCGCGCTGGAAGCCTGGGCCACGGATTCAGGTATGTCCATGGGGCCTTGCGCGCAT
>CAZGNL010000215.1:0-2928 GCA_964527475.1 uncultured Syntrophaceae bacterium
CCTCGGGGAGGCCATATCGCCCTGCGCGGAGCAGCTACCGAGAAAAGGTTCCCCCGGATTACTCTTAGAAATCCGAATCCGTCTCGCGCCGGGGAAGACAAAGGGTTCGGTTTAGGGTAAGATGAATGCCACATACTTACACGGAAACTCCAACGGGGAAATCAGATGAAAGAGCTTACCATTCAGCACATTCCTGGATCGGACAATGAAGCCGCGCGTGTCCGGGTGAATTATCGCCGAGACCCAAACGCGCAGCCCCAGGAGCGTGAAGCAGAGTTCCGGTTCAGCGTTGAACCGAATGACCGCGGGGACATCCAATGGTATCTGGAGGAGTTTCTACACTATCCCTGGGGAGAGTTCCTCACCCGCGCAGAGCGAGTTAAGGAACTGATGATCCGACTGGGACAGGATCTCTTTGAGGCTGTTTTCGATGATAGGGAAACCGCCGCGCTCTACGCGCATATTGCCGACGATCTCGGGAACACCCGGATCGTGATTCACGCGGCCGATCCTGTGGGGATATCACTGCCGTGGGAGCTCATACGGGACCCGGTGAAAGCGGAATTCGGGGATCTGGCACGGCTTGCGCATTCTTTCGTGCGGAGTCAGCCGAATCTGATATTCGATACGCCGACTCCCAGTGATCGGGAAGCGTTCAACATATTGCTGGTCATCTGCCGACCGGGTGGGCCTGACGGGGATATCCCCTTTCAATCCTTGGCCCGGCCCCTGGTGGAGTTGTTTCGCGAGCATAAGGAGCGTATCCACTTGGATGTGTTGCGGCCCCCCACGTTTGAGCAGCTCTCCCGAGTGCTCAGTGACAAGCCGGACTTCTACCACGCGCTCCATTTTGATGGGCATGGGGCCTTTCCTCAGGGGTGTGGTACAGCGAGCGAACAGGGCCTCCTCCTCTTTGAAGGAGAGGACGACAAACCGCGGCGGGAAATCACCGGCGAAGAACTGGGTGGATTGATTGCGGGAAAGCGCGTGCCCATTGTCCTTCTCGATGCCTGCCAATCAGGTATGACCCGACCTGAGAGCCTCTATCTCTCAGTGGGTAATCAGATCCTCAAGGCGGGCGCGGGTGGGGTGGTAGCCATGACCTATTCGGTGTACGTGCAGACCGCGGTCAGGTTCATGGCCCGGTTGTACCAGGGCCTGGCAAATGGTGAGCAGCTTGCACGCGCGGTCTCCAATGGCCGTGAGGAGCTTCGTTCCCATCCTCAGCGTGTATCCCCCATCGGAGATATTGAACTCAAGGATTGGATGGTCCCGGTCCTGTTTGAGGCCGCGCCTATCCAGGTGTTGGAGCCTCGGGATGAACTGCGCCTCGATACATCAGTGCTGGAGGACCGGCAGGTGAGAGCCGGCGCGGAGATCGACTGCCCGGACGCTCCTGCATACGGCTTTGTGGGACGCGACAACGTGACCCTGGAACTGGAGCGTTCATTTCAGACAGAGACTACGGTCCTCATGCAGGGGATGGCCGGTGTGGGCAAGACAGAGATGGCAATGGGATTTGCTCGGTGGCTTGCTGAGACGGGCGGGCTCGACGGTCCGATCTTTTTCTTCAAGTTTGAAAACTATCTGCCCCTTGCGCAGGTGTGCGACCGCGTGGGCCAGCTGTTCAACGTGGACATTAAGCGGCAGATGGGAACGGAATGGCATTTGCTGGACGCTGTACAGCGACGCGGGCTTGCCCTGGACATTCTCAAACAGGTCCCGTGTCTGATGATCTGGGACAACTTCGAGCCTGTGCATGGCTTTCCGGAAGGAACGGAATCAGCCTGGACTCCTGAGGAGCAAGAAGAGTTGCGTAAATTCCTGCGGGATCTGAGCAATGGCCGCACCAAGGTCTTGATCACGAGCCGCCGCGATGAGGGGTGGCTTGGAAACATCTATCGCCGAGTAGAGCTTTCCGGCCTGAAGCTGATCGAGGCCCAGGACCTGGCCCTGCGAGTACTACGGCGGGCAGGGCTCAATGTTGAGCAGATCAGATCTCTTGACGACTACAATGATCTGCTGCAATACCTGCGGGGTAATCCTCTCGCGATTCAGGTCATAATCCCGGAGCTCAAGCGAACATCAGCGGAAGACCTACTCAACAAACTGCGCACAGGTGAGGCAACCTTCACCAGGGACGACCCCTGGCAAGGGCGGGAGCGCTCTCTCACGGCTTCCCTTACGTACCGACTCGATGCACTCGATGAGACGCTGCGGAGGCGTCTCGGGATACTGGCCTTATTCCAGGGTCTTGTAGACGCGGACTTACTGGCGTACATGTGCAGCAAGGTGGAGGGCGCTCCGGACCTACTCCAGGGCTTAGGAAAGGATGATTGGATAAGGCTGTTGGATTCAGCCGCGGAAGTCGGTCTGTTGCGGCAGATCGGCAAAGGTCTCTACACTGTGCACCCTGCGTTGCCCTGGTTCTTTCACGATCTTCTGGAGCAGGCGTTTCCAGGCCAGGACGAATGGTTTGAGCGTGCCTATGCTAAAGCGTACAGTCAATACGGGGCGTATCTGCATCAGATGTTCGATCGAAGCGCCGAGTCGGCCATGTCATTACTGGCCGCGGAAGAGGACAATTTGACACACGCTCTTGGGTTTGCCAGGAAGCGCGAGCGTTGGAATGACATGCACGGCATTCTCTATGGGATGATGCGACTGCTTACAATGCAAGGTCGTTGGGTGGAGTGGGAACGCCTCATAACCAATATGGAGCAAGATGTCACAGACCCGGACGGCAACACGGTACAAGGAGGAGAGGGCCTTTTCCGCGCTTTGCTGGGACATCGCTCCCGGGCGGTGCAATACAGGCGTGACTTTGTAGGCGCGGAGGCCATACTCCTACGCCTCAAAGATCACTACGAGGGCGCCGGCGATGACCGCAATGTCGCGACCGCTCTCCACCAGTTGGGGAGAATTGCA
>CAZGNL010000215.1:3028-7706 GCA_964527475.1 uncultured Syntrophaceae bacterium
GTCGGGATTTTGCTGAGGCAGAGCGGTGGTATCGACAGAGCCTCGCCATTGAAGAGCGCATCGGCAACGAGCACGGGCAGGCAGGCACACTCCACCAGTTGGGGAGAATTGCAGAGGAGCAGGACGACATCACCCGGGCAATATCCCTATATGAACAGGCGGAGGCTATCTATGTCCGCCTGAATGATCCGCACAATCTCGGCATCGTCCGCAGCTCACTGGACAGGGTGCGGGGGAAGTGACACCGAGTTCGCGATTCTTCTGAGTTACTTCAAAGGGCATCAGATCAGCGGCTCTCCCCTCTTTTGTAAGCCGGCCATTGCCCACACTTAACACCGTGCCCCCGGTGATTGATCCGGAGTAGGACCGGCATCTTGCCGGTCATTCTTTCATCAGGGGCATCTCCCCGGGTACCGAGCGGGGCGGCGTGCCGGTGAAGACCTGATTGGATTGGCTCCTCAATGTTCTTTGACTCAAACCGTTGGTTTGGATAGAATCAAAAACGTCACGATGTTCAGGTATTACCTTCGTCCGCGGATTTCCCGGCAGGATTGGCATTATCAGTGAGGAGAGGCCCATGAAAGACGAAGCCGGAACGAACGAACAACTCGTACGAAAAGTAGAGGGGCTTCGCAAGCGGGTAGCAGAGTTGGAGTTGGCTCAAAATGATTTGCAAGATTCAAAAGAGCGATACACGGAGATGTATGACTTCGCTCCGGTAGGCCATGTCACTTTGAGTGCCAAGGGCCTGATTCAGGAGGCCAACTTTACCGGCGCCGCCTTATTGGGGCTGGAGAGAAGACTGCTCATTCAAACACCGTTTTCCGGTTTCGTTCATGCGGACAATAAGGACACCTATCGTTCCCATCTGGCCCACATTTTTCAAACGGAGTCCAAACAGAGTTGCGAGGTCAAATTGGCAAGAGGGGACGGAACTCAAGTCCAGGTTCGACTGGACAGCGTGGCTGTGAAGGGTTCTGAGGACGCGTCTAGCAGATGCCTAACGGTCATGACCGATGTCACGAGCCTCAGGCAAAGGGAACAAGACCTGCTGGACTCTCCCACTCTGCTGAACGCCCTGTTTGAAGCTGCTCCTGATCTTGTTTCAGTGCATGATAGAGATCTGCGAGTGGTTCTAAGCAACTGGAAAGGAGTCCATTCTGCGCCGGAGGAGAAGCGGAAAATAGGCGTCCACTGCTATGAGGCATATATGAACCGCGCGATTCCGTGTGAACAGTGTCCTACACTCGAAGTCTTCGAAGCCGGTAAGCCTAAATCCTTCCAATTCACGAATCCTGTGGACGGAAGGACCAGGCAAATCAATCTCTTCCCCATTCCTGATGAATCGGGGAACGTAAGACTGGTGGCCGACCATGTTACTGATATTACCAAACTGAAGCGCGCGGAAGAGGCTCTACGTTCAAGCGAGGAACGTTTTCGAGCGTTGTTTGAGCAGACCGGGGCATGCATATTCGTGATGGATACCGATCTCAGATACTCCAACGTCAATCCGGCTGTGACAGATCTCTTCGATGTTTCGGCATCTGAGTTTATCGGGCGGCGAGCCGAGGATATTTACGGCGCCGAAATCGGAAAACAAATCGCGGAACGGAGTTCTCGATCTCTTGCGGGAGACACGGTTGAATATGAGCAATTGCGGCCTATCAGAGGTTCACTCATTCTCTTCCGCGATGTCTGGGTGCCGCTCAAAGACAATAGGGGAGAAATCATAGGCGTTTGCGGCATTTCTCGCTATGAGACGGAGAGGAAAGTGCCCATTGCGAGGTCCCGAACCACAATTGATGACTACCCATCGAAAACCATGCAGGACACCTTGAAAATGGCGCTCCATGCCGCCCGTTCCGACGGAGTAGTCATACTCCAGGGAGAAAGCGGAAGTGGAAAAGATCATTTGGCACGTTGGATTCACGATCATTCCCCACGCGCCAGCGGACCATTCTTTTCAATAAACTGCGCGGCCCTACCAAGGGAATTGGCAGAATCGGAACTGTTCGGCCATGAACGCGGAGCCTTTACCGGAGCCTCGGTTCGAAAAAAAGGCCAACTTGAGATGGCTGAGGGTGGAACGATTTTGCTCAATGAAGTCGGTGAGCTTGACCTGTCTTTGCAATCCAAACTCCTGGCCTTTCTGGACACGAATTCGTTCTTGCGAGTGGGCGGTGAGAAGTCAGTTTACGTTGATGCAAGGCTGATTGCGGCCACCCACCGGGATCTGGACAGTGAGGTTGCTGAAGGACGCTTTCTCAAACCTCTCTTCTATCGCCTGAATATTTTTCCTATCGATGTTCCACCGTTGAGAGACCGGAAAGAGGATGTCCCTGGTCTCGTCGAAGGGATTCTCTCACAATTGGCCCTGGACATGCAATTCACCAAGCTGCCCATAATCGATGGGGAACACCTGCGTGTCCTTTCACAGTACCACTGGCCGGGAAACGTCAGAGAACTGAGAAATGTCATTGAGCGTTCATTAATGCTCTGGCCGGGAGGAAGGTTCCGCGTGGCCCTGCCCAAGAGCGAGAAGCCCGATGGCAGCACGGATCACAAGGAATGGTCGCATCCAATCCACTACGTTCGCGGCAAGACGCTCCGATCCGTGCACGAGGAGGCCACGAGGTATCTGTGCGAACAAGCTCTCCTGGATTGTAACGGCAAGAAAACGGAAGCCGCGCAAAGCCTCGGTGTTTCTCGCGACGCGTTCTACAGGTATATCAAGAGGTTTAGGATCAAGTCTTATAAAAAGACATAGCAACAGGGCAAAATTCTTATAGTATGACAGAAGAAACACGTGCAATCACTCATTATCTATGCTTGAAGTGACTTTCCGTCTTTTTCGCGTGCCGGCCCATGCCTGATAGCGCAATCCCTTGGGCTCTCCAGCACACCCTTCCACAATCGCTGACGTCGCGGATTCACCGGCTTCTTTTACGTTTCCTGAGACAACGACACTCCTTGGCATGAAACTTGGATGTTGTTATGCAAGGATCCGTTGTCGGACATCACTCAGAAAGGGCCATGTGGAGGTTCATCCCTGCATCCTGCGGTTTCCGGTCAGCGCAAGGATGACACCTGAATGACTGCCGGGCGGACCCTGAATCGGAAGTGCAGGGAGATCGCTTGAACAGTAATCCAAGTACACAGGAGTGAAACAAGCCCGGGCCTATTCTGTGGGAGGAGATGTGCTTCAAGAAAGAGACAACCAGACACTCCAGGAGTTGGGGAATCGGCTCATAGAAGGGGCCATGGCGGGAAATCTGCAAGGAGTACGTGAACTCATTTCACATGGAGCCGACATTAACTTCGCGAACATGAAGGGCGTGACCCCGCTGATGATGGCAGCCCATTGGGACCGAGTAGATGTTGTCAGGTTTCTCGTGGAAAACGGAGCGGACGTCAGACTCACTGAGAAGACCAGTGATCGTGGTGCGTTAATGTACTCGTGCCTGTCGCCGGATCCTCAGCCCATTGAGCTGATTCTGGAAGCCGGCGCCGAGGTCAATGCCAAGGACAGGAGCGGGAGGACTGCCTTGATGATGGCGGCAATCAATGGGATCTTGAGCGGAGCGGAACTGCTCGTGAAAGCTGGAGCGAATGTCAACGCTCAGGACGAATTCGGACTAACCGCCTGGGATTTGGCAGCCAAGAGAGGACATAAGGAAGTTGTAGCCCTCCTTTCCTCAAAAGGTTCTGTAGCAGGGAGGGGCAAGGAGCGGCCTTGAATGGTTGGGCCCACGGTGGCAACAGGATTGGGCGCCTCCAGCAGCAACGGAGATTTCCATAACGATGAGCCGTCAGTAGTAGTTCTCTAAGGCTCCAGGCGGACAGATGGCTTCGCGGTTATCTACATAGGCCTTTCCGGAGGATCAAATGGGCCTGATGGGTTCATGTAACACAAGAAGGGAAGAAAAGCAGGTTCCAATAAGTCTGGATAAGATTCTAAGCGAAGTCATGGGACAGTATGAGGGTCCGGCAGGAGAAAGGAACGTGAAACCGAGAAAGAATATGACGGGTTCGCTTCCGCAGGCAGTTGGGAACAGAAACCGCATCAAGCAGGTCTTTGACGACTTGTTTGCCAACGCGTTCCGCCACATGGGGGATCAAACAGATCAAGCCATTGTGGCAACTATCGTTGGAAACGGAGACTCCGTTGATATCCACGTCTCAGGTAACGGAGATGGAATCCCCCCGGAATATCAGGAGAAGGTTTTCGACAAATACTTTCGAGCTCCGGGGACTGAGCAGGGAACAGGGAGGGGATTGGGACTCTACCTTGTGAAGCAGATTGTCGAGAGTCACCATGGGCGGGTCTGGGTCAAGTCTGAACCCGAAAAAGGAACGACATTCAGCTTCACGCTGCCGAAGCGCATTCACCAGGAGCCTGCCGCCTAATCCTGCGGTTCGCCGGGCTTCTGCGAACCCCCGGGACGCAGGCGCGGTCATGAGGAGCAATGCAGCCGAATCGGATCGCTGTAATAGGCGAAAAACGTGGAGTAGGCCAATATGCCGTCGCTGTGAACCCCGCCCCATTCCTGGCTACAGCGGGGAAACAGGTCGGAGTGTTGGACGGAGATGTTCACGGTCCAGACGTTTACTTGATGTTTGGATGTAATCGTTCACCGGGCTTGAAGCGGTTCTGCGCCCGGTGAGAATGGAGGGGGCG
>CAZGNL010000216.1:0-7672 GCA_964527475.1 uncultured Syntrophaceae bacterium
TTCGTAGTTCGTTGTCCCTTATCAGGGGTGATAGTTGGTATGAGGCGATGGCCGGGAGCCACTGGACTCAAGGAGTATTGAACTTCATGAGCACGGCCTCCAGCACGGTTCCGCCGATGGATCGGGCCTTCTCGGAGATTGTGTTGCAGTACGAGGGTTCGCAGCGCGGGTCCATATCGCCGATTTTCAACCCCCGGGTAACCGAGAAGCCCGGCCTGATGAGTCCGCGAAGGAGTCCTTTGATTTGGGCCTTGACTGGAGCGCCGGCCACTTGCCCCACCGTCGCGCCTTTTTCCACCAGGTCTCCTATTCGCCTGTCCGATTGGAACAACCCGTCATCAGGCGCCCTCAGCACTCGCTCGCCGGTGTATCCGGCTATGTTTCCGGGCGTTCCGGTGTTGGGAGAAGCTGAACCGTTGGAGATCAAGCGGCCCAGATCATGTCCCCTGTTGGTCTCGATCACGTAGTGTACGTCTCTTGACGCATGGAACCCCGGTCCCATTCCGATCACCAGGGGAGCGTAGTCAATTGCCGTCCCCAGGTTCTTCTTTGCCAGGGTAGCGTCGATAAACACTTGTGGGTTGACGGCATGCCTTGACAAAGCTTGTGGATCCACGATGATCGGGATAATGTTTTCGCTCCACAGGTTCGGGGCCTCCTCGGGGTGGTCTATTCCGGTCGAGCCTATTCCCTCTACGGCCCAGTCTCCTTCGCAAATTGCCTCGCTGAAGCTGACCAGGCGCCTCACTGCAAGCGGGTTGTCAATCTCGGTCATGAGCAGATTGCGGAATCCCGCGCGATAGAGGCGGCACGCGGTGCCGGAGGCCATCTCGCCGGCGCCTCTTATCATGATTCTCAGGTCGGTGAGTTTGCGGGGGACAGTCCGCTCTTCCTTCATTGCTCGGTAGCCCCATGTTCTTTCAAGGCCTTTACCAGGGTTTCCTTGGGCTGAACGCCCAGAAAGGCATTCTTTATTTCTCCGTCTCGAATGATCAGGACTGTGGGGACTCTGTTAATCCCCAGGCGCCGGCCTATCAGGTTCTTGTCGATGTTGACCTTCCCGATGACCACACTATCGCCCAGTTCCTTTACCATCTCTCGAAGCATCGGCTCATAGAACTTGCACGGATAGCACCACGGAGCGTAAAAATCCACGAGCACGGGACGTGTCTTCGAGGATTCCACCACATCTTTTTCAAAGCTCTCATCAGTGAAGTGCGGAATGATGTCGAAATTCTCTTCAACTCCCCCCCCCTGAAACACGGACCACGCAATTATCGCCCCCCCCATGACGAGGAAGACTACGGCCGCAAATGCCACTACAATTGATTGCTTCATGAGGCCTCCATTCAGTCAGTCCCCATTATGCACCGACATGGCCTCATGAGGCAAGAGGACCGGCATGTTTTCACAGGAGATCTACCGGATCCACATCCACGATGATCTTGAATCCATGCCCCTTTAACCAACCTTCCTCCATGAGAGACTTGACCAGGCTACGGACAGGGGCTCGCGTAGCGGCCTTGAAGAGAACCTGCCACCTATACCGTCCTATCACCTTTTTTCTAGGCGCGGGAGCAGGCCCCATGATCATGACTTCCCTTGAATCCCCCTTGATCATTCTAGCGGCCCGGCCTATCTTCAAAGCCTTGGATTCCACTCGCTTCTCGTTGTTTCCCTCTACCCTCACGAGTATCAGATACCCGAAAGGAGGATAGAAGAGTTCTTCTCGAACCGCGGAATCCCATTGGAAGAAGTCTTCGTATGCGTGGGACGCCGCGAACCGGATCGCCTCGTGGTCCGGGTCAAAGGTTTGGAGTAAAACCCGTCCGGAATCCGATTCCCTTCCGGTGCGGCCCGCCACCTGAGTCAGCATCTGAAATGTTCGTTCCGAGGCCCGAAAATCCGGGAAGTGCAGAGACTGATCGCCGCAGAGTATACCGACCAACGAGATTCCCGGGAAATCGTGGCCCTTCACTATCATCTGCGTTCCGGTCAGAATGTCGATCTCCTGCTTTCGGAATCGTTCAAGGATCCCCAGCAAGTCGTCGCGGCGGCGTGTCGAATCCCTGTCGAGCCTTTCAATGCGCGCTTCCGGGAACAGGCGAGCCAGTTCCTGTTCCACCTTCTGCGTTCCGACTCCACCGAAGAAGATCTTCGTTCCCGAGCACTCCGGGCACAGAGGAGGCGCCATCTGGGAGAAGCCGCACATGTGGCAACGCAAGTCCCGGGCCCTCTTGTGATGAGTCAGGCTGACGTCGCAATTGGGGCACTTGAACGCGTAACCGCAGGATCGACACTGGGCAAAGGTATCGAATCCCCTTCTGTTCAGGAAAATCACGGCCTGTTCTTTGCGGTCAAGAGTTTCTCCGATGGCTCGCGTCAAATTGCTGGTGAGGAAAGCTCCCGTCTTCTCCCATCCCTCGGATATCTTGAGATCCACCACTTCGACCGGAGGGAGTTTGCCGCCATGATGCCGCGAACGAAGATCCAGGCGCACAATCTTCCCGCGCTGAGCATTGACGAAGCTCTCGAAAGACGGAGTCGCGCTCCCCAGTATCACACAGGCCCCTTCCAGTCGGCCGCGTGCGAGGGCCATGTCCCGAGCGTTATACGGGCAGCTATCCTCCTGCTTGTAGGATGGGTCGTGTTCTTCATCTACGACGATCAGGCCCAGGTTCTCCAGGGGCACAAAGGTCCCCGATCGTGCGGCTATGACTACGTTCACCAGGCCGACTCGCATGCGCCGCCATTCGTCCAGCCTCTGGGCCGGCGTAAGACCGCTATGAAACAGTGCTACTCCCCCGCCAAGTCGCCTCAAGAAACGGCGTGCCAGTTGCGGTGTGAGGGCTATTTCCGGAACGAGCACAAGAGCACGCTTGCCCCTCTTCAATGTCTCATCAATCGCCCTCAGATAGATCTCGGTCTTGCCCGATCCGGTCACTCCGAAAAGGAGAAACGGATTGAAACCGCCGCCGGCTATGGCAGATCTAACGCTTTCCAGCACGGTCTTCTGTTCCGGTGTGGGTTCCGGAGGATCGTCCATAGCCGCGCCCGGGGTCCCCACGGGATTGAGCAGTTCCGGTAGCTTTTTCTTCCAAAGGCTGGTCCTGGGCCGGGCTATTCGTTCTTCTACTCTGACCCGGTCCCTTTGGCGGGCCTGATCGATCTGCTCCGAGCCGATCGCGTCGACGAGATCTTTGTGGAGCATAACCCCTGATTTCAAGAACTTGGCAGGTAGTGTCACTCCCGCCTCGTTCCCCGATCCTCCGAACCACTTTCGTCCCTCCGGGGTGAGAATGGCCCAAGGTCTGGACTTCCTGTCAGATCCGGGTGGAAGCGCGGTCTTGAGCACCAGTCCAACGGGCAATAAGTAGTAATCCGCGATCCAGCGAATAAATGACCAAAGATTTTCGGTCACATAGGTCGGTTCATCAGGGATATCCACAACGTCACGGACCTGTTTCAGATCCGTGTTTTGGCTCGCGGTGTCCACGATGAAACCAGCCCTGATCTTGTTCCTGAATGGAACCAGCACCCTGCGTCCCACAGCCACCCGCGGCACAAGCTCATCGGGAACTCTGTACGTAAACGGGCCGTCCAAAGGAAGGGGTATTGCCACATCAATGAGGCCATTGTTTTCGTTCATTAATGAACACCGCCCGACGGGGTCTCTTCGGAGGAAGCCATCTCAGCTCGACTACAAACAATTCCAGGCACTGCCGGAAATAAGGCTCAAATTCACCTGTTTCAGAATGCCATGCGCTATCCCGGGCACAGAGAACTATCAAACGCCACTTGGATTTACAAGATCTGTCTTTGTCCGGAAGCAATCCCCATATTCACTGTGCGGGAGATTGCTTCGCTGCGCTCGCAATGACATCCTAATAGAGCCCCCTGGAATGACCTAATGGTTACCCATCCTGATCAAATACTCGTTGACTAAACCTAACATGAGTGAGTACAAGTGAACGGTTCCGCATGAACCGCGATACGCTCTTGGAACAGCGAACCGTTTGCCCGACCTGTCAACCTGTATGGTCGGGCCGTCCGAAATGAAACCGCTTCTCATAAGAGGCGCCATGGGAATACCTCGCTCAATATCGGCTCTGGTGTGCTGCTCACTACTGGCTTGTCCCTTTCTGCTCACGCTATTCCCTCCCATAACTGATCTGCCTCAGCAGGCCGCTCAGATAAGACTGTTGGTTGAAACGCTTCAGGACCCAAAGGGCAGCCCGTACACCATCCAATGGTTCACACCATATAGCCTCTCCTATCTGGTTCTAGGGGGCTGTTGGGCTTTGTTCGGGCCCGAGAACTCCGGGCGCCTTGCGATGCTCCTTATCGTACTGCTCTGGGTGATCTCTATCCATCTCATCGCCGGTCAGAGAAATAGGCCGGCCGCGTTGGGTATACTGGCCTCCTTGTTTGTGCTCAATCACATCATCTATTGGGGTTTCTACAGTTTTGCGGTGGGCTGGCCCGCGTTCGTGCTCTGGTTCTACGTTGTGGGCCGATCCGACTACTCAAAATTCACCCGGCAAGAAGCCTTCAAGTGGCTGGGGTGCGCATTACTCTTGTACATGAGCCACATATTGTGGTTTGCCGCGGGCGTGGCGTGGTTCATTCTTAGGACCATCGTGTTTCGTGCCCCGGTACGCGGAGCGTTGATCCGGTCGGCGTGTCTGGCGCCGCTCATTGTTGTCACCGCGATCTGGTACCCCATGTTTTCCGGTTCTTCAATGGCTACTCCTCCGTTATGGGCAACCGGCCCGTTGTTCCGCCTTTCTCTTTCCGGATTGACGGATTCGACATTGGGTGGCATTCGTGGACCGGCTGAGCTGGTGGCTTTCTCAGCGGTGGCCGCACTGTTACTGGTGGGATTGTGGCAAAACAGGAAAGATCTACGAAGCTCGGTGGACATTGAATTGCTCCTGGCCGCGGGAATGTTTTTCGCATTCGCACAATTGTTTCCCGACAAGTTCATGAACACTATCCGCTTCTGGCAGCGTTGGATGCCGCCGGCTGCAATACTGGCGGTATTGGCGCTGCCCGCGCCGTCCGTTCGACCATTGTTTCGGCAGGTGGCAGCCGTGGCAATGGTCGGGGCCTTCTGCGCCGCGGTGTCCGGTGCATGGATGAATTTCGAGAGAAAGGATCTGTCCGGACTGCAGGAAGCCATTGACGCGCTTCCACAGTCGCCCCGCGTGCTCGGACTGGATATGGTCAAACGCAGCGAGTTCGTCAGGGGGCGGCCCTTTATCCAGGTCCCGGCCTATGCCCAGGTCTTCAGAGGCGGGACCCTCAATTTCTCTTTTGCGGAGTTTTCCCCATGTCTGGTCGTATACAAACAATTCCGGAGGGCATGGACAGGCGGTCTGGAGTGGTTCCCGGAAAACGTGAAGGCGAGGGATCTGAGGCACTTTGATTTCGCTCTGGTCAACGGAACCCCACGCATCCATTCGATTTCACGGGCTCAACCCCAACTGAGCCCAGTGACGAACAACGGTCGATGGCGACTCTACAAGATCGTGCAGCCGGGCAGATAGGGCCGGGCCGCTGTAATCTGCCGATCCAGTCTCCAGCCGGGCAACGCGTTGGGGCATCTATTTTGTCCCTTTGAGGACTAAGGACGAGATCCCCAGCCTTGAGGCAATCGACGGCTTAACCTCCAGGCCTTTGTCCGTATATTTTCGGTAGTACTCCAGCGCTTTGTCTTTCTCATTCTTTTCAATGTGAAGCAACATCATCATCAGGTAGGCCGCGGGCAATTCCGGATCCAGTTTCAGGGCCTTCTCAAAATGTTTCTGAGCTTGATCAAGTCGTCTCTGAAGAGCGAAAACCCTTCCCACATGGATGTGGGCCCTGGAGTTCTCGGGTACCTGTTTCAGAATCTTTTGGTAGATGGCCATGCTCGTGTCGTAGTCCTTTTGCTTCACGTGGATTCCGGCTATCCTGCTGAGATACTTGTTGTTTTTGGGGTTCAACGAATAGGCCGTGTGGTAATGGGCCAGGGCCTTTTGTATCTGGCCCTTGTCCTCATACGCCTTGCCCCTGGCAAAATACGCCAACGCAGGCACATAGCGAGCTCGGTCGATTACATACGTCCAGAGTGTCTCGGTGTTCTTCCATACCGCGATCTGGCTTTGAGTCCTCAATCCATAGCAGCACGCCAATATTACGACACACGCGACCACAAAGAGCTTGACCGCGATGGGCCGTTTGAGCTTCTCGGCCCCGTCCCACAGTCGTGCAGCGCCCAGCCCGAAGAGAATCCAGAAACCCAATGTGGTCAGATAAGTGTACCTGTCCGCCATGGCATGTCTGAAGACCATGTAAAAGCCCAGCATTGGCGCCAACGTGATCATATAATAGAACCAAACAGCAGCCCAAAGACGATCATTCCGGTATGCCCTCCGCAAGCACCAGGCTGTCACGGTGAGCACCAATATCATGGACGCCAGGAAAACAGGGGCGAAATAGTTGAGCCCTCTGTCCAACTGATAAAGAGGGATCAGATGGGTGGGAAAGATGGTCTCACGGATATAGAATACCATCGCGTAGAAGGCATTCATGATCCTCATGTACAAGGGCACGTAGGAAAAGGGCACGGCCCCGCCCCCCTTGGCCCACATATTGATCACCACGTCTACTGTGGTAAGGACAAGGAAAGGAATCTTTTCCACCAGGCCGGCCTTCACGGAAGTCGATCCGAGCCTACGAAGCGGATAGTAGTCCAACAACAATAGGACGAATGGAAAGGTTACGGCAGTGGGCTTGGAAAGCAGAGCCAACAAGTGCAGAGCCACACAGAACAGGTAGTTCCGCACTCTTGCCGCGCGGGTGGAAGCTGAAGCATAACCCAAATACGCTACCAGCCCCGATAGAAAAAAGAACGCGCAGAGCACGTCTTTTCGTTCCGAAAGCCATGCCACCGACTCAACCCTAAGCGGATGAACGCCGAAGAGCAGAGCGGCCGAAAATGCCGCAACGTATATGCCTACACGAGACAACGCCGCGCGCTCGACCTCCGTCGCGTTGCGGACCTCCTGCAGCCTGACGACCAGAAAACAGAACACGACCACGTTCAGGGTGTGAATCAGGACGTTTACGAAATGATGATGTGACGGACGTAGCCCCCACAGGGCCCTGTCAACCGCATGAGAAAACCAGGTGAGCGGATGCCATACCCCCTGATAATTTGTGGTGAGCATCCAGTAGAGGGAATCAAGAGACAGGGTGCTGATATGGTAGTTTTTAACAACGAATGCCATGTCGTCCCAGTCCACGAATCGATTCCCCGCGCACGGGATGAACGTGATCAGCACAGCTCCGCTCAGAACGATGTAGAGATAGAGTTTCACGGCTCGAAACGATATCATGGCGTTTACCTTGTTGAAATATAGGCGACTTAGGGCCCGAAATCAAGGGATTGCTCCTGCAAGATGAGGCGGACTGCGCGTCCGAACAAGTGATAAAGAGCACTGCTGGGCAAGCCGGCAGTGGCACCCTAGAACAGAACCGTACTCCTGTGATCTCAACTTCGCATGAAAGTCCCGTGGGAAAACCACCCCTTTCCGGGTCAACGTATGGGGTGGATTGGAGGGTCGCGCAGTACGCGTGGGGCGATTGAGCGGGCCCCGGACAGCTTACGTGACATGACAGATGTCGG